>JAZNKQ010000102.1:0-49875 GCA_045578645.1 Lachnospiraceae bacterium
GTTCTCATCTTCATTCAAAAGCCTTTTATAAACAGCCTCCGGTACTCCGTGGGAACGTATTACAATTGTAGAAGACTTTATTCCTTCGGCTTCTTCAGGAGAATTAATTATTCTGACGCCCATATCTGCAAGCTCACTTACTACCTGCTCATTATGTGTGATTGCGCCATAGGTGTAAACTCTCTTACCGGCCTTCACCTGCTCGTAAACCGTATCAACAGCTCTTTTTGCACCAAAGCAGAAGCCTGCACTTTCAGCAACTCTGACAATCATCTGAAACCTCTTTAAACATTTCAATAATTTTGTCCGCAACCTCTTCGATACTCATATCCGAAGTATCAACCTCAACTGCATCATCAACCTTTACAAGCGGTGATATGTCCCTGTTCATATCCCTGTAATCACGTTGTCTGATATCCTCTTTAATCTGTTCAAAGTCACATTCCTGTCCTTTGCCCTTAAGCTCCTCAAATCTCCTGCGTGCCCTTACCTCAACACTTGCCGTAAGATATATTTTAAGCTGTGCATCCGGAAGCACACAGGATGCAATATCCCTTCCGTCCATAATAACATTTTCTCTGGCTGCAAGTCCTCTCTGCAGCTCAACAAGCTTTGTTCTGACTGCTCCGTACACAGATACGGCAGAAGCCATTCTTCCGATTTCCTCCTCACGTATCTGAACGCTTACATTCTCACCGTTTAAAAAAACCAGCTGACTTCCGTTATCATATTCGATTCTTATATCAATTTCATCACATTTTTCGCAAATCATTCTTTCATCGTCAGAACTCACTCCCTTCCTGATGAAATACAAACCCATTGCCCTGTACATAGCTCCCGTATCAATGTATATGAAACCGAGCTTTTTTGCCACCAGCTTTGCAATTGTACTTTTTCCGGCTCCTGCCGGTCCGTCAACCGCAATTGAAAAATACTCTCTCATTTTTTCCTCCATTTCTGAGCGACCTGTCGCGATGAATATCGCAATGGCTATTTGCTCCATTGCTGAGCGCTAATCAGTATATCAGTATTCTACGCAGCTTACCGCCTTCGCGGCCGCATAAGCCGTAGACCATGCAATTTGAAGATTATAGCCTCCCGTCAGTGCGTCAACATCAATAATCTCACCGGCAAAATACAGACCCGGAACAAGCTTTGATTCCATTGTAGCCGGATTTATCTCCTTTACATAAACACCGCCCTTTGTTATAACAGCCCCCGTAAAGCCGCACGACTTCTCAATATTAAGCTCAAAGCCCTTAAGCAATGCAACAAGATTCTGTCTTTCGTTCTTTGTTACCTCATTCACACGCTTATCAGGGTCAATTCCGCTAAGTCCGACGACAACAGGTATCAGCTTTCCCGGCAATAATTTAGAAAGAGCATTCTTAAACTGCCGATTAAGATTCTCAGAAAAATCCTTAAGAATTCTTGCATCAAGCTCATCCTTTGTTAACCCGGGCTTTAAATCAATTCTAAGCTTTACACCTTTTCCCGATTCAATTTCATCAGCAAACAGTGACGAAGCGGTAAGCACCAGCGGACCGCTTACACCGTTATGTGTAAAGAGCATTTCCCCAAGCTCAGAAAACTTCTCTTTATTATTTATATAAATTGCTGCCGAAACATTCCGCAGGGAAAGACCCTCGAGCTCCTTTACAAACTTCTCTTTTGTCTCAAGCCCTACGAGAGCAGGCAGTAAACGTTTGATTTTATGTCCTGCTTCTTCTGCAAAGCCATACCCGTCACCATCGGAGCCGGTTACCGGATAGCTTTTTCCGCCCGTCGCCACAATACACGAATCGGCATATATTTTTTCACCCTTATCCGTAATTACACCGGCAAAACCGTTATCATCCGTAATAAGCCCTTTTACTCTTTCACCTAAACGTATATTAACCTTGCGTCTTTGCATTTCATTTGCAAGCACCTTAATTACATCAGACGAGTGATCACTTACGGGAAACACTCTGTTTCCGCGCTCCGTTTTTGTCTTCAGTCCAAGACCCTCGAAAAAATTCACGGTATCCTGCGGTGTAAAGCCATATATCGAGCTGTACATGAATTTTGAATTTGTAACCACATTAAGCAGAAAATCCTCAACTGTGCAGTCATTTGTAATATTGCATCTTCCCTTCCCGGTAATAAATACCTTCTTCCCGAGCTTCTCATTTCTTTCAATCAGCGTAACTTCGCATCCGTCACCTGCCGCAACGCATGCTGCCAGCATTCCGGCTGCACCTCCGCCTATTATTATCAGACTTTTCATTTTTACTCCCACTCTGATTTTCTTTGTATTTCATAACAATATTAAACTTCATCAACCAAAATTTCAATATGCAAAAAAACAGGATACATGGAAAACCATATATCCCAAATTAATACCTGTATTATTTCACAGGGAGTCAATCTCCCATATATATATAATCCGCAGAAAAGTTTCTATTTGCTGTCACATACTCTTTTCCCAGAATCCTGTAGCATATTCTTTTACATGACTTAACATTATCCAAAATTCCCTGTGCTGCAGCATCAAGTATTGCAGCCTCTAAATCTGCATTCTTAGCTGCAATGTCAAGCATTGATTCATCAAAGCTTATGATAACAAGATCCGATTCCTGCTCGATAGAATCAAGCTTTAGCTCAACTGACTCATCGGCAAGTGAGTCGAGGAAGAAATCCATTACAGTTTCAGGACTTATCTCTTCATCGGCGGGAACAAGAGCCACTGCCGTATTAAGCTCATTATCGCTTGTATCGATTATATAATAATGCATGCTGACAAGCTGGGTCGCATTTGATGAAGCATCCCCCGAATCATCCGGAATTGTAACAATCTTCGTCGGTGCGGGTGTTACAACTGCAGTCGGGGTGTTATCCGAAGGGGAAAACTCGGATTTGCACCCGATAAGCGCAAAAAGTGCCATGAAGATAAATAAAAGAAAAAAGATATGTCTTGTCTTTCCTTTCTTCATCAGCTTCACCCCCTAAGCACATTCGCCAACAATGCAATAGTATCCCGCAACTATGTCATTAGTATGTTAAAACCCTACTTGGACGCCATTTTCATTATCTTCCAGTTCTTTACAAGATAATCAATGAGTGAAATTACGGTTAATGCAGTAGCTGCGTACATAAGGCAGTTTTCTACAGTTGTAAACCAGTCATACTGAAGATCCATTATAAAGGCAATGCAGGTAAACATCTGAACAACCGTCTTTATTTTACCCCAATAGCCGGCCTGAATAATAACACCCTTGTCTGCTGCAAGCTGTCTGAATCCGCTGATGATAAATTCTCTGGATATGATAAGAATTGCAACCCATGAAGGGAAATTATCACGCAGCTCTACAAAACAGATTAACGCTATACAAACCAGAAGCTTATCGGCAAGCGGGTCCATAAGCTTACCAAAATCCGTAATCTGCTTGTGTTTTCTTGCGAGATAGCCGTCAATAAAATCAGACGCACATGCCACACAAAAAATCACCAAAGCTATAATATCCGAATTGGGCAGAAACTGTCCCAGCAGTATTACTGTAAAAATCGGTATAAGTATAATACGAAAAACTGTAATTTTATTCGGTAAATTCATCTTCACAAAACTCCCTTCCGATTAAATCATATTGCCTTGCGTCAGTTATAATGACATTAATAATGCTTCCTGAAATCAGCTCTCTTTCAGCCTCTATAAATATGTATCCGTCAACTCCCGGAGCATCCATGTAGCTCCTTCCTATATATACATTGTCTTCGGGTATTCTTCCGTCAATTATAACATCAAGCCTCTTACCGATAAGAGCCTCATTTTTTTCAAATACACACTCCTGCTGTGCAAGCATAAGCTCCTGTCTTCTTTTTTTCTTTACCGCTGCCTTAATCTGATTTTTCATTCGATAAGCAGGTGTATTCTCCTCCTTTGAATATGTGAATACGCCGACGCGGTCAAGCTTCATGCTCTTAATGAAATCAAGCGTTTCAAGATGATCCTCATCCGTTTCACCGGGAAAACCCGAAATAAGCGAAGTTCTGATTGCAATTTCGGGAACGGCATTTCTGAGACGTGTTATTATTTCGGTTATCTCACGTCTGTTTGTTCTTCTTCCCATATGCTTAAGAACATTATCAGATGCGGATTGAATGGGAATATCTATGTATTTGCATATTTTCTTTTCTTTTTTGATTACCTCAATAAGCTCTTCGTCAATTTCCTCGGGATAACAGTACATCAGCCTTATCCACTCAATACCTTCTATCCGGCAAAGGGCTTCAAGAAGCTCAGGAAGTCTTTTTCTGCCGTATAAATCGGTTCCGTAAAGCGTCGTCTCCTGCGCAATAACAACAAGCTCTGTCTTTCCCTCTTTTGCAAGCATTTCCGCTTCACAAACAAGCTCTTCAAAAGGATAGCTTCTGTAATTTCCTTTTATCGAAGGAATTACACAATATGTACAATGCTTATCACAGCCTTCGGCTATTTTCAAATATGTGTAATGATTTATTGATGAGCTTAAACGCGCCGACTTAATTTCCGGATTTCTGTTTTTATCCTCAAGAATAAGGGCATTTTTTAATTCCCCGTTTTCAAGCCCGGCAATAATCTCGCAAAGCCGGTCATAGGCCGATGCACCAACCACCGCATCAACCTCAGGAATCTCATCCAATATATCCTGTCTGTATCTCTCCGCCAGACATCCGGTAACTATAAGATATTTTAAACAGGCTGTTTCCTTAAGACGGGCTACAGATAATATTGACTCTATGCTCTCCTGCTTTGCATCATGAATGAAGCAGCAAGTATTAATTACCGCTGCTTCAGCTTCATTTTCATCTTCAACCGGCAGATGCCCCGCTTCTTTAAGCATTCCGAGCATTTTCTCACTGTCCACCAGATTCTTATCACAACCGAGCGAAATAAAAAACAGCTTCATAATTCCCCATTTCCGCTTTCAGCAACATATTACCGAATCAGTCCGCAATTAAATAATCATACTCCCAATCGGCATTCTCAAAATCGAAGCGAATATCATCATCCATGTCGTATTCGTCTTTGCTTCCGAGCAGGCCGGATCTTGCCTCCGAATGAAGATAATAGTCCCCGTCCTTCATATAGAACTCAAATTCAAAATCACCCTTAAATACCGAATTAAAGGTGCCTCCAAAGGCATATATACGTGCTTCATCTTCAAATGTAATCAGCATACCGACATTCGCGCCGGTATATCTGAGGTCAATCTCTCCTATTTCTCTTTCAACAGTTTCACCGGCGGCAAGACTGTCATGATACAAATCCTCGACTCCGATATCATATCCGTCAATATCTTCAAAATAGAGCTCAAGTGCCGTTATGTTTTTATCGGTATTATTTATTACTTTTACAGTTCCGGTGCCCAGTTCCTCAATTAACAAAACCGCAATTATCAGTACAAAAGCAAGTACGGCAATACCTGTAATTATCTTTGCCGTCTTTTTATTAACAGTCGATTCCCGCTTCAATATTATCTCCAATTCCGAAGCCTTTGCAGACACAAGCAACAAATCAACAGGCTTCTTTATCCTTGCTAAAATAATAATAATCAAGTATTATCTATTATTCAAGCATTTTGGGGCTGTTTATTCTTTTTTAATAGATTCATCATTTTTTTGTTCTGAAATATCAATAACCCCGCATTTACTGAAGACAGTATCATGCGCAACCGTTGCCACAAGATTACTTATCAGGTGACTGGAAACCGGGCTTGCCAGCCATAAAAATACAATTATCAGCCCCAGCTTTACGGATGTAAAATTCAGTCCGCTTATTACTATAAGTCCAAGTAAAATAAACATTATGGAAAGGGTATCCATAATTGCGGCAGTGTGCATACGATTTAATATAAACTTAAATCTGAACATTCCGAAAACAGAAACAATTGCAAAAAACAATCCTATTAATATTAATAATACCGCTGTTCCGTATCTTATTATCTCAAGCATTTCCGGTACCTTCCTTCTGATTTTCTTTACCGTTTTTCTCCTTCATTTCCTTTTTGGCAATTCTCTCTCTGTACACTCCGATATAAATCTTTGTCAGAACCACAACTGCTAAAAAGCTTATCATCGCATATACAGCCGAAACATCCGCAAGCCAGTTTTCATTCAGAATAACCGTAAGCATAGCAATAATAATTATTATCAAAGTTCCGATTATATTTACACATACAATTCTGTCAGTTATTGTAGGTCCCTTAACCGCTCTGATAAAACACAGAAATATAAGTATTGCAAGTATTGCAAGTACTGAAATCAAAAAATAATATATAAATCCTTCCATGTTTTCCTCCATTAATTTCCTGCTTCAACACCTGTTTTCTTTTCAATCGTCATAAGTCGCTTAACAAAAACTGAACTTTCAATCCCCTCAGCTACCGACTTATCGAGACAATGTACCCAAAATTCATCATCCTTTAAGGATACTGTAATGGTTCCCGGCGTTATGGTAATTGAATTTGCAAGAATCACACGTGACATACTGCTTTTTAAATGACTGTTAAAATGACATACTACCGGTTCAAGCTCCTTTTCACCCTTCTTTACAAGCTTCATAACCGTAAAATTCGACTTAATGATTTCCACAAGAAGTACCGCTATGTATGCAACCGCATCAGGTATGATTCTGATCAGCTTAAGCTCATTTCTGAATTTATAATCCATTGTTCTTGATAAAAACATACACACGGCAGCTGACACACCTATGCCGAAAAGCAGTATTTCAAGCGTTATCTTACCATTAAAAACAATCCAGATTAATAAAAGAAACAGAAACATTTTTCTTTACCCTCTCTATTTTTTCTTTTTGACAAATCTTAAGAATTATAGCATTGCAATTTTCTAAAGTCAATTATTGCAGCCTCTCATTTATGTTAACGTTCAGTAAAGATTTACAGTATAAAAATCCGTATATTGCACATCCTTAAATTAGACTAGCATTTACGGAATGGAGATTACTATGTATAAGGTTGAAATATGCGGTGTAAACACTTCCAAGCTCCCACTTCTTACGTCCGATGAAAAAAAAGAACTTTTCGACAGAATTAAAAACGGTGATACCACGGCAAGAGAGCTGTTTATCAAGGGTAATCTCCGTCTTGTATTAAGCATAATTCAACGTTTCCAGTCAAGCAACGAAAATGTTGACGACCTATTTCAAATCGGCTGCATCGGATTAATGAAAGCCGTTGACAATTTTGACACATCGCAAAATGTCAAATTTTCAACCTATGCGGTACCTATGATTATCGGTGAAATAAGGCGATATTTAAGAGATTCCGGAAGCATACGTGTTTCACGTTCATTAAAGGATACAGCCTATCGTGCAATACATGCACGCGAAATGCTTTCCAGAAAATCCTTTACCGAGCCTACCATCATGGAAATAGCTGCCGAAATCAGCATCCCGAAGGAAGATATAATTTATGCGCTTGATGCCATACAGAGCCCCTTAAGTCTTTATGAACCCGTTTACTCTGACGGTGGCAATACTCTGTATGTTATGGACCAGGTCAGCGACAAAAAAAATCGTGAGGATATATGGGTCGAGCACCTTTCTTTGAGTGAAGCCATGAAACGTCTTAATAAACGTGAACACGAAATAATAAATCTGCGCTTTTTCGAGGGAAAAACGCAGATGGAGGTAGCTGACATTGTCGGGATTTCACAGGCCCAGGTATCACGTCTCGAAAAAAACGCTTTAAAAACAATGCGACAGTATTTATCCGCATAAAGTATCGGAGGTCCGCCCGTCGGCAGACCTCCTCATTAATATTTCAGCATTTCTTTTCTAAGTCTTTTCAGGATTTTCTTCTCAAGTCTCGAAATATATGATTGCGATATTCCAAGTACATCGGCAACCTCTTTTTGTGTCATCTCACGGTCATCCTCAGAGCCCAGACCATATCGCATATTTATTATCGTCTTTTCTCTTCCCGACAAGTTCATTATTGCCTTTTTCAGCAGTCTGCTGTCAACCTCACGTTCTATACCCCTGTATATTATATCCTCATCGGTACCAAGTATATCAGATAACAAAAGCTCATTACCGTCCCAGTCAACATTCAGCGGCTCATCAATCGAAACCTCCAGTTTAAGTTTACTGCTGCGTCTCAGATACATAAGAATTTCATTTTCTATACAGCGTGACGCATAGGTTGCAAGCTTAATATTCTTTTCTGAATTATATGTATTAATTGCCTTGATAAGCCCTATTGTCCCGATTGAAATCAGATCCTCAACGCAGATTCCGGTATTCTCAAACTTTTTTGCTATATAAACAACGAGTCTTAAATTATGCTCTACAAGAATACTCTTGGCATAATTACTCTCCTCAGTATCCAGCTTACTAATCATTTCGTTTTCCTCAACAGGTTCAAGCGGTGCAGGCAGCACCTCAGCTCCGCCTATATAGTGGATTTCCTTATTATTTCTCTTAAACAGAAATCTAAAATCAGGGATTATCTTCAGTCTGAATTTATTTGCAATTGAAATTCTGAACAGCACGACTGCCTCCGTTTCCATATAATCAGTTATTCTCACAAAGCTTTGCATTCAGCAGCAGCTCATACTCCTTGTTATCCTTCAGCATGTCTCCGACTGCCACCGTTATATTCTTCATTTGGTAAATATCATTAGCATTCTTTATTACAATCCGATCGATTCTTATCCCGCTCATTATCCCCTTCTGCGTATTTATATTACTGAAAATCACTGCAGTATGCCTCTGCGGATACTTTTTCAGCATCTCGTTGACCCAGCCGTTATTTGACATAACAACAACCGGCTTACCGTATATAGGATCACAAAGAAGATTCCCCGTGTCCATCAGTCCCTTTCCGAAGTACCGCTCACTTCCGCAGCTTATCTGAACCTCATAGATTATTTCACTAAAGCTTTTTTCCGCCGAAATATACGTAATTATTATTAAGCACAATATTACCGAAGCAGGCAGCAGGACCTCCTTTGCGGTAACAATATTACTGATTATTTCATAAAATCCTCTTATTACCGCAGTAACAAACAGCATAACTCTTAGAAGCCTTAACAGGTTTTGTCTGTTCCCGATAATCATACTCATCACAGCCGCGGTAATCAGCATAATTATAATTCTGTTTAATTCGTTATCTCCTGATACGTATATGTATATTATCGCTATAATACTTCCGCAAAATGCAGCAAAAAGAGCATCCACCTTTTTAAACCGTTTTCTCACTATTTTCCCGATCATATGTATTATCACAATGTCCATCAGAAAATTTATCAGAAATAGTAAATCTGCATATATTGTCACTATCCTCTCCTTTTAATTTCCTAGGGACGAGTATATACCTTGTTTAGTGCAAATTTTGTCAAATCCGGTAGGCAAAGCAACAAAAAAGCTGCCGGAAAGTTTACCACTTCCGACAGCTATGTATTCATTATTTATTTCCCTTCTTCTGAAGGAATTCGGGTATCTTAATTCCACCCGCATCATTACCTGTATTGGCCGGTGCCGAGCTTCCTCCGAAGGGTGATGTCTTCGGCTTGTCCCTTTCAATATCCCTCGCAGGCTGAGCCTTTGTCTGTGTTCCGTAGCCGCTCTGTCCGCTGCGCGGATTTCTATCATTGAGATTAAGGAAACCAAGTCCCTTTCCGCCTGTAGTCTTTGACTCCTGCTGAACATCACTTCTTTCTGCTCCGGCTGATTCTCCTTCAAGTCCGGTAGCAATTACGGTAATTACCGCCTGATCGGTAACACTTTCATCATATACGGCACCGAAGATAACATTCGCAGACTCACCGACAAGCTCCTCAACATAGGAAGCAGCTTCGTTAGCCTCAATCAGACTAATCTGACCTGAAATATTAATGATTACATGTGTAGCACCATTAATCGATGTCTCAAGAAGAGGACTGGAAATAGCACGCTTAACAGCATCCGTACACTTATCCTCACCGGTTCCTACACCGATACCGATATGGGCGATGCCCTTCTTTTTCATAACAGTCTTAACATCGGCAAAGTCAAGGTTAATAAGACCCGGAACATTAATAAGGTCTGTAATACCCTGTACACCCTGCTGAAGAACTTCATCTGCCTTCTTAAGAGCCTCCGGCATTGTTGTACGTCTGTCAACAATCTCAAGAAGCTTGTCATTGGGTATAACAATAAGTGTATCAACATTTTCCTTAAGCTTTGCTATTCCGTTCACGGCATTGCTCATACGCTGCTTTGCTTCAAATCTGAAGGGCTTTGTTACAATACCGACGGTAAGGATGTCCATACTCTTTGCAATCTCAGCTACGATGGGCGCTGCACCGGTTCCGGTTCCGCCACCCATACCGCAGGTAACGAACACCATGTCCGCTCCCTTAATTGCCTCGGTAAGCTCATCTCTGCTCTCCTCGGCAGCCTTCTCACCGATTTCCGGAACTGCTCCTGCTCCGAGACCCTTTGTAAGCTTTTCACCAATCTGAATACATAAAGGAGCCTTACAGGTCTGAAGATGCTGCCTGTCTGTATTTACACAAATAAAATCAACACCGACAATTCCTTCATCTATCATCCTGTTAACAGCATTATTTCCTGCTCCGCCTACACCTACAACCAATATTTTTGCAGTTGAACTTGTCTCACTGTTTCTTATCTCTATCAAAGGTCCATCCTCCTTAACACATTCTATCCTGTATTTCAAGAAATTGTGTAAATTTCTTACTTATTATAAGCATTCAAACAACTATAATACTCCAATCCTATTCTATAATACATTTACTTCTGTAAATAATCAAGTTTTTTATTCAAGTTTTTTTGCTGTCACCTCTCTGTTTTCTTCGGTATAATTGCGCATATCAAACATCAGCTTTTCTTCTCCCGCAGCTTCTAAAATCGCTGCAAAATTATTAATCTGCAAATCATAGTTTTTCTGTTTACCGAGTAAAACCTCCGCATTCTCAAGGATCAGTTTAACGGCACTGTTTTTGTCAAATTCGACAGTCTCAACCGGTAATTTGTTTTTATTTATCAGCATTGTAATTTCAAGCATCCTATCAAACAATGCTTCGCGTTTTATCTCAAGTTTCTCATACAAAACTATTTCTTCAAACTCAAGTCCCGTTACTTCCGGTACTCCCTCAAGGCGTTCTTCAGAGCTTTCAACCACTATTCCGTCTCTGTCAAAATGCATATACCGGCCCATCGTTTTTACACAGCCAATAACTGCCTTGTCATACAAAACGATTCTAACCGAATTCTTATCGACGAGCTCAGCATCTGCCTTTTCAATAAACGGTATCTCACTAAATCCGAAAAGCTTTGCACGCAGATAAAGAAGAAGCGCGTATGAATCCGTCTTTTCGGTTATAAGTTTTTCCTTTAATTCCTCAGCCGTATAGTAGCTGCTTCCGGTTATCGTTACACTCTCCAACCTGCATGTCATATGAAAAATGACAAAAGCAAGCGAAAGAACAGCTATCAATATAACTATTTTTAACATCGGGCGTGATTTTCGTTCTTTATCGGACACTTTAATCTCCATTCCTAAAGCTTATCTCTCCGCCAAGGGTCTTTACATCCCTGCAGATATCCTCATATCCTCTTTTAATATACCCATTATCGCAAACTATTGTTTCTCCGCAGGCAGCAGCTCCCGCAATTACCAGCGCTGCTCCGCCTCTTAACTCAGAGGAATTCACAAGCGCTCCGTATATTTCCTTTTTGCCTTTTATTTTGGCGAATTCATTACTGATTTCAATGTCTGCACCAAGCTTACAAAGCTCCGGAACCACCTTATAGCGGTCTTCAAAAATGCTTTCACATATTTTCGTTTCGCCGTCGGCAAATATCATTGCAGCAATCAGCTGAGACTGCAAATCCGTCGGAAACCCCGGATACGGCTCAGTAATAACATTTCCCACTGCCCTAAGCTCGCCTTCTCTTTTAATTTCAAGGCTGCTGTCCGCAGCATCAATTATGCAGCCGGCAGATACCAGAAGCCTGTTCAGACATTGCAAATGCTGCGGATTAATGCCATTAAGCTTAGCAGCACCGCCGGCAGCCGCAACAAGAAGCATATAGGTTCCTGCAACTATTCTGTCTCCCGGAAGTCTAAAATAAAGATTTGAAACACTCTTGAGCTTATCAACACCATTTATGACAAGTGTTTTGGAAGACTTATGTATATCCGCTCCAACAGCATTAAGAAAGTCGCACAAGGCATCAATCTCAGGCTCTTTTGCATAATTAAATATACGGGTTATTCCTTCCGCCGTTACCGCCGCAAGCAATATATTCTCCGTTGCTCCGACACTCGGAAACGGCAGAGTAATATCTGCTCCCTTTAATCTGTCAGCGGCGCAATACAAATGCTTGCCGAGTGTACTGTCATATATTTCGGCAATACAGGCACCCATCTTTTTTAATGCATTAATATGAATGTCTATCGGTCTTTTACCTATTGCACAGCCTCCTGGATACGGTATCACTGCCCTCCCGAAGCGTGCAAGAAGCACACTCATGAAAAACACTGCAGAGCGTGAAGCCTCAGAGCCTCCGCAGCACAAATGATTACTTTTAATGTATCTGCTGTCTATTTCAAGTCTTGCACCGTTACGGGCCGCGCTTATTCCGAGCATTTTTAAAAGTCTTCGCATATCCTCCGTATCGGATATGTCAGGACAATTATCAATGGTTACTTTACCGTCGGTCAATACCGTAGCTGCCAAAATCGGCAGTGCTGCATTCTTTGAACCCTGTATTTCTACACAACCGTTAAGTTTCCTGCCCCCGGCTATTCTTATTCGGAGCATTACATACCTCAACCATACATATAGATACAGTATATTCAGAAGCTGCTTTGTTGTGTCATATTAATTATTTATATATCAGGAAGTGTGTCTCTGTTCGTATATTTTGACACACTGAGCGCTATTCCCATCTCCACCATCAGTACAGTAAGCGAGCTGCCTCCGTAGCTGATGAACGGCAGCGGAATTCCGGTTGCCGGTATGCTTGCGGTTACTACCGCTATATTAATCATTACCTGCAGGGCGATGTGCATCATAACGCCGGTCGCAATCAGTCCGCCGAATAAATCTGAGGCATAGGTCGCAATAAGGAACAGACGCCAAATAAGCATCAGAAACAGTGCAATTACCGCAATTGCTCCGAATATTCCGAGCTCCTCACATATAACGGTAAAAATCATATCCGTATGTACCTCAGGTATATATCCGAGCTTCTGAATACTTTCGCCCAGTCCCTTTCCCCAAAGTCCTCCTGATGCAATTGCATATAAGCCCTGAAGTATCTGTGAGCCACTCTCGAGATTTTCCGGATGAAGCCAGTTTGTAATACGCTCTCCTCTATACCCTTCCAGAGCAACAAACAAGGCAGCACCGGCAACCATTGCAATTCCGGCGATAATGAAATAGCCCTTTTTACGGCTCACAACAAAGCACAATACCGTCATAATACCTGCCAGAATAATTGCGGTACTCAAATTCTGCAGTGCGACAAGCGCAAGCAGCGGAATCATATATATTGCAATCGCTATAAAGCCTGTCGCCCTGTCAAGACGCCTCGGCATGCTTTGCGCCAAAAACGCAACAAAAAGAATAAAGCAAATCTTTGTTATTTCAGAAGGCTGGAACTGTCCTATTCCCGGAATCTGTATCCATCGCATTGACCCGCCCGCTGCATAACCGTTTACAAGTACATAGGTCTGCATACCGAGACAAAGAATATACAGCAGCCAAATCGGACGTATTTTTATCAGCGGCAGAGGTTTTATGTATATTCTGTAATCAACCATCGAAACAACAATCATCAGAAAAAATCCGATAATCAGAAACATTCCCTGACGATTAAAATACAGTCGTGCGTCATTATAGTATCTGGCAGCGTTATAGGAGCTTGTGCTGTATATCATTACAAGTCCAAACACTCCAAGAAAAAGAACAAGAAGGACAAGTGTAATGTCATAATTACTGTTTACATGTCTTATCTTTTTTTTTTCGGTTCCTGCTTCCGACATCACGTACTCCTTACTTTATTATTCTAATTTCATAACCAAATCTTTAAATATTCTTCCTCTTTCCTGATAGTTTTTGAACATTCCCCAGCTTGCGCAACAGGGAGACAGCAGAACCGCCTCACCGGGTCTTGCATTTTCATATGCAAAGCTTACGGCTTCGTCCATGCTTTCAACAAAAACAATATTCTCGAAGCCGTGCTTTCTTGCGCATTCCGCAATCTTCTCACGGGTCTGGCCCATCAGCACAAGATATCTGATTTTATTATCAAAGCTCAAAATCCAGTCATCATATTCAGAATTCTTATCATATCCGCCGCCGATAAGTATGGTCGGCACCGGCATGGCTCTTACTGCCTGAATCGATGCATCCGGATTTGTACCCTTGGAATCATTGTAATAACGTACCCCGTTTTTCTCGGCAACATATTCGATTCTGTGCTCAACAGGCTTGAAGCTGCATATCGCTTCTCGGATTTTTTCCAACGGTATACCCATAAATACCGCCGCTGCAACAGCGGCCATCGTATTTTCATAATTATGATTCCCGAGCAAAAGCATATCCTTTGTCGCAACAACAGTGCTTTTACCGCCTTTATCACTATATATTATATTTCCGTTCTCTAAATACACTCCTGTTTCAAGCTCACGCTTCGATGAGAACCATACTATTTTAGTCGAAATATCCTTTGCAGCCTCGCGCAGTGTAGAATCCTCAAAATTGAGTACACAGATATCTCCCCTTGTCTGATTCTTCGTTACATTAAGCTTAGCGTTTATGTAATTCTTCATCGTATGATGTCTGTCAAGATGATCCGGTGTAATATTAAGCACAATTCCCACATCAGGTCTGAAGGTATCAATTGTATCCAGCTGGAAGCTGCTCATCTCGGCAACCGTAACACCATCCTCTGTTGATTTCTTTACCATTTCCGTATACGGAATTCCGATATTGCCAACAACAAGTGTATTCTCATAGCAGGTTTTCATTATTTCTCCGATAAGAGCTGTTGTTGTCGTCTTTCCGTTTGTTCCCGTTACGGCAATAACCCTGCCCTTTGAATAATAATAAGCCAGCTCAACCTCTCCGATAATCTTCACACCCTTTTTCTCCATCAAAAGGACATACGGAAGATCCTTCGGAACTCCGGGGCTTAAAATCAGGTAATCAAGCCTTACTCTGCAATCCTCCGGAATATCACCGAGCGCAATTCTTCCGTCAAAATCGGCAGGCAGCTTTTCTAAAAGCTCCTCTTTATTTATATCTTTTCTGTCATCGTATAAAGTAATGTCCGCACCGCTGCCGGAAAGAAGCGATGCCGCAGCGACGCCGCTCATACCCGCTCCGATTATCATTACCTTTTTATCTTTAAAATCAACCATCACCAAAATCCCCTTTATACAAATGGTTTATACAACATTTTGTACCTATTAACAGCATAAGCACATTATATGCCAATGCCATATTAAAAGCAATCATATTTTGCTTTTATCTATTCCCATATAGGGAAGTATATTTTCATACAGCTCCTTTATTACAGGCGCTGCGATTGTTCCTCCGTAGTACAGTCCCTGAGGCTCATCTATAATCACCATTGCAATAACCTTCGGGTCCTCTGCAGGAGCAAAACCGATAAAGGATGCTATATATTTGTTTTCACTTCTCGGAAGCTTTTCGGAGGTTGCCGTTTTTCCTGCAACCGTATAGCCCTCAATATATGCTTTATTTCCCGTCCCCTCCGAAACCACCTTTTCAAGCAGATACCTCATGGTTTCACAGGTTTCCTCAGATACGGCATCACTTTGCTCACTGTATTCAAGATTTTTTATTACATAGCCTTCACTGCTTTCTATGTAAACACCGAAATGCGGAGTAACAAGCGTTCCGCCGTTAGCGACCGCCGACGCGGCTCTGATAAGCTGAAACGGCGTTATCTGAAATGATTGTCCGAATGAAATTGTGGCAAGCTCAACCTCTCCGATATTCTCCTTTTTATGCATTATCGAGGTTGCTTCTCCCGGAAGATCAACTCCCGTTTTTGATGACAGCCCCAGTCTTTTAAAATACTTCAGAAAATTTTCAACTCCGACACGTGCTCCGATATCCATAAATACAGGATTACAGGAATTCATAATTCCCTGAAGGAAGCTCTCGCTTCCGTGCCCTGCAACCTTATGACAATGAATTCTCCGGTCGGCAACAACCCTGTAGCCCGGACAAAAGAAGCTGTCATTTATGTCCACGACCTTCTCTTCAAGTGCTGCCGTTGCCGTAACTATTTTAAAGGCTGAGCCCGGCTCATAGGTATCATGGATACATCTGTTTCGCCACATAAGGTTCAGCAGTTCATTTTTCTTTTCATAGCTAATGGCAGAATCCGTAACAGCCTGTATTACCAGAAACTCCTCCGTAAGCTCATAGGGAGTATTCAAATCATATTCCGGTACATTTACACATGCAAATATCTCACCGTTATTCGGGTCCATAACGATTATGCTTACACCCTTTGCCATCTTCTGAAGCATAACCTTCTCAGCAAGCTGTTGGGCATAGGTCTGAATATTAACATCGAGACTTGTATGAAGATTCGCACCTGCAACCGCTTCTCTTCTGTTCTCTGCCGCATTTTCTATCTCGAGGCCGTGTGCCGTTGTTAGGGTAAGTATCTTACCGCTTTTTCCGGCGAGATAATTCTCATATTTTACCTCAAGACCCACGATTCCCTGATTATCGCCACCCGTAAAGCCAAGAACCTTAGATGCAAGGCTTCCGAAAGGATAATACCGCTTATAGTCCTCATCGACCATAACACCGTCAAGCTTAAGCTCGCGAATTCTGTCGGCAGTCTCCTTATCAACATTTGATTTAATTCGCTCAATTGAGGAATACTTCTCAACACGTTTTCTTACGGTTTCCTCGGATAATGAAAGCAGCCTGCTTAATTCTGATATTACCCTTTCAGGCTCTTTTATCTGATTATGTATTACCGAAATCGTACAAACCGGCTTATTTGCCGCAATCACAACCCCGTTCCGGTCAAAAATAAGTCCTCTTTCAGCCTTAACACTTCTTTCTCTTTCATGAAGTTCCTCTGCAAGCTTTTCATATCCGGCTTTATCATAGAGCATCAGATACGAAAGTCTTGTAATCAGTATTGTCAAAACCAGTACAATCGCAGTTACGACAACAAGAATACTTCTTCGCTGCGCATTCTTTAACCGAATCAAAAACTACTCCGAAGCGTTCATATATTTATTTTATTAACCCTCAGAGCCTGCTATTCCGAATTTACGGCATTATTGCCCGGTTGATAATTCATCCGGCAAAACATCAGGATTTCCTTCATCTTCCTCAGGTCTGTAGAATGAACTGTTATCCTCCAGCAGATCAAAATTCACATTGTATTCAATTTCGCCCTCAGGATAAAGCCCGAGATACGGTAAAATCTCCTTCATGATTGAAGCTGACATTTTTGTTGCAGACGAGCTGCTTCCTGCAATTTTCTCATCATGTATCTCATCAATTACAATATAAATCAGAACCTCAGGCGCAGATACCGGCGCAAATCCGGCGAAGGATACAACATACTTTTTATCCTCGCGCGGCCGCTTCTGCGCAGTTCCCGTTTTTCCGCCGATAAGATAGCCCGACACCTTCGCCGGTGTAGCCGTTCCTTCCTCGACTGTCATATAAAGCGCATCACGTATAAAGCTTGAGGTTTCATTGCTGACAGTCTCACGAATAAGCATGTCATCAAAGCTTTTTAAAACAACACCGTCACTGTCAGTTATTTCCCTGACCAGATGAGGCTGATAATAGCTGCCGCCATTAATTATCGACGCATATGCCGCCGCCATCTGAATCATCGACACATTAAATGTAGTTCCGAAGCTGCTTGTCGCAAGCTCGGTTACATTAAGGGATTTCTTCGGTATAACAATACCTGATGCCTCACCTACTATATCTATTCCGGTCTTCTGTCCGAAACCGAATTTACTCTGATAGCTATAAAACGAATCCCTTCCGAGAGCTTCCGCAATCTGCATTAAGGCACAGTTACATGACTTCATAAGTGACTGTGCAAGATCAATGTTCCCGTGTCCGTATTTATTATTACAGCCGATTTTCCAGCCTCCGACCTCCATTGAACCGAGACACTCATATGTATTCGAGCGTGCAGTAGCATGCTCCTCAAGCGCCGAAGCCACCGTAATTGTTTTATAGGTAGAGCCCGACTCATAGGTATCCGAAATGCAGTAATTACGCCATATATCATACAGCGCATTCAGCTTCTCATCCGCCGAAAGCACGCTTAGCTCCTCTTCGCTGTAAAAAGCCTCCAGAGAACGGGGATTATTCAAATCATACTCAGCATTTGAAGCCATCGCATAAATCTCACCGTTATTCGGATTCATTACGATAACCCCGATATTATTGCTTCCGGTTTCAGTTCTGAAATCACTTATCTTTTTTTCAACAACCGTCTGTATATTATAATCAATCGTTGAAACAATATCGTTTCCGTCTTTTGCTTCCTTAACCGTTTTTTTACTGTTAAGTTCAGAATCAAAATAACCGTATTCCATTCCCTCAACACCGGTCAGCTCTTCATTATAATACTGCTCGAGGCCATAGGTTCCCGAAACGCCGTCCGTAGTAAAGCCGATTACATGAGAGGCAAGTGTGGAATAGGGATAGACTCTCTTATACTCTTCTTCAAACCATACTCCCACAACAAACTTATGCCCTGATTTATATTTATTAAACTCAGAAACCTTGCTGTAGCTTATATTCTCCTCATACTTTATATATGAGCTGCTGCTGTTTCTGTTTATCAGGTCTGCAATCTCATTCTCATCATAACCGAACACGGTCTTTATTGCTTCCATTGTCGGCTCATAATAATAAGTCTGGCTCAGTATTACCTTAGGGTCAATAATAACATTATAAACCTTCTCACTTCTTGCAAGAACAATCCCGTTCCGATCAAGAATATTTCCGCGCTCACTTGCAATAGTTCTGCTCGAATATGATTGCTGCGACAGCACCGCCTTCGCGTATCTGTCTCCGTCAACATTATTCAGATATACAAGTCTTCCAATTAAAATGCCGCATAAAACGAGTATCACAAAGAGAACAAGATATAATCTTTTCTTCATGACACCGCTTACGCGACTTATCCTTTTGTCCTTATTTTTCATATCAATCTCCATTCCGAGAACGCCGTTCGTCCGCGTAATCACGCAACGGTTGACGTATCAGGGCTATACCTCATCCTTCACTTACAAACTAAAACCGATATCAAGTATAGTCCGTTAACAGATTGATTGCAAGACCGGCTATTCAATTATGCTGTATTGTCTTACATAACCTTCAGCTGATGTTTTATAGTAAACAATCTGATTATCATTCGGATAAACCATTCCAAGTCTTCCTACCGCAACGCTGTACACATAATCTCTGTCAACCGTTACATCAAGCTCTGATTCAAGAGAAGCATTAAGCGCGTTTACATCGGCAAGATTATTCTTTGCTACGGTTATTTTTTTATCCATCTGTGAAATATCAGACTTTACATCAAGATATTTAAATGCCAGAAATACTAATGCTGACATTGCAACAAGCAGCATGGTCACATGCATAAGGTTCAGCTTAATATGTCTCTTTACTCTTACCTTCGGTTCTCTTACCGGTGCATTATCCTGCTGCTTTTCCGGCTGCAGTCCTACGTATTCCTCTTCCTCCACGGCAACGTTCTCATATGCATACAGCTGTCTGGCAGCATTTCCGTCTACCACATAATATCTGCTTTCGTAGTATTCCTTATCATAAGCAAATTTGTTTTTTCTCTGTTCCATATGAGCCTCCGTTCTCTTTGCTTACCCCTGTATTTTTTCAAAAATCCTCAGCTTTGCACTTTTAGCTCTCGGATTCGCCTCCATTTCCGCCTCAGACGGAAGTATCGGCTTTCTGGTAAGCTGTTTTCCCAACGACTTCTTCCCGCATACACATATCGGAAATTCCGGTGGGCAGGTGCAGGGCTTTTCTGCTCTGCTGAATGCTGTCTTTACTATCCGGTCTTCAAGCGAATGGAAGGTTATTATGCTTATCCTGCCACCCGGCTTTAAAAGTCCCGGAAGAATCTCAAGTGTTTCTCTAAGTACCTCAAGCTCCCTGTTCAGTTCAATTCTTATAGCCTGAAAGGTCCGCTTGGAGGGATGTCCCGTGTTTTCGCGAAGCTTTGCGGGTATTGCTGCTTTTATCACCTCATTCAGTTCAAAGGTTGTTTCAATCGGCTTTATTTCCCGTCTTCTTACAATATGCTTTGCAATATTCTTCGCGAAATGATCTTCACCGTAATCCCTTATTACTCTGAACAGCTCTGATTCACTGTAGTTATTAACAATGTCCCTTGCTGTTTTTGTCTGTCTTGTATCCATTCTCATATCAAGCGGTGCATCCTCACGGTATGAAAATCCACGCTCCGGAGTATCAAGCTGATATGACGAAACACCAAGGTCAAGCATAATTCCGTCAACCGCTTCTATATTCTGAGATAACAATATCTCCTTTATCTCGCTGTAATTACTTCTTACTGCTCTGAACTTACCTGCAAACTCCTTAAGTCTTTCTGTTGCGGCAGCTATCGCTGCCTCATCCTGGTCGATTCCGATTAATAAACCCGACTCAAGATTTTTGCAAAGCTCATAGGAGTGTCCGCCGCCGCCGAGTGTTCCGTCAACATATATACCATCCGGCTTAATATTCAGTCCGTAAACCGTTTCATTTAAAAGCACTGATTTGTGTCTGAAATTATTTTGCTTATTCACATCTCTCTCCTATACATCAGAAACGAAGACCGTACTCTGTTGACATCTTCTCCGCAATCTCCTCCATACTGGACTTTGGTGCATTAGCCTCAAGCCTCTCCTTGCTCCAAAGCTCAACCTTTCCGATTACGCCGACAAAGACAACATCCTTTTCAAATCCTGCAAGCACCTTAAGATTAGCCGGTATAAGTATTCTTCCCTGCTTGTCCAGCTCACATTCAGCCGCATTCTGCATGAAATGTCTCTGCAATTCCCTTGTCTCTCTTGTAAAGGGCAGCTGACTCAGCTTCTCAACAAATGCTTCCCAGTCTTTTTGCGGGCAAAGGTACAGGCAGCCGTCAAGTCCGGCCGTAACAACAAAGCACTCACCAAGTTCGTCCCTGAACTTAACAGGAACAATCACCCTGTTCTTAGGGTCTATTGTATGGTTAAACTCACCCATGAACATTGGCATTTCCTCCACTTTGTAACACTTGAACCCACTTTGCACCACTTATGTACTAATATTATACTGCTTTCAGCTAAAAATCAAGAGAAAAATGCGAATATTCACGACAAATTACCTTCAAAACAAGTAATTTTTCAGAAAATAATCGCACAAACGTTCGATTATTGTACTTTTTCGAACATTTGTGCGATTATTAATCACCTATAAACTTTTATAACTCTAATTTGCTAACCCTTTTACGAGCGCCCTGTCACGAGGAATATAGCTACTTTTCTGTCTGCGTAGCTGTCTCGCCGGAATTACTGCGTTTTCGCTCTCTCAATCTGAAGAAAACAATCATTCCCGCAGCAGCAAGAACAAGTATTGCAGATAAAAGCTGCGATACCGCAATCCCCGTATTCCAGAGGAAAAGCTGATCCGTTCTCATACCTTCGATAATGAACCTGCCCAGACCGTATCCGAAAAGGTATAAGAGTATGATTTCACCGTTAAATTTCTTATGCTTCCAATATACTATCAGAATGATAAGAAGTGCCAGATTCCACAGCAGCTCATACAGGAAGGTAGGCTGGACCTGTATATAGGAAAAGCCGTCTGCCGCCGTTACAATATTATTTCGTATTTCCATTATACTCTCAAGCGCGCGCTCCTTGCCCACATACATTGAAGCAAGCACCTCATCGGAAATAACCGACGGCTTAAAGACACTGTCGAGGCTTGAATCGGCAACATTTATCTGCATTGCAAGAAGGCTGTCAGAATAATTTCCGAAGCACTCGCGGTTAAAGAAATTACCCCAGCGTCCGCAAATCTGTCCGACCAGCATTCCGAGAATACCGGTATCCGCAAGCAGACCAACACTGATTTTTTTAATCTTTGAATACACAAACGCACATAAAATAGCAACAATTACGCCACCGTATATTGCAAGTCCGCCATTTCTCAGATTAAATATCTTAAGCAGATCATCCTTATAATAATCCCATTCAAAGATAACAGAATAAAGTCTCGCACCCACTACGGAAAGCGGAATTGCCCACAGAGCAAAATCGAGATACATTTCCTTATCCTGACCGCTTCTTTTTGCCTGCCAGCGTGCAATAAGTATACCTCCAAGCATACCTATTGCAATGCATATACCGTATAACGCTATTCTAAATCCGAATATCTCAAAGCCTCTCGGAACATTTTCCAACGACAGTCCGATATTCGGAAAATTTATATTTGTATCATTTCCCCATACTGACATCAGGTATCCCCTCCCAAATATTAAACATTAAATCTGAAAAGGATTACATCTCCATCCTGAACAACATATTCCTTGCCTTCCGAACGGACAAGTCCCTTTTCCTTTGCAGCATTAAAGCTTCCGCACTCTATAAGGGTGTCATAATTCACAATCTCAGCCCTGATAAATCCGCGCTCAAAGTCAGAGTGAATCTTTCCGGCTGCCTGAGGAGCCTTTGTGCCCTTCTTTATCGTCCAAGCCCTGCTCTCCTTAGGTCCTGCAGTCAAGAAGCTCATAAGACCCAGAAGATCATAGCTTGCAACAATCAGCTTTTCAAGTCCGGAGCTGGTAACTCCGAGGTCCTCAAGGAAAATCTTCTTCTCTTCCTCATCAAGCTCTGATAATTCCTGCTCTATCTGAGCGCATACAACAAATGCCTTTGAGCCCTCACCTTCCGCGAACTCTCTCACTCTGCCTACAAAGCTGTTGGAAGCTCCGTCATCCGCAAGATCATCTTCCTTAACGTTTGCCGCATAAATAACAGGCTTTGACGTTAACAGACAAAAGCTTTCAAGCAGCTGAGCCTCCTCGTCATCTGCCGGCACATAGCTCTTTGCGCATTTTCCTTCTTCAAGAAGCTCTTTAAGACTCTTAAGAAGCTCCACTTCCTTAGCAAGTGCTTTATTATTTGCCGCACCCTTAACGCCCTTCGCAAGTCTTCTTTCTATAACATCAAGATCCGCAAAAATCAATTCAAGATTAATTGTTTCAATATCACGAAGCGGGTCAACAGAACCATCCACATGCACAATATTAGTATCCTCAAAGCAGCGTACAACATGTACAATCGCATCAACCTCACGTATATGCGAAAGGAACTGATTGCCGAGTCCTTCGCCCTTTGATGCGCCCTTAACAAGTCCCGCAATATCAACAAATTCTATTACGGCAGGAACCCTGCTTTCAGACTTATACATATCCGTAAGCACATCAAGCCTTTCATCCGGAACCGCTACAACACCCACATTAGGGTTTATTGTACAAAACGGATAGTTTGCAGACTCTGCTCCGGCCTTTGTAAGCGAATTAAATAATGTACTCTTACCGACATTCGGTAAACCAACAATTCCAAGTTTCATTTCAATCCTCCATTTCTGAGCGACTTGTCGCGATGAATATCGCTATGGCTATTTGTTTTCGCTTAAGAAACAAAAAGCCACCACATTCCTGCGGTAATTTTTACTACAATCAGTAACTACTATACCATGAAGCCTTACAAAAGTAAATTCACAAAATAAAACAGGACTGCTATATAAACCGATACTCACCGGTATAATACAACAGCCCTGTTTTACATTATTCTCTTTATAGGAAAGACATTTTTACTAAATCAATACTTTCACCGTCCGGACGGGCATCAGCCCTTTACGGCACCCTGTGTTAATCCGTCAACGATACTGTTACTGAAGCAGCAATATACGATAATGGTAGGCACAATCGCAATAACAATTGCTGCAAACATCTGTGAGTAGTTCGTATTATACGGTCCTACAAACTTTGACAATGACACAGGCAGCGTTTTCGATGCATCATCCGAAATAAATACCATCGCAAGAAGCAGTTCGTTCCAGTTTGCGACAAATGACATAAGACCTGTTACAAACAAACCGGTTTTTGAAAGCGGGAATGCAATGTGGGTAAATATTTTATAAATCGAACATCCGTCAATACATGCCGACTCAAAAAGCTCGTTAGGAAGACCCTTGAAAAAGCCAACCATAATGAAGATCGTAAGCGGCAGTGACAATGTCAGATACGGCAAAATCAAACCAAATAAATTATTGGTTAAATGGAGCTTCGAGAATCTTGTAAACAGCGGAATCAGTATACAATGGACAGGTATCATCATTCCGGTTAAGAAATATGTCATTGTGGCATTTGCAAATTTCCATCTCATTCTGCCGATTGCAAAGGCTGCCATCGAACCGATAACCAAACAAAGAATCAATGTAACCGTACATACAATAAGCGAATTAACCGTAGCCGTTCCAAGCTTTCCTGCTGACCAGGCAAATGAATAATTCTCGAACATCAGATGCTCAGGCATCTCCCACGGTGAAACAAATAACGTTTTATCATCCTTTAATGAAACGTAAATAACCCATACCAAAGGAAGCAGGTATATAACCGCCATCAGTGAAAGGAAGATGTAAATCAAAGTCTTGACAATTGAACTATGTGAATTTTGATCCTTAACTTTTTTACTCAACTCTTCCACCTCCTTACATTTCGTAATTATCTACTTTAACAAACTTATTTATGATGAACGTGACTATCAGGCACACTACAAGAAGAATAACGCCGATAGCACTTGCATATCCGTATTTAAAATATTTAAAGCCCTGAGTATATAAATGCGTTGCCAGTACTTCAGTTGCATGATTCGGACCACCCTCAGTCATATTGAAAATCAAATCAAAGAACTTAAGTGAACCGATTGCATTCAAGGACATCGCCGTCGCCATCATCGGTCTGATAAGCGGCAGGGTAATGTATCTGAATGACTGCAGCTTTGTACTGCCGTCAATATACGAAGCCTCATACAAAGACTTGCTGATACCGGATATCTGAGCCATATAAAGCATCATTGACTGACCGACGTACTGCCATAAAGCAACAAACGCAATAACCCACATGGGCAGAATTATGAAACCGCTGATATCCATAAGCCACAAAGGACCTTCGATTCCGAACTGTTCAAGAACCTGATTAATACCCAGCTTGGGTGTAAAAATAAACATCCAAAGAAGACCGAGTGCTGCAGAAGAAAGTACACAGGGTAAATAGTATACATTCTTAAAGAAATTACGACCCTTCTTTATGTTGGTTAACAGTGCTGCCATAACCAAACCGGCAATCAACTGTGTCACAACCGAGAAAATCAGGAAAAACAATGAATTCTTAAGAGCTGTCATCATTGTTTTATCTGTTGTAAACAGCGCCTTGAAGTTTTTAAGTCCGACAAATTTCGGTTCTGTCAAAGCATTATACTCGCAGAATGAATAATAAACTGATTGACAAATCGGGATAAACAAAACAAAGGTAAACAGCAAAAATGCCGGTGCCAAAAATAATATAATCGCCTTTTTGTCTTTTAGTAATTTGTCCATGTGCGCCTCCGAAATTTTTGAAAAATGCGGGATTGGATTTCTCCAATCCCGCGATAACTGCTCAATTACTTATTTGTTCCAAACATTGTTTATGTAGAAGTCTTCAATAGCCTGAAGTCCTTCAGCAACGGGAGTTCCAAGATAGATTGAAACCATAGCATCATCAAATGCTGAACCTGCCTCTGTTGAAGCGAGAGACTCATTATAGAAACCGAATGTTGACTTCGCATTTCCGAAAACGTCCATAACGTATGCAAGCTGTGCAGGAGCCTTTGTCGCATCATACTTAACTGTAGTTACAGGAATCTTTCCGCCAACTTCTGCTGTATACTTCTGAGCTGTGTCGTCTGTAAAGTACTTCATAAATGCAATAACAGCTTCGGGATGCTCTGTCTTAGCACTCATAGCAATACTGTCTGACTTTGCAATAACTCTTCCGTCTGTTCCGGGGAATGCAAATACACCACACTTATCCTCGAATGAAGGATTTGATCCGTTAATCTGAGCGATAGCCCATGAACCCTGAATAAGCATTGCTGCTTCTTCGTTATAGAAGTTTGCTGTTGCAACATCGTTTGTATCACCTGCTGCTGTAGGCTGGAAATACTTAGAAATCTCAACCAGCTTATTAGCTGCATTAGCAACGTTCTGATCTGTCCAGTGAGCCTTACCTTCGTCAATTGCATCTATATCAACGCCTTCGCTGTCACAAAGGTAACCTGCGAGCATTGAAAGACACCATGCTGTACCTGCTGAAATTGTAAGAGGTGTGTAACCTGCACCCTGAAGCTTCTGGCATGCATCAATCATTCCTGCCCAGTCAGTAGGCATTGTTGTGATACCAGCATTCTTGAACATCTCTGTGTTATAGAATACACATGCTGCTGCAATATTCAACGGAACTGCGTATACCTTTCCGTCGTAGGTCTGCTGTGAGAAAGCACCCATACCGCCGTTGAAAGTATCTAACCAGCCGTCTGCCTTAAGGTAGCTTGTTAAATCAGCAGCAACACCGGGCTCAACATAAACGTCAAGGTTAGGACCGGGACTTACGATAAAGCAGTCCGGAACGTCGTTAGCTGCAACAAGTGCGTTAAGCTTAGGATAATACTCTTCAAGGTTTGTGGTAATAGCTGTTACATGATACTTACCCTCATAATCCTTATTGAATCTGTCGATTGTTTCCTTGTAGCCCTTAGAAATAAGGTCCTCAGTTGCATTAAGGTCATCCCAGAACATCCAGGTAATTTCCTGTACACCGCTGTCAGATGACTCTTCGCTCTTACATCCGGCTAATACAGATGCAACCATAGCTACACAAAGAACTAATGCTAATACTCTTTTCTTCATAATACCCTCCTCATATTTCTTTATGTTTTGGTATACTCAGTATAGCAGTTGATATATCCTTATGCCATAAAATAATTGCCTTTTGTGTATTAATTATTGCTATATAATTTTTTTCTCATCCGTCATAATGTCGGTTTATGACCGTTTGTTTTGTTTTCTTCATGTTTATTTTGTATATTGTGGATTCGTACAACAAAGTCATTCTATACATTTTGTTGTCAATGTGTTATAATACAAAGAAAAAAGCGTTTATTCAAATAGCAAGAATAGCATTCTAATTATTAAATAAAAGGAGACGAATGACTGATTTATGATTGAAATACTTCACGGAATACAGGAAACCGTTAATTTTAAAGAAAACACCAATATCAAGCTATATAATAATGACAAAACGGAAAACTACCCCAGACACTGGCACGCTCCTATGGAAATAATCATGCCCACACTTAATTCTTATTGGGCGATCTGCAATGATATTCCATATACCCTGAACGAAGGTGATATTCTTATTATCAATCCCGGTGTCATACACAGCCTCGAGGCTCCTCCCGTAGGAAAACGATTCATATTCCAGGCAGACTATTCATTACTCAGGGGAATCCGCGAGCTTGAAACTACAATCTCCTCCATCGCTCCGGCATTTCTCATAACACCCGATGAGGCACCGGTTGCACATGCTCATATTAAGGAGCTTATTTATTCCATTGCGGATGAATACTTCTCCGATAAGCTTATGTCGGAGGCTTCCATTTATGCAAAGCTCCTTGAAATCTTCGTCTGCTTAAGGAGAGAATGTACTCCAATCAGGAACTTTGATATTAATGCCACCAAAAAGAAGGAATACATCGAGAAGTTTCAATATATATGCGAATATATAAACGAGCATTGTACGGAAAAGCTTACGCTTGAAGAAACCGCCCAGCTTGCCGGATTCAGTAAATATCATTTCAGCCGTCTCTTTAAGGTGCTTACAAATGTGTCGTTCTACAAATATGTAAACCAAAAGCGAATTGCTTTTGCCGAGAAACTTTTAATTGACCCTACCCTAAGCGTTACAGAGGTGGCGCTTCGCTCCGGTTTTGACGGACTTTCATCCTTTATCAGAATGTTTAAAATCATCAAGGGTGTTACTCCGACGGAATTTAAAAATATGTATTCACCGTGATAACCAGGCACCTTTTATGGCTCTAAGTCAATAGTTGCCAAAGAGATATTAATCCTGTTAAACAACAAACAACGGATACATTTCTGTACCCGTTGTTTATTTTCTTGATTTTTTATCATTTTGTATGCTTTGTCTTTGTACCTCATAAAAGAAATTAATATAATTACGGCTGGTTTCAGTGTATACGCATCCGTAGAAATTATCATAATATCCTCTCTTATCAGGCATAGCACGCACTATCACCGCTTTACACACGACAGTATCGCCCCTGAAGGGAAGTTCAAACAAAATAACGTCCCCCTCCTTCAGCTTTTCATCACTCAGCACTGCAGCTCCGTTCTCACTTATGTCACGTATGAAGCAGGGACACTCAACTATCTCATATTGCATTAATGCATTATTAATTGCAAAATCAATTGCCATATCGGAATTACGCCCTGAATAGTAATCCCCTTCCGGCTGCTCAACAAGCTTTTCATATTTCATTACAGTTTCCTGCTTTATGGGAAATCTGTAAGCAGATCGTCTGTTATACTGCTTTGCCTCACTATCTGCAGAAAACGAATGCAGCGCCGTACCGTCCTCAAGTGTAATCACACCGGCCTTTACCTGACTCCACTTCCACATCCGATCATCAAGCCGGTATGTAATATCAATAGCATCCGAATCAAGAAACCTGAACAGCTTAATCCGGCTTGCAATCGGAATCACGCAGATACCGTCACCCTTTACAAGCTCAACCTTACTTATGATTTTATAATTATAGCCGTCCCTTTTTATATATATCTCTATAGGAGCTCCTAAAGGCAATTCATTCAGCTTCATCGGCAATTACCTCCTTGAAGCTTTTTACATTTTTCTCTATACTTCCGCCAAACACACTGCTTCCCGATACAATAACATTGGCACCTGCATTTATTATTTCACTAACATTTTCCAATGTAATTCCGCCGTCAACCTCAATATCGATTTCTTTGCCCCTGCTTTTGACAATCTGACGCAGTTCCGTAAGCTTTTCAAAGGTTTCAGGAATAAGCTTCTGTCCGCCAAATCCCGGATTTACGGACATTATCAGTATCATGTCACAATAATCATATACATAATCAAGCACGTAAAGAGGTGTTGCAGGATTAAGCGCTACCCCGGCCTTCAGCCCCTTTTCCTTTATATGCATCAGAGTCCTTGTCAGATGTGTGCATGCCTCTGCATGTACCGTAATAATATCGGCACCTGCGGCAGCAAAATCGTCAATATACCGGTCCGGTTCCTCTATCATAAGATGTACATCGAATACCAGATTACTTTCCTTACGTATTGATTTGATAAGAGGCATTCCAAACGAAATACTCGGAACAAATTTCCCATCCATTACATCAATATGCAGATAATCAGCGCCGGCCTTCTCAGCTTCGGCAATTTCCTCTCCGAGTCTGTTAAAGTCAGCTGCCAGTATCGACGGTGCAAGCTTATTCATATTCTCCTCCGCTATTTATACTTTTTCTTTTTCTGCAGTTCCTCATAAAGAAGTACATAATTATCATATCTTATTTTGCTGATAAGCCCATTCTCAAGCGCCGCCTTTACACCGCAGCCGGGCTCCTTTATATGACTGCAGGATAAAAACCTGCAATCGTCCTCATATTCGGTAAATTCAACGAAATAATGACGCAGCTCTTCTTTTTCCATATCATTAACATATAGCGAGCTGAAGCCGGGCGTATCCATCAGAAAGGTATTCTCTTCAATTCGGATAAGCTCCGTATGGCGCGTTGTCTGCTTACCTCTTTTTATTTTTTCACTTATACTTCCCGTTTCCATATTTGCTTCAGGCTGCAGTTCATTCATAAGCGAGGATTTACCGACTCCCGAGGGTCCTGCAAGAACTGTTGTTTTGCCCCGCAAAACCTCCCTGATTTTGTTAATCCCCTGTCTGCGTCTGACGCTCGCAAAAAGGACGCGATGCCCGCATTTTTCGTATGTCTCTTCCAGAAGTCTTATTTCGTTTTCGTTAACTATATCTCTTTTATTAAAACAGATTATTGTTTCAACCGATTGTCTCTGCATTGTTACAAGAAATCTGTCCAGAAGATTCAGATTAGGCTCAGGCTCGGCCGCCGCAAAAATAACCAGCGCCTGATCGACATTTGCCGAGGCAGGTCTTATCAGCTCATTCCTTCTGGGTAATATCGCAGTAATATTTCCCGTCATTTCATTCTGATCAAGAACCTCAAGCTCAACGTTGTCACCGACAAGCGGGGTCACACTGTTATTTCTGAAAACTCCTTTTGCTTTGCAGGTATATATTCCTTCATGCTCAACGTTAACATAAAAGAAGCCTGCAATACCTTTAATAATCTTGCCCTGCATTTATCCCTCAAATTTCATACAGGGCTATGTGCATACGCAAATAGCCCTGTAGTATTAGTCAAATCAGCCCACAGGACCTGCCGCTTCCGTAGGTGTAGGTTCCACCTCTTCGGTAGGTACAGGTGTAGGAGTACTTGTCGGATCAGGCTCTTCAACATATGACGAATCCGGCTCATCGGTAATCTGTGGCTCTTCGGTAGGCTCGGGATCTTCCGGAACGTATTCGCCCATACTGATACTGAAGTTAATAACCGTACCGGCATCAACCGACTCGCCGCCTTCATAGTCCTGATTGCAAACAAGTCCGGCATCATAAGACTCTGAATATACATATACCGGTTCTCCGGCAACAAGACCCGCATTATTAAGTAATGCTATCGCCTCATCCTTATCGTGTCCGAGCAAAGAAGGAACCAATGCCGATTTTAATTCCGGTCCGTCACTGATATAAATTACTACCTCAGAATCCTTCGGAACCATTGCTCCTGCTTCCGGCTCTGTTCTGATTACAAGCCCCGCCTCAACATCATTACTGTATTCATGTAACGGAGCAACCTTATATCCAAGTGCCTCAAGCAATTCTATAGCAGCATCCGCGGGCTTGCCGTAAACATTATTCAGCTCAAAAAACTCAGAACCCGCACTTACTGTAAGCTTAATTTTATAGTTTTTTTCGATTAATATATCCTTTGGAGGATACTGTGCCGAAACATAGCCCTTTTCATACTCATCCGAATACTCTTCCGTCGACCAGTCAATTTCAAACTCAGTCGATATTGACTTAAGCAGCGCAACTGCATCCTCAATAGTGAGTCCGACTACAAGCTGCATCGGAACAAGTGTATCCATAACGTCAACAGGTGTAGGCGTAGGTGCCACAGTAGGTGTTGCCGTTATTATTATTGATGAAACCGTCGTGGGCGTAGGCGTTGTCTCAGCTCCCGGCTCCTTTGTTTCCCCGAAGAAAAACTTTGAAAGCAGGTAAAGAATGGCAATAATCAGTGCAATTGCAAAAATAACACTAACTACCGTCAAAACCTTCTCAAGTCTTGAATCCATACTGTCAAGCTCTTCTTCTTCCTTCTTAACCTTCTTATTCTGCTTAACCTGACTGCTCTTATCAATATGAACCACCGGCGACTTTGCCGCACTCTTAATTGTAGTCATCTCGGCTTCGGTTATATTAATTGTAGGAGAATCGGCAACAGCAGCATTGCTTGCAATGCTCACATAGTCACCGTCCGGATTAAGAATTGAACGCTTTAAGTCCTTGATAAGCTCAGAAGCTGTCTGATAACGTCTCTCAGGCTTCTTCTGCATACATTTCTGCACAATCTTGTCAACACTTGTGGGAACCTCGGGATTCAGCACCTGAACCGGAGTCGCCTCACTCTGTATATGAAGAAGTGCTACGGATACGGAATTATCACCCGCAAACGGAACCTGACCGCAAAGCATCTCATAAAGTGTAACACCGAGAGAGTATATATCACTTCGGTCGTCACTGTAACCGCCTCTTGCCTGCTCAGGAGAAAGATAATGCACCGAACCGATTGCATTCTGCGAAATTGTATTGGAGGTTGCAGCCTTTGCAATACCGAAATCGGCAACCTTAACCTTACCTTCTCTTGAAATAATAATATTCTGCGGTTTAATATCCCTGTGAATAATGTGATGTGTGTGGGCCGCTTCCATACCCTGTGCAATCTGAATGGCTATGCCGACTGCTTCTTTAATTTCAAGCTTCTTCTTTCTTTCGATAAATCTCTTTAATGTAATACCTTCGACAAGCTCCATTACGATATAATGAAGTCCGTCATCATCACCTACATCATAAACACTTACAATATTGGGATGTGATAATCCTGCAACAGACTGAGCCTCTGCTCTGAACTTCTGGACAAATCCGTGGTCAGACGAAAACTCTGATTTTAAAATCTTAATTGCCACATAACGGTTAAGCCGATGGCATTTTGCTTTATAAACATCTGCCATTCCGCCGGAACCGACCTTGTCAATTATCTCATATCTGTCACTAATAAACATTCCCGGTTTAATCATAATAACCTCATTCCTTTAATTGTATTTCCTGTTTTATTCCATTCCGGCAAGAATAACCGAAATATTATCCTTTCCGCCGTTTTCATTTGACTTTGCCACCAGCTCCGTTGCAGCAGCTTTAAAATCCCTGCGGTTTCTGTTAACAATCTCAAATATCTCTGAATCCCCAAGCATATTGCAAAGACCGTCAGAGCATAAGAGAACAATATCATCAGGCAGTAATTCGAGCTCAAAAAAATCCGGTATAACAACTCCGGCAGCGCTTATTGCTCTTGTAACAACATTTTTCTTGGGATGGAATCTTGCATCTTCCTTCTTCAAATCACCGTTACGAACCATCTCCGCAACCAGTGAGTGATCCTCTGTTATCTGCTTAATAGCCGAATTGATTACATATAATCTGCTGTCACCGATATTGGCAACCGTCATAACATTGTTATCAATTGAAGCTGCAACAAACGTAGTTCCCATGCCTTCAAGGTCCTGAGCTTCAGCAGCCTTTACAATAAGCTGCTCGTTTGTTTCCCTCAAAGCATTCTCAATCAGACTGATAACGCTGACCGTATCCTTATCCGCGCTCCGAACAGTTTCAGTAAAATGTTCTACACAAAAGCGCGAAGCAAAATCACCGGCATTATGCCCGCCCATACCGTCTGCAACAATATATAGATTCGGAAGTATACCTACAGCAGTGTCGCTGGCATAAATATAGTCCTGATTCATTTGTCTGCTCAGCCCGACATCAGTCATGGCATACGACTGCATTACTGCTCACCTCCGCTTTTTCTGTCTTTTTCCATGTAGCTCCTCCGAAGCTGTCCGCAGGCAGCATCAATATCCGAGCCCATTCCTCTTCTAATAGTAACATTTATTCTGTATTTTTCAAGTAATTTTTTGAACTTGGCGAGGCTCCCGGCGTCCGACTTTTTGAAACTCCGCTCCTTTACAGGGTTTACGGGAATCAGATTTACATGGCAATTTCTGCCCTTCAGCAATTCACCCAATTGGACGGCACATGCCTCTGTATCATTAACATCCTTAATAAGACTGTATTCGAAGGTAATCCTTCTTCCCGTTTTTTCAAAATAATAATCACATGCCTTCATTACTTCTTCAATCGAATACTTATTCGCAATCGGCATGATTGTTCTTCGAAGCTCATCATTCGGAGCATGCAGGGAAATTGCCAGAGTTAATGTATAGCTTTTGTCTGCAAGCTCATAAATCCGCTCCACCAGTCCGCAGGTGGATACGGTAATATTTCTTCCGCTTATATCAAGTCCCCTTTTATCTGATATCATTTCATAAAAGCGGACAAAATTGTCAAAATTATCAAAGGGCTCTCCCGTTCCCATAACAACGACATTCGAAACCCTCTGTCCTTCATAGCGCTGAATGTAATAAATCTGGTCAAGCATCTCACCTGCCGTAAGATCCCTTATTCTGCCTCCGATAGTTGAGGCACAAAAGCTGCAGCCCATTCGACATCCGACCTGAGACGAAATACACACGGAAAGCCCGTGCTCATATCTCATCAGGACACTTTCTATCACATTACCGTCGGAAAGGCCGAACAGAAACTTCTCCGTTCCGTCAATATCCGATTTCAGCACAGCCTTTTCCTCAAGGGACGTAAGAACGCACTCCTCCTTAAGCTTCGCTCTTAAGGCTGACGGAATATTAGTCATTTCGTCAAAGCTTCTGACACATTTTTTGTGTATCCATTCGTATATCTGCGCAGACCTGAAGTTCTTCTCCCCAAGCCTTAACATCTCATTATTTAATTCCTGAAAAGATAATGATTTTATATCTAACATTTTATCCTCATCCGAAAATCAACATTACGGTTTCATAAGACAGGCAATAAAAAATCCGTCTGTTCCGTGAATCCCCGGAAACAGCTGCAGCATTCCGTCCTTACAGCTTTTGCCCAAAGCTTCCGGAAGTCTTGACGCAATATCTAAGCGCTTCAGCCCAAGCTCTTCCTCAAGAAAAGCAACATTCCTTTCGTTCTCTTCAGCGTTTATCGTGCAGGTACTGTACAGCAGGGTTCCTCCGTGCTTTAAATAAGCAACGATGTTTTTCAGAATATCCCGCTGTAATTGTACAAGCTCCTTCTGCTTCTCAGGTGTCATATTATACTTTATATCAGGCTTCTTGCCAATTATCCCGAGTCCGGAGCAGGGAAGGTCGGCAATCAGTACATCCGCCTTTTCTTCAAATGCTTTATTGTAAACAAGCGCATCATTCTCTGTAACTCTTACATTGGAAAAACCGCATCTGGTAACTGCTTCACGAATCAATTCGGTTTTTGAAACGGACAAATCACAGGCACAAACATTTCCTCCGCCAAGACTGCACAATATATCGGCAGCATTAACAGTTTTTCCTCCGGGTGCCGCACAAATATCTATAACCTCGTTTCCCTTTGAAAAGCAGGTAACAGCTCCCGAAAGTGCCGAGCTTTCGTCCTGAACAACAAAAATTCCGTCCCTGAATTCGGGAATATCACTGAGCCTTTCATAGCCGCTTATTCTAAAGCAATTTTCAAGATATCTGCCCTCTTCTACGTTTATTCCGCCTGCCTCAAGCCGCTTCTTAAGCTCCATTGGTGTCATTTTGCTTATATTACAGCGTATTGACGTCATATTTGAGTCAAGGAAATAATCAAGAGTTTTTATAATTTCTTCATTCGTATAGCTCTTCTGCCACTCGCGAATAATCCACAGCGGCATTGAATAGCTTACAGAAATCCTCTCACCCTCATCGGTAATCCTTTTAAAGTCAAGAAGCTCTTCCTGTCTTCTTATGCAGTTTCTCAGTATTCCGTTAACAAAACCGCCAAGACTTTTAAAGCCCCTTTTTCCCGCAAGCTTTACTGCCTCATTACATGCAGCTGACTGCGGAACCGAATCCATATATATAAGCTGATATATGCTCATACGCAGAATATTTCTGATTACGGGCTTTTGCTTACTGCACTTTACTGTCGCAAGTCTGTCAATAATATAGTCTAGCGTCAGCTTTCTCTCAACCGTTCCCTGACACAGCCTCTTTATAAAGCTTCTGTTCTGTCTGTCAAGCTCAGAATACCTTGCCAGAGTCTCGGCTGTCTCAATATGTGACGGCCTGCCCTCTTCAAGAATCCGGATAAGCATATCCAGAACAATACTCCGCGTATTAATCATATCCCTGCTCCTATTTTCCTAAAAAGCATCCTGTTTCAATATTACAGCCTTTTAAGAATTCCTCTGTTGCCATTCTCTTTTTACCCTCAAGCTGCAGCTCAAGAATCTCAAGATTCTTATCACCTGTTTCGACAAACAGCCTTTTGCGCCCCTCAATCGTCACTCTTCCGGGATGCCCGTCAGGTCTGCCTTCTATGTCAGCTACCGCAGTCTTCCATATTTTCAGTGTCTTTCCGTCAAGGTAGGTATATGCACCCGGCCACGGAATCAGCCCTCTGATTAAACGCTCAAGAACTGCCGCAGGATGTGAAAAATCGAGCTCTCCCATGGTCTTCTTAAGCATCGAAACATGGCTTGCCTGCGAATCGTCCTGCTTTGTTCTGACGGCAGTTCCGTTTTCTATCTGCTCCATTGCACGCAAAAGCACCGGCCCGCCAAGCTCTGACAAACGGTCATGAAGCGTTCCGGCGGTTTCATCGGGTGCTATTGTCAGCCTGTCTGACAATATTATATCTCCCGTATCAATTCCGGCATCCATATGCATAATTGTAACACCTGTTTCCGCGTCACCGTTTATTATAGCCCACTGTATCGGTGACGAGCCTCTGTATTTAGGAAGCAGTGATGCGTGTACATTTATACAGCCGTGCTCCGGCAGTTCAAGAATGTTATTCTTCAAAATCTGCCCATAAGCCGCAACTACTATTATTTCAGGAGCAATACGCCTAAGCTCCTCTTCAAACTCCGCGGATGATGCTTTTTCAGGCTGATAAACCGGTATTCCGGCATCGAGCGCGCATTTTTTAACGGGAGAAAACTCAATCTCCTTATTGCGTCCCTTCGGACGGTCGGGCTGTGTCACTACCGCAGCCACCTCATGCTTTGAATCTATTAATGTACGCAGAATTCCCGCAGCAATGTCGGGTGTTCCCATAAAAACAACCTTCATCATCAACCTCCGTTATTCAGCATCAGTATTGGTCTTAAGCTCACCTTCAACCTTTGAGGTATACAGAATACCGTTAAGGTGGTCAATCTCATGCTGCAATGCTCTTGCAAGCAGTTCATTTCCCTCTATCTCGCAAAGCTCCATATTCTCGTCATAGCCTCTGACCTTTACATAATATGCACGTGTTACAGTGCCTGATTTGCCGGGCACACTTAAGCACCCCTCATCACCGGTCTGGCTTCCGTCAGTCTCGATTATTTCAGGATTAATAAGTATAATGGGCGAATCGCCCTCCTCGGTTACATCAATAACCACAATGCGCTTCAAAATGCCTACCTGCGGTGCTGCAAGCCCTACTCCGTTAGCCTCATACATAGTATCAAGCATATCCTCAATGAGCTCAACTGTTCTTTCATCAAGCTTTGTAACCTCCTTAGCCCGCTTTGCGAGCACGGGATCTCCTTCAGTTCTTATATTTCTGAGTGCCATGTCTCCTCCATTCCGAAGCATTAAGTATTTTCTTTAGTAAACCTTGTCTGCAACGCTTCAAATCAGACTTAATTATATATTAACCGGGATTAAAATCATACTGTACGGAAAAATTCTGCTTTCCCGTCCCGGTCGCATAATCATTTATCATATTTTTTAATTCAACAAGCCTGCTGTAATCGCCGCCCTTAACAAACACACAAAATCTGTAGACATCATTAATTCTCGCAACCGCAGCCGGTGCAGGTCCGATTATCTTAATATCTTCTGATTCATGCTTTTTCATCTTCAGCAGACACACAATTTTATCCGACATTTCACCTGCGGTTAGCTCATCAGCAGATAAAACCGTTATTAACAGCATACTCTGAGACGGCGGATATTTCATCAGTCTGCGATAGGTCATCTCCTCAGCGTAAAAGCCCTCATAATCATCAAGAGCGGCTTTTTTCACCGCATAATGCTCAGTGTTGTAGGTCTGGATAACAACCTCACCGTTCTTTGCACCGCGTCCGGCTCGCCCTGCCGCCTGTGCAAGAAGCTGGTATGTCCTTTCCGCACTCCTGAAATCAGACGAATAAAGCGACAAATCGGCAAGCAGAATTCCCACAAGCGTTACATTATGAAAATCATGTCCCTTCACAATCATCTGCGTTCCGACAAGTATATCGGCTTCACCGTTTGCAAAAGCAGACAAAATTTCTTCATGCCCCGTTTTTCCGCGCGTTGTATCAGCGTCCATTCTCAGTACCCTTGCACTCGGAAACTCCTTCTTAATAAGCTCCTCAACCTTCTGCGTTCCGATACCGAAGGAACCGATATAGCGTGAGCCGCATTCAGGGCATTTGTCTGCAGCGGCAGCTTTTTCACCGCAATAATGACACATCATAATATTTCCCTTATGAAGCGTCATCGATACGTCACAATGGCGGCATTTAATAACCTTACCACAGCTTCGGCATGAAATAAAGCCCGTATATCCGCGTCTGTTTAAAAAGAGCATCATCTGCTCTTTTTTTTCAAGCCTTTCCGCAATCATTGCCTTAAGCTGCAATGAAAACACCGAACGATTTTTGTTTTTCAGCTCCTCACGCATATCGACAACGGTTACTTTAGGCTTCCCCGCATTTGCGGCACGCTGCTTTAACGTATACAGCTTTATTCTCCCGTCCTCAGCTCTTGAATATGCCTCAAGCGACGGAGTTGCCGACCCGAGTATCACAGATGCATTTTCAAGCCCGGCACGCTTTAGTGCAACCTCTCTTGCATGGTATTTCGGAGCACTCTCGCTTTTGTAGCTGTTTTCATGCTCCTCATCTATAATAATAAGTCCGAGTCTTTCAAACGGAGTAAACAATGCCGACCTCGGTCCTATAACAATATCTGTCTCTCCCCTCTTTGCACGAAGATACTGGTCATATCTTTCGCCTGCGGACAAGCGTGAATTCATTATCGAAATCCGATCCCCAAAGCGAAGATAAAAACGCTTAACAGTCTGATATGTAAGTGCAATCTCAGGTATGAGCATAATAACCTGTCTGTTCATGGAAATAACCTTTTCTATTATGTCCATATAGACTTCCGTTTTTCCGCTTCCGGTTACGCCGTGAATCAGATAATCACGTCTTATTCCCCTGTCAATATCGGACTTAATCTCGTCAGCAATGAAGCGCTGTTCACTGTTAAGCTCAATATTAACTGCCTGTTGTGCGGTCTGCTTTATCGGATTCCTGTATTTTGCAGTACTCTTCACGGCAATAATACCGTCCACCTCAAGCTTTTTTATTGTTGATGCCGATATGTTAAGCTTTTCTGTCGCCAGACCGTAATCAAGCTCGGACAATTCAAGCAGCTCATATAGGAGTCTTTCCTTCGCCCTATGCTTTTTCCTGACGGCAAGCTCATAATTCCTTCTCAGCTCTTCGCATGATACAGCGGAAACAATCGTACGATTAAGAATCTCCCGCACCTTTTTCCTCACCGGAATCACGCATTTCAGCGCCTCATTCATTGTGGAACCGAACTGTTCCTTTATCCAGACTGCCAGTCCTACAAGCCTCTCCTCTATTTCAAGCGAACGCTCCGGTATATCATCAATCGGCTTTATCCTCTCGGGTGCTATCTTCGCCTTATCGGAAAGCCCGACTATGTACCCTGAAATAACCCTGCTTCCCCTGCCAAACTGAATTAATACGGGAGCACCGATAACAGCCCTCCCGCGCAGATGCTCGGGAACACTGTACTGATAGGTCTTATCAAGATTTTCGTTTGATATATCGACAATTATGTCAGCGTACATTAACCTCTCCAATCGGCAGTTATTTCCGCGATAATTTCGCGCTCATCCATATGATACTTAACGCCTTTTATCTCCTGATAGTCTTCGTTGCCTTTTCCGGCAAGTATTATTATATCATTTTCTTCAGCATTCTCAATAACATATCTGATTGCTTCGCGCCTGTCGGGTATTGTTATATATTTTCCTTCTCCGCGTCCGACTCCCACGAGAATATCGTTAATTATGTCCATCGGCTCTTCAAAACGCGGATTATCCGATGAAACTACCGTAAGGTCAGCCAGTCTCGCCGAAACCTCACCCATCTCAAAGCGGCGCTCCCTGGAGCGGTTTCCCCCGCAGCCGAACAAACATACAAGCCTTCCGGGATTATACTCCTTAAGTGTTTTGAGAACACTTTCAAGTGCCATTGCATTATGCGCATAATCAATCAGCAGAATAAATTTATCCGATATATTAACAGGCTCAAGCCTTCCCCTGACATTTGTCCTTTGCAAGGCCCTGTTAATTAAAGCTTCGTCAGTCGTAAAATGACGGCAAACCGCAATCGCAGCAACGGAATTATATACATTAAAATGTCCCGGAATCGTAAGCAGAATATCACCCTTCACCCTTCCGGATACCTTGTATGAAATGCCCATAATTCCGTCCTTCATGTAAAGAATTTCATCCGATGCCTTCGTTTCTGCATTTTCACTCATTCCGTAGGTTTCAATACTGCAGGTGTGATCCTTTAATATCCCCTCAAGATTTTTATCGTCAATATTCACGATACCGGTCTTACACTGCCTGAAAAGCAGGGATTTACAGTACATATACTCTTCAAAATCCGCATGCTCCGCACCACCGATGTGATCAGGCTCCAAATTGGTGAATATGCCGTAATCAAATTCTATCCCGTATACACGGCTCTGCTTAAGTCCCTGCGATGACACCTCCATAATAAGCGTATCACAGCCCTCTTCAAGCATTCTCCTAAAATAATCATGCAATATGTAGGACTCAGGTGTAGTATTGTTCGTTGCCAGACATTGTTCCCCGATACATACTCCGATGGTTCCGATTATTCCAACCTTATGTCCTGCCTCCTCAAGAATACTTTTTATCATATATGAAGTTGTAGATTTCCCTTTCGTTCCGGTTATACCTATCGTCTTAAGCTTTCTCGCGGGATAACCGAACCATGCTGCCGAAACGCATGCCAGTGCCTTTCTCGTATCCTTTGTAATAATCTGCACAATATCCTTCTTAATATCAAGGACACGCTCCGCAATAATAACGCCGGCACCCTTCTCAATAACATCCGCGGCAGAATCATGTCCGTCCGACACCGCACCCTTTATACATATAAATGCCGCACCCTCAGGAATTTCCTTTCGCGAATCATAGCAGACGGCAGTAACCTCTGTTTCAACACTTCCGCTAACACAAGTATATTCAATATCCTTTAATAAATCTGACAGCTTCATACTATTCTCCATTCCGAAGCGTAGCGCAGGAATCCGCGCGAGAAATTCACGAATGTAATTTCTCGTGTCGGATAGGGGCTAATTTGTGACGCTTCGGCACAAATCAGCCGTGTGAAAAAGCAGCATATCAATGTGATTTTTCACACTATCTCCATTTTCATCAATTAATATAAATCACGAACCCACGTCCCGTAGGCCGTGGGTCCTGAATTATAGCCTCTTATATAATTCTTCGTATTGAACAGCCGAGCTCTTCCATGAAAAATCAACAGCCATTCCTCTTTCTATAAGTTTATTCCATTCCCGCTTCTTATCGTAATATATATGCTTTGCATATCTTATGCATGCAAGCATTTCATGTGCATTGTAGTTTGTAAAACTGAATCCTGTTCCCGTACTCTCATATTCATTATACGGTACTACAGTATCCTTTAATCCGCCCGTTTCCCTGACAATGGGAACAGTTCCGTACCGAAGACTCATAAGCTGGCTGAGTCCGCAGGGTTCGAACAGCGACGGCATTAAAAAGGCATCACATGCTGCGTATATCCGATGAGACTTGTCATTGGAATAATATATGTTTGCAGAAACTCTGTCAGGATACTTCCATGCATAATGCCTGAACAGATTCTCATACTTCGCTTCTCCCGTTCCGAGAATTACAAGCTGAGTATCCTCATCACATATCTCCTCAATAACGCAGTCAACAAGATCCAGTCCCTTCTGATCGGTAAGTCTTGAAACAATACCAATCATAAACTTTTTGGTGTCCTGTTCAAGCGAAAGCTCCTTCTGAAGAGCTTTTTTATTCTTAACTTTCTCTTTTCTGAAGTTCTGTAAATTATAATTCTTTTCTATAAATTCGTCTGTCTCCGGATTGTACTCATCGTAATCAATTCCGTTTACAATACCGACAAGGTTATTTGATCTTGCCTGCATAAGCCCGTCAAGCCCCTCGCCGTAAAAAGGCATCTTAATCTCTTCCGCATATGTATCGCTGACGGTTGTAACATAATCTGCGTATACGATTCCTGCTTTAAGATAATTTGCATTACCGTATGCCTCCATCTTATCGGAGGTAAAATAATAATCACTCAGTCCGGTAATGTCCTTAATTCTTTCCTTGTCCCACACTCCCTGGAACTTAAGGTTATGAATCGTCATAACAGTTTTTATTCCGCGGAAGAACTCGTCACCCTGAAATCCGTCATGGAGATATACCGGAACAAGACCGGTCTGCCAGTCATGACAGTGGATTATATCAGGTCTGAATCCGATTACCGGCAATACCGATAATGCGGCTCTGCTGAAGAATGCAAACTTCTCGACATCCTCATAAATATTGCCGTAAGGATGACTGCCTGCAAAATAGAACTCGTTATCAATGAAGTAAAACTTTATTCCTTCATGCACAAGCTCAAAAATACCGACATACTGCTGTCTCCATGATAAATCCATCTGGAAATTGCATATATATTTCATCCTGTCGCGGTATTCTGCTTTGATACACGCGTATCTGGGTAAAATAACTCTGACATCATATTCTTTTTTATTTATATACTTGGGCAGCGAACCTATAACATCAGCCAAACCTCCTGTCTTAATAAACGGTACGCCCTCAGATGCAATAAATAATATGTTTTTCATATGTTATTACCCCCTGCACGTTAATTATCCTTAAGCAATAATGTATTTATGTTCTAATCGTATCTTATCGGCAATCATAGCAACAAATTCAGAATTCGTCGGCTTTCCCTTCCCGTTGCTGACCGTATACCCGAAAAGCTCATCAATCGTATCCATTTTACCCCTGCTCCAGGCAACCTCGATTGCGTGTCTTATTGCTCTCTCCACGCGGCTCGGAGTTGTCTTATGCTGCTTTGCGATTGAGGGATACAGCTGCTTGGTTATTGAATTAAGCATTTCATCATTATCTACCGACATTATTATCGCATCACGTAAATAATGATAACCCTTAATATGTGCCGGAACACCTATTTCATGGATAATATTGGTTACATCCGTTTCAAGTGTTCTCATCTTATTGTTGCTGTAAGTAGTCCCCTGCGGCTTATGCCCGCTTACCCTGTCATTATTAACAGCCAGAGGTCTGCCTTTTATCTGGTGTATTCTGGACAGAATCGTCTGATTATCAAAGGGCTTGATAATATAGTAACATGCACCCAGCTCAAAGGCACTTTCCGTTACCCTTTCCTGTCCGATTGCAGAAATCACGATGAAGCTCGGTATCTTTTCGACATCCGCATTTTTAGTAACCTTTTCCATAACACCCAAACCATCAAGCTTCGGCAAAATCAAATCTAATAATACAACATCCGGTTTCTTTTGTATGATCAGATCAATCGCATCTAATCCGTTATCTGCTGTTCCTACTACTTCAATATCTTTATCGTTCCCTAAAATCTCTTCAAGAAGAGACACCATCCTACTGTTGTCATCCGTTATTACAACAGTAATCTTCCCCATTACACTTCCTCCTATTAAATTTTTTATAATAATTCTTTATGTTACCAAATGCACCGTCAACTCTGATTATATACACAGCATACCAATTTATCAATGATTTTTTACATGCAAAATTCTACAAAAAGCTACGGCAAAATATGACAAAGTTGCCATCATTTCACCCATTTTGCGCAACACGATTGCGCAGGATTACCTAAATATATTCTTCTGCACAAAAAGAGTCCCCTTAATATTGGGGACTCATAATAATTATGATCTCATAGCACCGTCAACCGATAAAACCTCACCGGTTACATAATCTGCCATATTACTTGCAAGGAATAAGAATGCATTTGCAACATCCTCAGGCTCACCTATTCTTCTGAGCGGAATTGCATTAATCATGGGCTTTATAACCTGCTCCGGAAGTGCCGCAACCATGTCGGTTTTTGTAATTCCGGGTGCAACCGCATTTACTCTGATGTTACTGGGACCAAGCTCTCTTGCAAGTGAAAGGGTCATACCGTTAACAGCAAACTTGCTGGCAGGGTAAGCAACACCGCCGGGCTGTCCCGAAATACTTACCATAGAGCTTGTATTGATAATGCATCCGCCGCCCTGCTCCTTCATAATGGCAACAGCGGGCATAATGGCATTAAATATTGCGTTTACATTAAGCTGCATAACCTTATTAAACTGCTCGTCGGTATATGCATCGATTTTTGTACTGTCGGATATTCCCGCATTATTAACAAGAATATCGATTCTTCCGAATCTTTCCTTTACTTTGTCAATTGCTGTCTTTACGGCTGCCGCATCCGTAAGATTGGGACAGTCGCCTTCAACCTCCCATGCCGGATTCTCTGCCTTAAGGCTCTCAAGTGCCTTATCAACAGTCTCCTGTCTTGAACCGAACAGAACTACCTTAGCGCCGTTTTCAAGATATTTCTTAACAATTGCAAAGCCAATTCCCCTTGTACCGCCGGTAACAACCGCTACTTTATTCTTAAGCATACCGTCATCCTCCATTAATTATCTTATACCGTAATTTTCAATAATATAGTCCATATCCTTATCGCCGCGTCCCGATAAGTTAATAAGTATAGAACCCTTTTTCATTTCCTTTGCAAGACGTATTGCATGGGCAACCGCGTGACTACTTTCGATGGCAGGGATGATACCCTCCATTCTTGAAAGTGTAAAGAATGCATCTATAGCCTCTTCGTCACCGACGGTATCGTATTTTACTCTGCCCGCATCGCGAAGGAAGGAATGCTCGGGACCGGATGAAGGATAATCAAGACCGCTCGCAACCGAATATACGGGAGCGGGCTCACCGTTTTCATCCTTAAGCATTATACTGTTAAAGCCGTGCATGATGCCCTCTGTACCATACTGAAGACTTGCCGCATGATCTCCGAGCTTAGGTCCGCGTCCGAGCGGCTCGACACCGTAAATGGCAACGGGATCATTTAAGAAGCCTGCGAAAAATCCGGCTGAATTAGAACCGCCTCCGACACATGCTGTTATTGCATCCGGAAGCTCGCCGGTCATTTCAAGGAACTGCTCACGTGACTCAATACCGACAATGTGCTGGAAATCACGAACCATCATCGGGAAAGGATGCGGTCCTACTACCGAACCGATGCAGTAAATACAATCCTTATAATCACGGCTGTATGCTTCAAATGCCGCATCGACAGCCTCCTTGAGTGTTGCAAGACCCTCCTTAACCTCAACAACATTCGCACCGAGAATTTTCATTCTGGCAACATTGGGAGCCTGCTTCTTAATATCAACAGAGCCCATGTATATATCACACTCTAAACCGAAATAAGCTGCAGCCGTTGCAAGTGCAACACCATGCTGTCCTGCTCCGGTCTCGGCAATAACCTTTTTCTTTCCCATGTACTTTGCAAGAAGTGCCTCTCCCATACAGTGATTAAGCTTATGTGCTCCCGTATGATTAAGGTCTTCACGCTTCGCATAAAGCTGTACATTACCGAGCGAATTTGAAAGACGCTCAAGATGACTTATCGGGGTGGGACGTCCCTGGAACTCCTTGCGGATACGTCTGAGCTCAGCTATAAACTTACGTGACTTACAGATGGTAAAGTAAGCATCCGTAATTTCCTTCATTGCATCCTTAAGCTCATCTGAAATATATACTCCGCCGTATCTTCCGAAGTATCCGTTCTCATCAGGATAATTCTTAAAATATGTATCATAGTCAATATTATTATGCTTCATATTTTCCTCCATTCTCACGCAGGCAGACTTTTATCATAAATTCATTCCAAATCATTATCATACGAAATGCAAATAAATGCAAGCTAAATATTTGCCTGCTCATTTCTCTCAAGCTGCGTACACATAAGCAGAAAAGCCCCGACTCCGTGAAGGTCATTAACAGATACCGGTCTTTCACAATAGAATTTGTAATTTCCGACACCGGTTCCTATGCATACATTACCGACAAGAAGATTTTCTCCCTCAAACTCAAGCGAATTGATAACCGCATTATATCCCTTTCTCGCATACTCCATATATTCCGCGGGCAGAATCCCCAGACGCACCGCCTTGCAGATTGCCGCAACATAGAGACATGAGCACGAATTTTCAAGCCAGTTGCCCTCTTCGCCTCCTTTATTGACAACCTGATACCAGCGTCCCTCCTCCGACTGAAATGCACATACTGCCTTTAACAGATTTGCAACCAGCGCCTCAAGCTCAGGTCTCTTAGGATGATTCTCAGGTATAAAGTCAAGGTCATCCAGCACCGCAACAGGAACCCAGCCGATGCTTCTGCCCCAGAATTCGGGTGCAAGTCCGGTTTCCTTATCAGCCCAGACTGCAAGCTTCGAGCAGTCCCAGGCATGCTTCCAAAGCCCTGTTTTTGCATCCCTTGTTTTCTCCTGCATGAGCAGTGCCTGCTCAACAACAATTTCGGTAAATTCCGGTTTATTAAACCTCTTTGCGTACTCAGCACTAATCGGACCACCCATATATAATCCGTCAAGCCACATCTGGTTCGGATAAATATCCTTATGCCAGAAGCCTCCGACCTCATTACGCGGGAAATTCTTTATTATCGGAAGAAGCGTATGAAGCGCCTTTTCGTATCTGGCATCCCCGGTTCTTTCAAGAATCGGATACAGAAGAATTCCGGGCTGTATATCGTCGAGCTGTCCCTGCTTCCACTCATAGGGAACTCCGTTTTCATCTATAACGGAATCAATCCAGTCCTTCATATATTCAAAATACTTTTCTTCTCCCGTAAGCAGATATGTCTGATACATGCCTGACAGAAAAACTCCCTGATGATAATGGAAATGTCCCTTCGGCGGAAGCTCCTCCGCCTTAAATTTTCTCATCATTGTATCGCATGACGCTTTTGCGTAATCAATCGGCTTATCAAATTTCATCATAATTCCGTTCTCCAATCTTTATACAGTTATTATTCTTCACGCCCAAAAAGCTTCTTTACACCCTGTACCGCCAGAACAACTCCAAGCATCAGAAGCGTTACGGCAAATGCGGACTGAAGAACATCTCCTGCGATGTTAGAGGAGCTTCCCGCAATAAGACCGCTAAGCTTTGTAAATACGGTAATTGCCAGTGCGGTTAAGGTTACTGCAAGCATAACCGCCATGGGTATCCAGAGCATCCAGCCCTTACGCTTCGTTCTTTTAAGGAATACTGCGCAGGCAATAAGTGCAAGTGCGCTTAAGAGCTGGTTTGCAGAACCGAAAAGCGGCCATATATTCGCATATCCGATTTTTGCAAGTCCGTATGCTCCGGCAAGCGTAATAATTGTCGCGGTATATTTATTGGTTAAGAATCTAATAACAGGACTCTTCTCCTTTCCTTCATCAGAGGAATCCGTAAAAAACTCCTGAAATGCAATACGTCCGACTCTTGCAACCGAGTCAAGTGAAGTAAGTGCAAATGCAGAAACCGACAGATTAATCAGCGTAAACGAAATATCCTGCGGCAAATTTATCTTTGTAAGGAAGGATGCAATTGCAGACGCAAATACCGTTGCAGGTGTGCCTGATGCAACCTCGGTTCCGTTTGATACGGCACCGACCGCTATAAGTGCAATAACGGCCAAAAGGGACTCAAGAAGCATTGCTCCGTATGAAATCGGAAGCATATGCTTTTCATTTTTAACCTGCTTTGAAGCCGTTCCCGAGGAAACAAGCGCATGAAAACCGGATACCGCTCCGCATGCGATTGTAACAAACAAAATGGGGAACATGGGCTGTCCGTCAATAACGAATCCGCTGAAGGGTGCAAGATTCATTGAAGGATTTGCCACTACCACGCCGATTACGGCAGCCGCCATCATAAAGAGCAGCAAATAGCTGTTTAAATAGTCTCTCGGCTGCAGCAGTGCCCAAATAGGAACCACTGATGCTATGGCGATGTATATAAATACAAAAAGATGCCAGCTGTCAACCGATATATATATAGGCAGTGAAAGCCCCAGCACAACGCAAATAACCAGAAGCGCAATCGCAATTACCGTATTAACGGCAGTCTTAAATTTACATTTTTTAAGAAGGATGCCAAGTCCCACCGCTGCCATTATAAAAAACATTGAGGTGCTTGCAACCTGACCGTTAGCTGTTGACAGCTCACTTGTTTTTTCGAAGCCGTTAAAGGTTTTTGCCACAACATCCGCAAATGCAGCAACTACAAGAATCGAAAACAGCCAGGTAAACAAGGTAAACAGCTTTTTTCCAAGCCTTCCGATGTAGAGCTCAATTATGTATCCGATGGTACGTCCTTTACTCCTTACCGAGGCGTACATTGATGCGAAATCCTGTACCGCACCGAAGAAAACTCCTCCGATAAGAACCCATAAAAGTACGGGAACCCAGCCGAAAACTGCAGCCTGAATCGGACCGTTTATGGGACCCGCACCCGCTATTGACGCAAACTGATGCCCAAATACCACACCCGGCTCTGCCGGTACATAATCCACTCCATCCTCAAGCTCATACGCCGGAGTCTTTGCCTTTGGATCAACTCCCCATTTTTTTGCGAGGTAGCGACCGTAAAGCAGATAGCCCGCTCCGAGTACGACCACCGAAATCAACATTATTGTAATAGCGTTCATTATAGCCTCCAAGTTATTTTTCTATATAACTAGAATACTGTTTCCGTTTCCCAAAAGTCAACTATTTCATTCAATATTTCTGCCGCCGGCAATATCGTCGCTTCAACGATACTGTTCTTGGTTTTCTCAAGGTAGTGTCTTACCATGTGATATCCGCACGCATAGCCTGCGCAATACGGCATTCCTACCGGTATGTAATCCTGCAGCTTTGCCATTTCGTCCCCGTACATGTAGGACGATATGCCGTCAAAGCCCCTCACCTCCAGCGCATCCTTAATAAGCGGCTTTATATATTCGTTCAGGGTCTCTGCATCTGTTTTGCTCACCCAGGGACCAACCTTGTCTGCTCCGTACATATATGCGGCAAAATTTTCTGCCAAGCCTTCACATACCATATACTCTGCAAGTGAAATGTCGTTTCTCCATTTAATGTACTGAAATCTTACATTGTGATTGGTTTCATGTGCCAGTGCAACCGGAATTCTGGATTTTGTATATTCTGAAGGCACCAAAGAGCCGAAAATGAAGCCCGGAATTCCACCGTCTCCGCAATAATTATCATTCATAACGGAATACGGACTTTCGGGGTCCGCCAGCGTCAGGGTAAATAAATACTCCTTAACTTTTAACTCTATACCGGCATTAACAAATTCGTCCAGCGATTTACATATTGAACTTACACAGTTTTTCCAAAGCGTATCATCCTCTAACGCTGTAATGTAAGCCTCCTCTTTTTTGCCGATTTTCTGCGGTAACAGATATCCAAGCATTCCGCTTGCCATTACGACATCATAGCCGCCCGGCTTAGCTGCCTTCAAGGGACAATGATACATTTCAAATTTCTTTTCAAATGCTTTCATTAAGTCATATCTAAATATGTCATCTCTTTTTTCTGTCGGGGCAGCTGCCATCTTCCGATAAACGGCATCAGAACGGATTTCTTTTACAATATAATTATTCATCTTTCAACATCCTTTCACATTTATAATGAGAAAGGATACACTATGACGTTACGTCAGAGTCAATATTCTTTTATAAACTGCTCTTGTATATTTTATTTCGTCTCCTCCGGTTTCGCCTATCGTGACATCAAACTCATTACAATCAAACTCCGGAAAGAATACGTCCGCATCATCGACTATTGTGTCAACCTCTGTGATGTACATTACATCTGCAAGAGGAATGGCTTCCTTAAAGAGTCTGTACCCGCCTGCAACATATATATTCGCATCACCCG
>JAZNKQ010000103.1:0-50390 GCA_045578645.1 Lachnospiraceae bacterium
GCGTAGGAATCCGCACGAGAAATTCACGCAGGTGATTTCTCGTGTCGCATAAAGGCTATTTGTGACGCTTCGGCACAAGATAGCCAAACTAACCAAGGTTAGTTGTGAAAAATCAGCATATCAATGTGATTTTTCACACTATTCTCCATTTCCGAGCGACCTGTCGCGAGTAATAACTCTATGGCTATTTGTTTTCGCTCACAAACAAATACCGCGTTATGCTTTTTCTGATATTATTCATCACACCTAACATACTCAGCTATGTAATATTCTGTCATAAAGCAATCATGATTTCAATGAATATTCCGGTTTTATATATTTTTGCATATTCTCTCTCAAAACCTTATACCTCTGCTTTCTTCCTTGAACCTTCTTTTTTGCATATATACAGCAAATGACTTGAACTGCCGAGCAATTCTCTCTTTTCACATGTCGCCAGATGATACTTAACAAACAACGCAAACTCCTCATCCGACATCCTAAAATCAGCCCGTCCCTCTGCCAGCTCCAAAATATTGTCTACTGCTACAGTAGTAATATACTTCGTCGTATGGGATTCAAAAAGCTGCTCAAATTCTGCAATATCATATCCGGTGAACAGCTGCTCCTCGAAATGCTTTCCCTTAAACTCAGCATCAAAGTTTTCCTCTACTCCTGCTGCGAAGGTTCCGTTAAGGTAATTATCATTCATAATGGCATATACAGAAAGAAATGCCGCCAAAATCACACCGTCACTTTTTGTAACCCGAATTGCTTCGTCTATTGCTTTATGCACATCTTCTTTACTGTATAAATGATACATCGGACCAAACAATAAAGTAACATCAAACAAGTCATCTTCAAATCTGCTGAGATTTAGAGCATCTCCCTGATAAGAAACAATATCCTTAACATCACTACTATTCCTTCTCAAAACCTCAAGGTTACTTTCCACCAGTTCAACAGCCGTTACACTATATCCCTCTTTTGCTAATGCTATGGAATATCTGCCGGTTCCTGCACCAATCTCCAGCACCCTCGCCCCCGGCTTCGCATGGCGATGAATATATTCCATTGTAGTCGCATACTCCAGCTGCCCGTGACGGCTTTTGTTTAACCTGATATCCTCGTCAAAAGCACCATAAAATGAACTTACTATTTCTATTCTTTTACTCATATCCGCTACCTCCTATTTCTGCTTCATATTGTCAATCCAGTATCTTTGTTCTATAACACCGTCAACCTCTACTTCATTTTCAAGCACACCGCCATTATTGATAATACTTTTTGCTGAACCGATATTGTCCTTATCGCATACCATCAAGACCTTCTCAATTCCTAATTTTCTACATTCATCTAATGCGAGAGCTATCATTTTTGTGGCAATTCCTTTTCTTCTCTCAGACGGTCTTACACCATCACCGATATGTCCTCCGTTAAGTAATAGCGATTCATTCAAATAATGTCTGATATTTACAGCTCCAACCACAATATTTCTATCTTCATCTAAACAGAAAAAGGTAGAAGACGGCACTTTTCCGCTGCTGTCGCCCTCTCTGTCTAAGCTATTGCAGTAATTTTCAAAATCCCTATAATCCACTCGACAGATTGCATGTGGAACAATTTTCTCACCCAAACCATTCCATTCCTTCATCATGTCACTTATCTGACTGCGATATTCTTCCGAAGCCTTTACCAGTCTCAAATTCATATCCAATTACTCCTTTCGATAAATTTATTAATTCATCGGGCCCTGATGAAAATGCACCTTGCGGTGCAATAAAAAGGACCACTTACCCGAAAAGATAAGTGGTCAAAAACAACTATAAATATATTCTGTCTCTGAAAGCTTATTTTTCTTCGTAACCAAAATATTCACATACAACAATAAGACCATGCCCATTATTCTGCATCGTCCAATTGGAATTGTATGGATTTTTAGCTGCGAATAAATACATATCTGCGCTTCCTTTCAAAATTATTGGGTCTAATATATACCTTGTTAATTCACTTGTCAATGATTTATCCTGCAAACAAGCAATCGCCGGAACCGCATCCTGCACTAACAGAGGGATATACCAGACCCATCTCGCCAAGCAGCCAGCGTGCCTTTGCCTGTATTTTCATGGATTCGTGGTTCAGGAGAGATGAAACATACGGAATACTCTCTTTCCACTTTTCCTTGCTCTTTGTCAGTATCCCAAGTTCCATATAAATCTCCGATTCTCTCAATTCGTCATCTCACTAAACACCGATTTTACTAATAGACGTAATCACCAGCGGCAAATACATAAACGCCAGGTTAAGCCTCTGCCACAAACCCTCATTATCTATAATCGTATTCTTGAATTCGGGCTTGTCAGACATAACAAACAACGTGAAGAAAACCAGCGCTAAAACAAAACTTACGATGCTCATAACTCCCATTGTCTGATTCTGATTTTTAAAGAAAAGAATCCCAACCAGTAACGGAACGAACAGAAACAACATAAATCCTATGACGGAACCTGCTCCGTGAATTTTTGATGCGAGCGTCACGACAGCCTTTGACTCATTTACGCTAAAAAAGCAGGTGAAGATGCAAGCACCTACCGCAAATATCACAATAAATATCAGCATCACAGTTGTAATACCACCCGATATCGGATGAAAAACCTTATGTATTGCCGGCAATGCCAAAAGAAACAGTATACCTTCGATAAACATCCAGATATTGAACGGAATCCTCACCGGACTGGATGGATTCCCCAAAGCGCTTATGGTCATCTTAAAGCTGTTATAATCACGGTAAAACCGTGACAGCAACAGAGATACTAAAAGATCTCCCACCATTGCGATTAATAAAAAAATCCAACCAAAAGAATTAAGTTTTTCCATACATTCTCCAATCTGCCCAACATCCAAATCAACTACTAAACCATCCGAACAATACCTTTGACATGTTCTGCCTGAGCGCCTTTGCGGTCAATTTCGCCCTCCTGCACTGACAATCAAATGCCCGAAAATCCCGGGAATGCGGCCCTTTTTCATGCAAGTTCAACACAAACATCCTCATCATTAAAATGCGTTATCAGATACAAAATGTTTTCTGGCGCTCCATAGTCTCTGTAATCCCTAAGATCCGAATCATGGCCATAATTCTTATCAGGATTATCCTCATCATAATCATATGTAGGAATAATAAGGTCGTTGTTCTCAATCCACAATTCGTCAAATACATAGCCGTCATTGTATACAGAAAAAAATATACCCCGTCCGACAATAAAACTCTCAAGATATGGAGTACAATTATTGATATGGATGTAGTGTTGAATTTGAAGCTCATTCCCGGAAAGCACATCCATATCGATAAGCTCGGAAAGACGTTTTCTACTATGATTGATACATTCAAGCAAATCACTCTTCGAAATCAGTTTGTCCTCTTCATTCTCGACTTCATAGCTTCTGTATTATTTCGCAAAGTTTCAACACGAATTATCTCGATGTGTTTAAGTTTATAGCATCCACATCGGGCAATAGAATAGTGTTAAAATCGCTTTCCATCACCAATGCCGGCAAATCTTTTATACTTTTGACAATATCATGATGTTTCTTTTTTAACTGCTCTATGCTTTTGTATCCAAATACCTTCCTGACATCCTTTGCCAATAAATATACTTTGTCCTCAATAATTATTCTGATTTTGAATAAATCAATCTGATTCATGAAGTTTTCCCGATTTCTCTGCGAGTTTCTTATCTTCCATATCAGCCGTAAGTTGAACATAAGTATCCGAATTTGCATTTCGGTTGTTCAAGAGGACCACCGTTTCCACATGCCCCGACCAGGGGAACATGTCCACCGGGCGAACCTTCTTAAGCCGGTATCCGTTTGCCTCAAGGAATCGGATATCCCGTGCAAGCGTTGCGGGATCGCAGGAAACATACACCACTCTCTTCGGATTCATTTCAGAAATCACCTGCAAAAGCTGCTCGTCACAGCCCTTACGGGGTGGATCAACAACTATAACATCTGCATAAAGCTCCGGGTTCTGTGCAAATTTTGCCGGAAGAATTTCCTCTGATGCGCCACAGAAAAATTCAGCGTTGGTAATTCCGTTAATGGAAGCATTTACCTTCGCATCCTCAATTGCCTGAGGAACTATTTCAACTCCGTATACGTTTTTCGCCTTTTGAGCCAAAAACAGTGAGATTGTTCCGATGCCGCAGTATAAATCCCATACGGTCTCTCCGCCGGTCAGGTCTGCGTATTCTAGCGCTGTAGAATACAGAGCATTCGTCTGAACCGGATTTACCTGATAAAAAGAAAGCGGCGAAATCCTGTAGCGTATATCCCCAATATAATCTTCAATATACGGAGCTCCTGCGATTGTAACCACGCGGTCCCCCATAATCACATTTGTCCGCTCTTTATTTATACAATATGACACGCTCGCCAGCCGGTACGCACCTGATTCCCTGCAGCCGCCGGCAGTATTATACTTAGCGACTGCTGCCTCTAAACGGTCAAGCAGCTCTGCCTGCTTCGGAAGCTCCTCACCGTTTATTACCACACACACCATAACCTCTCCGGTAGTGAAGCCTACCCTTGTAAGTACATGGCGCACAAGTCCCGTGTGCTGCTCTTCACTGTAGGCACTGATATTCCCGGCTGCCATATATTCTCTTACCGCATACAAAAGATAATCACTGACCTCATGCTGAATCATGCAGCTTTCTATATCAATGACAGAATGAGTGTGCCCCGCATAGAAGCCGGAAATAACCTTGCCGGTTTTATCCCTTCTTATCGGAAATTGTGCCTTATTCCTGTAATGGACAGGATTTTCCATCCCAATAATAGGATAGAATTCAACCCTGCTGTCTGTTTCTGCAGTATCTGCTTCTTCCTCGGGCACAATGCGTACCATTCTTGACTCTTCGATGCCTCCAAGCCTCTTAAGGCATTCCCGAACCTTGTCTTCCTTATATTGAAGCTGCTTTTCATATTTCATGCTTTGCAGCTGACATCCTCCGCACCGCGACGCCGCAGGGCAGGCTGCATCGGCCCTATACGGAGACGCTTGTAGAATAGAAATCAGTCTTGCATATCCGTAATTCTTCTTAAGCTTTGTAGCACCCGCCAAAATCCTGTCACCCGGAATTGTGCCCTTAACGAAAAAGGTCATTCCGTCATAATGACCAATGCCCTCTCCGTCATTTCCGATATCAGTTATTTCAAGCTCAAATTCATCATTCTTTTTCATTGTGCCTCCGACAAAAATCAGGTTCTCCTTATGTTGGACTCAAACAGTCTCTGATATCCCATCCAATCCGGTTTGTCTTCGTTTCCGCCGAATATTTCCTTCATGGTCTGCATCTTTGCATCCAGATTATCCGCAAAATGCAATGCCATTGCTTCAGCAAGTGCGGGCTTTTTAGGAGAACCGTATTCAAGCTCACCGTGATGCGCAAGTATGCAATGCTTCAGCTCTGTCGCAAGAAGTCGCGGGAAGCCGGGAATCTGCTTAATTTTATCACTTACCATCTCAGTTCCCGAAACAATATGTCCGATAAGATTTCCCTCATCCGTATAATCATTTTCCGGGAAATCCGATATTTCCGTTACCTTTCCTATGTCATGACACATCGCGGCTGTAACGAGAAGGTCACGGTTCAGCATCGAATAATGCTTTGCAAAATTCTCGCACAGCTTTGTTACGGAAAGCGTATGCTCCAGCAGACCGCCCATGAAGCTGTGATGCACTGCCTTTGCGGCAGAATGCTTCTTAAACTCGTTCACAAACTGCTTATCCTCAACAAAAATTGCAGAAAACAGCTCCTTAAGATGAGGCTCCTTAATCTGTCCGCCTATACCTAACAGCTCCTTATACATAGCTTCGATATCATACTCACTGCTGGGCATATAATCAGCCGGATTATATTCGCCCTCACTGCATCTTCTGATGCGCTTTACATTAAGCTGCAGCGCCCCCTGAAAGCTTGTCAGCTGACCTTCAACCTGAATGTAATCCATCTGCTCAAAATGCTCAATCCCGTTTCCGAGCTCCCAGACCTTAGCATCAAGGGTTCCCGTTTTATCCTGAAGCAAAAGGGAATAGTAGCTTTTACCAATCTTTGTTTTTAAACTCTGAAGCTGCTTGCAAAGATATATCTCCCTTACGTTATCTCCCTCTCGCAATTCATTTATATATCTCATAATCTCCTCCATCTCTGAGCGACCTGTCGCGGGGAATATCGCTATGGCTATTTGCTTTCGCCCAGAAACAAATAGCCGCGCAAAAAAGTGCACAGCACTTTTTCACACTATCCTCCGTTTCGATGTATACACTGCTCTATATAGAATATTCATATTTTGCCGCTTGCGCAAGCACTTTTTATGCAGAATAAAGGAGCACAAAGCATATCCTCGGCAAACACTTAAGCGGTGCTTAATTATTTGACCGGATATGCCCTGCGCCCCAGAGCATTTAAGCACTAATCTAATCTCGTTCTCCTATTAATACATCAACGGTAATTACCGGTTCATCTGCCTTTGTACTGCGGTACAGCTCAACACCTATTGCATCGCCGGCAGATACCCGGCTCAGCAGCTCGGAAAACTGCACGACATCAGTAATCGCGGTATCACCGAATACAGTAATCACATCACCCTTCTTTATTCCGGCGATATATGCAGGCGATTGTGCGATAACCTCCTTAACATAAATGCCGTTTTCAATTCCCATGGTCTCAAGAACCGCAGCCGGGATGCTCTCGGCACGTATGCCGAAAAACGCCGCCTTCTCACCGTTTAGAAGACTCAGGGCAACATCTCTTATACTGTCAATTGCCACTACCGTATTAACGCCTTTTGTATCCGAATCAAGCAAATGCGATATAAATCCGATAAGCTCACCCTTCAGATTTACAACTATACCTGCACTGCTGTCGTTATGAGAAAGATCCGTTGTAAACAGACTGACCTCTCCATCGATAATATATGCCGTATTTCCGGTTCCCGTTACAAATCCGAACTCAACCGACCCAAAATTACCATTGGGACTTCCGAGTGCAATTACCGCATTTCCCGCATAAACATCATCAGAATCACCAAGCTCAATAATTCGCATGCTGTCCTTCATTTCCTTCGGAACAGCAGTCATCGGAAGGGCCAGTACCGCAAGATTATAATTTGAATCATAACTGTAAAGTACAGCCTCCGCAGAGCTTCCGTTATCAAAAATAACCTCTATCGAGTCTGCCTCTTCCACCTTATCGTAATCGGTCATAATAAGCAGCTCTATGGAGTTCTCACCCATAATAACTCCCGGGATAATCTGCTTGACCTCAACCGCCTCATCCATCCAGTTGATGCTTCTGGTGGTAGTCATAATCTGCAGCACCGCTTTCGACACCTCTGCCGAAAGCGTTTTTATTTCCTCCAGAAGCTGAATATATCCCGGAAGAAGAGACTGGGAAATCCCGCTCTCATTGCCGTTTCCCTCAGCATCGGCACCGCCCTCGCCTTCCGGAGTCTTACCTCCTTCAGCAGGAGTCGGTGTTGCTGTATCCTCTGGCTGCTTTTCCGGAAGCTCAGGCGTCACGCTGGGCACTGCCGGAGCTGCTTCAGTCGGGCTTACAGTCTCCGGGGTCGGTGACGGAACCGGTGTCGGCGTAGTCACAGACGCACTCGGGGTCAGCTCCTTAGTCGGAGCAGGGGTCGGAGTTGCTTTAATCGGCTTTGTCGGCACCTGACTGTTTTTATCCGTTGAAGGAAAGGTAACCTCGCTGCGCTTTCCCTCGCTATCAGACCCGTTTTCTTCAGTCTCGATTCCGAGAACGGATGCGACAAAGTCGCCTGACAGTGCAAAGACAAAGCGTGCCACTATTCCGAACAGCACGGCAAGAACCAATGTAAACAACGTATATACAAGCGCTTTCTTTATTTTCCGCTTTCTTTTCGATTTGATTTTTTCCTGAACAAAGGTAAAATCACCCGTATCCTGATTATTATTCTCCATAAGCCACCTAAGTAAACAGATTAATAAGTAATCAAAGCATTGCTAAGCGATGATAGCACATATATGTGAACACCCTGTTACAAAATTGTAAATTCTGCTGATTTTCGCCGAAAAATGTATCATAATTCCGAAAGAGGCAGCATAAACGTAAATTCCGTTCCAACCCCTTCGGTACTAATAACATTAATATTCTCGTCGTGTGCAGTAATTATCTCTTTTACAATGGACAGACCGAGACCGGTTCCCTTTTTGTCCTTGCCCCTTGAATAATCACTCTTATAGAAACGGTCCCAAATCTTTTTAATACTTTCCTTAGGAATTCCCGCTCCGAAGTCCTTAACCCTTATAAGTACCTTCGAACCCTTTTCTTCGGTTTCAATAATTACTTGTGAATCGCTTTCTGAAAATTTAATGGCATTATCGGTTAAATTGTACAAAACCTGCTGAATCCTGCCCATATCCGCCTCAACATAGGTTTCCTTTGACATAAATTCAAGATTAAGGCGTATCCTTTTCTGGGTACATATTCCCTCAAAGGTCGCCGCAGTCTTTTTGATAACCGCGTTAATATCAAAGCTTGTAATATCAAGCATAAGTCCCTTACTGTCCATACGGTTCAGCTCAAGAAGATTTGTGGTAAGCTTTGTAAGACGGTCCGTTTCAAACAATATAATGTCCAGATACCGGTTCTGCGCTTCATAAGGAATTGTCCCATCCTTAATTGCCTCCGCATATCCCTTTATCGAAGTAAGAGGGGAGCGGAAATCATGTGAGATATTTGCAATAAACTTCTTCTGATAATCATCCACATTTCTGATTTCACCGACCATGTATTGAAGTGCATCGGTCAAATCCCTGTATTCATCGTGTGAACGCTGTACAAAGGAATAAGAATAGTTTCCCTTTGCATACTCAAGTGCTGCTCTTCTGATACGCGTTATGGGATATACCGTAATAATATATATTACCGCAAAAATTCCGAGCAGGATTCCTGATACAGACAGCAGCCCCAAATTAATTACATTCATATAGCTGACTGTCTGCTCCTCAACAACTGTCATAGGGACATGAAGACACACATAGCCGCGTACGGCAAAATCGTACATAACCGGCTCTGTTACCGAAAGCACCGGCTCCTTGAAAATACCGCTGTAGCTGACATTTTCCTTAAATGTGTGGTTAAGAAAATCCTCATCCACATCATCCAGAAAAATCCGCCCGATAGTGTCCGCCTGACGGGTATCCGCCACAACCACACGTTTACTGTTTACAAGCCATATTCTGGCATCAATGATGCTGTCAATATGGCGCATCTGCCTCAGCATCTCCGATAATCCTATTTCTGAATTATAATAATCAAGCACATATTCATCGGCTATCATACGCGCATCAGCATAGTACTCCTGCTTGACATTTTCCAGAGTCCTGTCCTCAATAATGTCTGTTCCCCAAACATTCACCACTAAAAAGATTGCCACTACAGCAACCACATAGCAAATCATCAGTTTAACAGGTACTCTCATAAAAACCCCCAGCCGTCCGGCAACTATGAACGATGTTCAAACTTATAACCTACGCCCCACACTGTTCCTATATTCCACTTTTCATGATCCTTTATTTTCTCACGCAGACGCTTAATATGAACATCCACGGTTCGAGTATCTCCTATATAGTCATAGCCCCAAATCCGGTCAAGAAGCTGCTCTCTTGTAAACACCTGATTGGGATGTGCCGCAAGATAATATAAAAGCTCAAGCTCCTTCGGCGGCATATCAACATGCTGCCCCATATAAATAACAGAATAATTAGTCTGATTTATCGTAAGATCGGGATAACGCACATATTCTCCCTGCTCCTGCTTTTCCTCAGCCGTGGCTGCCGGCTGCTGCCTTCTCAGCACGGCACGCACTCTGGCAACAAGCTCCTTTGAATCAAAGGGCTTAATCATATAATCATCCGCACCCAGCTCCAGGCCGAGAACCTTATCGAACACTTCGCCCTTTGCCGACAGCATAATAATCGGAACCTGAGATATCTTCCTAACTCTTCTGCAAACCTCATATCCGTCAATACCCGGCAGCATTAAATCAAGCAGTATCAGATTGGGCCGGAACTCCGCAAACTTCTTAAGCGCCTCCTCACCGTCCTCCGCAATGCAGGTATCAAAACACTCCTTCAGCAGATAGAGGGATATCAGCTCAGCAATGTTTGCATCATCATCAACAATTAATATTCTCTGCTTTTCAGCCATTCCTGCCTCCGTTCCCTACAAAGAACTATTTAAACTCAACTATTGTTACTCCTCTGTCTCCCTCACCGAACTCGCCAACACGGTATGACTTTACATATTTCTGACGCTTTAAATGCGCATGCACTGCTGTCTTTAAAGCCCCCGTTCCGCGTCCGTGTATAATCGTAACCTGCGGCAGATGTGCCAGATATGCATCATCCAGATATTTATCCACCACAGCCAGAGCCTCATCCACATGCATTCCTATGATGTTGCACTCAGTACTTATGCTCATGGATTTGCTCATCTTTATTGCGCCGGTATTGGTTTTTGTCTTTTCCTTCTCCTCGGGAATCGGCTCAATGAGCTCAATGTCCTTCAGATTAACCTGCGTTCTCAGTGCTCCGAGCTGAACATACAAATCTCCCTTTGCATTAGGAAGGCTGCTTACCTTACCGTTTGTACCCAGGGTAAGCACAAGAACATCATCACCTATTTTTACGTCCTCGACCGAATTTCTCTTATCACGCTTCTTAGTCTTAATAGACAGCGATTTATCCTTATCCCCGAGTCTTTCCCTCAGCTCACTTCTTGCCTGCTCAAGCTCCCTGTTTCCTGCACCGAGACGGTTAATCTTCCTTATGCTCTCATCAGCATAATCCTTTGCTTCCTGAAGAATTTCACGTGCCTCCTCATTCGCACGGCGCAGAACCCTGTCCTTAGCCTCGTCAAGCTTCCGGTTCTTTTCCTCAAGACGTGAGCGAAGCTTTTCGGCATCAAGAAGCGCCTTTTCTGCCTCAAGGCGGTCCGACTCCGTCTTTCTTCTGCTGTCCTCGAGCTCACTGATTATATCCTCAAAGCTCTTATCCTTCGTTCCGATAAAGCTGTCCGCCATATCGATAATCTCTTCGGCAAGTCCGAGCTTTTTTGATATTGCAAACGCATTACTCTTTCCCGGAAGACCGATAAGCAGTCTGTAGGTGGGGCTTAGCGTCTCAAGACTGAACTCACAGCAGGCATTGCTTACACCCGGTGTGGTAAGCGCAAATATCTTAAGCTCGGCATAATGGGTTGTTGCCATTACATGAACATTTTTATTATGCAGATAGGTCAGGATAGCCATTGCAAGCGCTGCACCCTCGGTAGGATCAGTACCCGCCCCGAGCTCATCAAAAAGCACCAGCGAACCGGCATCCGCCCTCTTCAGAATAGATACGGTATTAGTCATATGTGAGGAAAAAGTACTAAGGCTCTGCTCAATACTCTGCTCATCACCTATGTCTGCATATACATCATTAAAGACCGCCAGCTCCGACCCGTCAAACGCAGGAATATGAAGACCGGACTGCCCCATCAGTGTAAATAATCCCACTGTTTTAAGGGAAACCGTCTTACCTCCGGTATTCGGACCGGTAATTACCAGCATTGAAAAGCTGTCGCCAAGATAAATATCAATCGGTACAACCTTTTTTGCATCAATAAGGGGATGTCTTCCCTTTTTAATATTAATCCAGCCGCGCGTGTTAAACTTAGGCTCACTTCCCTTCATCTGCTTAGAAAGACATGCTCTCGCAAAAATAAAATCCAGCTCCGTAAGGGTAGTAATATTATATTTCAGATTCTCGGTCTCAGGATAAAGCTGCATGCTGAGTGCTTCAAGAATCTTCTCAATTTCCTCTTTTTCCTTAAGTCCGAGTTCCCGTAGATCATTGTTCAATTTTACTACTGCCATAGGCTCGATAAAGGTTGTGGAGCCGCTTGCAGACTGGTCATGAATCATACCCGGGAACTGATTCTTATACTCGCTCTTAATCGGAAGACAATATCTTCCGTCACGCATTGTAATAAGATTGTCCTGCAAAACAAGCTTATTGTCCTGTGAATTAACAATTGAAATAAGCTGCTCCCTGATTTTATCGTTAGTAATCTTAATCTGTCTGCGGACATTCTTAAGTCCGGGGCTGGCATCATCCGCTATTTCCTCTGCCGAAATGATGCAACGCAGAATCTCGTTATTAATTACCGGCAGAGGCTCAAGCAGTTCAAAGCGCTCTGTCAGTGAATCTGCCTCTTCTTCCGTTTTTCCGTACGACTTCGCCCTTGCCGTCGCGGTTAGAACAGAGCTTATATGAAGCAGCTCGCCCGCTCCCAGCGTTGACTCAATTTCAAGTCGCTTTATTGATGCCCTGATATCATGAATCCCTGAAAAGGGCAGACTACCCTTTTTAAAAACCCTTGTTAAGGCATCTGATGTTTCTGTCTGAAGGCGCTGTATCTCCTCAAAATCCGTAATGGGTCGAAGATTCCGGCACTTCTCTCTTCCGAGCTCCGAGCCTGCACAGTTCTCCAGCATTTCAATTATTTTATAATATTCTAATGTTTTTAGTGCTTTATCGTTCATTAAATACCCTTTCTTTCCCACGAAAGTCTGTGTAAATCTCCTTTCGTGTTAAGGTCCGTAAAGCCGTTCTGTCTCAATGCCTCATAAAGCATAATCGCAACGGAATTACCGAGATTCAGTGACCTTATGTCGCCTATCATCGGAATACGGACACATCTTTCCTCATTCTCTACCAGAAGCTCCTCCGGAATTCCGGCGCTCTCCTTACCAAACATAATATATGCATTCTCCGGATATGACACCTCCGTATAGGTACGTCTTGCCTTGGTTGTTGCCATAAACAGCTGTGCACCGGGATTTCTGTCACAGAAATCCTCAAAATTCTCATACTCATAGTACTCAAGTTTCTTCCAATAATCAAGCCCTGCACGCTTCAGCTGCTTCTCATCTATACTGAATCCCAGCGGCTTTATCAAATGAAGAACCGAGCCTGTCGCAACGCAGGTTCTTCCTATATTTCCCGTATTAGCCGGGATTTCCGGCTCCAATAGAACAATGTTCATATTTCCTCCGATTCAAAATACAATCTTAATGCGAAAAAAGGGTGACTATCAGTCACCCCTTTACTGAAATGTTTATTTCAAACAATTTCTCTCCGTTGAAATTAATTGGAATATTTATGTTGGCAGCATAATTATTGCTGAATATAACATTTCCGGTACATACCGTGGGCGGCGTAATATCAATTGCCACTCCGTTCATTGAAAAAAGGGTTGCCGTATTTCCGAGAATCATATTACACAGTTCACATACTGCACTTTGTGAAAGCTCATTAATCTCATCAATTGTCATCATACACATCTGCGAAGCGATTTTAGTCACTGCCGCATGCGGGAAATCCAGAATGGCCTGTCCTTTCATTTCACCTGTAATGCCCATAAGAACGAGCATTTTATCATCGGTAAACTCTGCCGGATGTATTGCGGGCTTACCCACCGTTACATCCAACCGGCAGGCATCCTTAACAACCTTAACCGTAGCCATCAGAAACGGATTAATATACTCTACATTTATTGTCGCCAAAACTGCCTCCTATTTTCGGTATTTCATAACAAAACGCTCAATTCTCTCCAACGCAACCTTAAGGCTTTCAATAGAATATGCATAAGAAATTCTAAGGAAGCCCTCGCCACTGTCACCGAATGCTGTACCCGGCACAATCGCAACCTTTTCTTCCATAAGGAGTTTGCTTACAAACTCATCCGAAGTCATACCGAGACTCTTTATACACGGGAACACATAAAATGCACCCTTCGCCTCGAAGCAGGGCAGCCCCATTCTTCGCAGCTCATGTAAAAGGAATCGTCTTCTCTGATCATAAGCCTCTCTCATCATCTCGACATCGTCATCACCGTTCTTAAGTGCTTCTATCGCAGCATACTGGCTCGAGGTCGGAGCACACATAATCGCGAACTGGTGAAGCTTTGTCATCTGCTTAACAATAACCTCCGGTCCCACAGCATATCCGAGTCTCCAGCCCGTCATCGCATATGACTTTGAGAAACCGTTAATAACAATTGTCCTTTCTCTCATTCCGGGCAGAGAAGCAATCGAAACATGAGTGTCTCCGTAAGTAAGCTCGGAATAAATCTCATCGGAAATGACAAACAAGTCCTTTTCCCTGATAACCTCCGCAATCTCCTCCAGCTCCTCACGGGTCATAATGGAGCCTGTAGGATTGTTGGGGAACGGAAGAATGAGAATCTTTGTCTTCTCCGTGCAGGCATCAAGCAGCTGCTGCTTTGTCAGCTTAAACTCATCCTCCTCGCGCAGCTCTATAATAACCGGAACTCCGCCTGCCATCACTATACAGGGCTCGTAGGAAACATAGCTCGGCTGGGGAAGCAGTACCTCATCACCCTTATCAAGCATAACACGAAGACCGACATCAATAGCCTCACTGCCACCGATAGTAACAAGCACTTCATTTATATTATACTGCAAACTGAATCTTCTTCCGAGATAATTACAAATCTCCTGACGAAGCTCCTTAAGACCTGCATTAGAGGTATAAAAGGTTTTTCCCTTCTCAAGTGCATAAATACCCTCCTCGCGTATATGCCAGGGGGTATCAAAGTCCGGTTCACCGACGCCAAGCGAAACTGCATCCTTCATTTCACTTGCCACATCGAAATATTTTCTTATACCGGATGGCTTAATATCCGAAATTATTCTGTTTATGGGATTCCTCACGGTGATATTATCATCCTTTCATCGTTTTTTTCTTCCTGCATGACAATTCCGTGTTCCTTGTACTTCTTAAGTACAAAATGAGTACCGGTACTGAGAATTGCCTCCATTGGTGCAAGCTTCTCAGAAACAAAGTTTGCAACCTCTCTCATGCTTTTTCCCTCAATGATAACGGTAAGGTCAAAGCCGCCGGACATTAAATACACCGTCTCAACCTCTGAAAACTTATATATTCTTTCGGCAATCTTATCAAAGCCCTGTCCGCGCTGAGGTGTCACCTTAACCTCAATAAGTGCGGTCAGCTTCTCACCCGAAAACTTATCCCAGTCAATGAGTGTCGGATAACCGCATATTATTCTGTCGCATTCCATTTCCGCGATGGCGGCCGCGACCTCTTCCTCCGTGCTTCCAAGCATAACTGCCAGCTCTGCCGCTGTCAGTTTGGAATTCTTATCAATAGCCTTCAAAATTCTTTCCTTCATGGTCATCCTCCTTCTCATTTATTATATATACCGGCTAATATATATCATTTAAATAGCGTAATTCGCCTTCATTAATAACCGCCTTTGCATTATCGGCAGTCGTATAGCCTATAATTGCGGACGCAATACCCTGCGCCGCCAGCTCTGCCCTATATACAGCCCCGCTTCTTGTCAATGCTAAAAAGCATCCTGTGCTGTCGGCAAGATACGGATTCATATCAAAACGGTCTCCCATTTCGATGCAAATCTGCTTAATCGGAATATCCTTAAGAACAGCGCGAAGACCGCAGCCGAAGGTCTCCCCGAGTCTCCACAGAGCCCTGAACACGCCCTCTTCCCCGATTTGCACCACGAAGGCTTCGTCAGCATCAGCAAAGCTCCCCGCTTCCGCGCGGTTAAGAAAGCTCTCCGTTGCTTCAAGCCCCGCTCTGATTACATCGGTCTTCGTATAATCAGCTTCCAGTGCTTCCTCAAGAAATGCCCTGCCTTCATTCAGATAGGTTTTTGAATAAATTCCGCCCAGCTCCCCTGCATTCCCGCATAGCAGCTTATATGCCGCAGCGGCAGCCGGTTCACCGATCAGAATAATGTCAAATTGGTATTTTTTCTTCATCACTTGATTGTTGCCTGCCATTCGGTTAAACTGTTATACAAATGCAGAAACAACCAACGGAACAACCATAGCCAGCACTAAAACAATCGTAATTACTATGGTAATTACTTTTCTGGTTTTCTTGTTATACATATTCATAGCGGTATCTCCTTATATCAATATTATTTTCGAGGTGATTTATGCCTGTAATCCTAACATCGGTATTACTAATTGTAGCATTGCTTATCTATCGGATAAAAAGAGCTTCTAAAAGCAACCGTATATCCTCCGAAAACTTCTGGAAGCGTGAAAGTGCCGCCGGAAAAGCTCTTCCGTCATCCCTTAACGACATCAGCTTCACCAATATCCCCTTCGATTCTCTTCCTCAGCCCTGTCCCACTGACAGTCCTGAGCTTCGCGATGTCTATCGTGAGCTGAAAAAGCTGCATAACCGTCCTGTCGCCGACCTTTCCGGGTACAGTAATACGGACCTCAAACTGAAATACGGGTCAGAAAACTTCGATGAGCTCGCAGATGCCGATGCCTGCTTTACCGCCTTTACCCGTCTCAGTGCAAAATGGGGAAAGCTTCTTCTTGCCGACAAGCGCCCCGAAGATGCCGAAAAGGTATTAAGCTATGCCGTACATGAATGCAATATCCGTACCTCTGCATGTCTTACCGCCTTAGCTGAATGCTGCATCGCTCTGAAGCAGCCAAAAAGCATTGAGCATCTGATTGACCTTGCAGAGGAATCTGCTGCTCCGCGAAATGCAGTCGGAAGCCTCAGAAAAATACTCAACGATTTCTATACTGAGGAAGCCCGTATTCCCGAATAATAGTGTCTATCCGTCGCGACGCCTCACTTTTTGTGAGGTTTTCCCAGTTAATATTAAGATTTATTTTATGATAGATTAGTAAATCATTCAAGTATTTTTTTTGCTTCTCCATAGCAGGTTCCTGCTTCTTAATGCGATACTCAAGTCTGTAAGGTAAAAAGAGCTCCCGGTCATCAGGAAAACCGGCGCGCATCCTGAAATAAACCTCTGCTGCTGCCCGTGCATCACTGCACGCGCGGTGTGCCGCTTCATTTCTTATATTGTAATAATCACATAATTCGCCGAGACTTCTTCCCGGAATATCAGGAAGTACCTTCCTTGCAATTTTCAGCGTATCTATTCCGTACGCCAAAAAGTCTGTTCCGAAGCGTGCAGCCGCCAGCCTGATGAAGCTGAAATCAAAGGCGATATTATGTCCCAGTATTACATCAGCTCCGATAAAGTACAAAAGTCCCTTAACCGCCTCAGCCTCCGAAGGCGCGTCCTTCAGCATCTCTCCGGTTATTCCCGTAAGCTCCGTAATTCTGTCCGGGATTCGTTTCTCATTGCGGACGAACGTTGAATACCGTTCAACCTCCGCTCCGTCAGCATATCTTACGGCACCTATTTCAATTATCTGTTCCTTTTTTACGCTCAGTCCGGTGGTCTCAACATCCACCGCCACAAAGCTATTAAGCGGCTCCTTGTATCCCTTCATTCCGTCCGTCATTCATCCCCTGCCGTCACAATAATCTTTTAAAAAGCATTCCGCACATTTCGGACGTCCCGATATGCATATTGCCCTGCCGTGCGAAATAATCTGCTGATTATAGGCAATCCAGTGCTCCCTTGGCAGAATTTCCATCAGCCGGAATTCCGCTTTTACGGGGTCATCCGTATCCGTAAACCCAAGCTTCCTTGATACACGCTTAACATGCGTATCTACAACAATACTCGGTTCACTGTAGATATGACTCCGTATAACATTGGCTGTCTTTCTTCCGACACCCGGTAATGCCGTCAGCTCCTCTATTGAACGCGGTACAACGCCTCCGTGACGCTTAAGCAGCAGCACGGCACATTCTTTAATATTCTTTGACTTATTCCTGAAAAAGCCTGTCGGCTTTACAATGCCTTCAAGCTCCTTATCATCCGCAGCCGCAAGCAGCTCCAGCGTAGGATACTTAGTATACAGCTCTCTTGCAACTATATTAACTCTCGCGTCCGTACACTGCGCACTCATAATCGTCGACATAAGCAGCTGCCATGGCTCGCTATATTCAAGGAAGCATTTCATATCACGCGGATAATGCTCGTCAAGCAGCCGTAAAACCGCCTCAGTCTTATCAATCCTATTATTCATTGCATAACCTCTTAACAACCGGCATTTTCCCTATATCCTCTACATAAGATAGGAGGGCAGATTCTTCATAACAATAGCCGCATACGGCTTCATTCTGAGCCTTATTACACCATGCTCAACCCTATATACCGCGGCTTCAAAGCCATATCCGTCTATATCGGTCTGCACCAGACGCACCATTGCTTCGGAATCCTCGGAACCGATTTCCCATACGGGAATATCAACATTCTCTGTAGATGAATTATTATTAACCGCAACAACAATCCGCTCATCGGCGGTAAACCTGCCGTAGCAGATAATTCCCTGTCTTCCGCCAAGGAACTTAATCGACCCTGTGCGGAGAGTCTCATAGGATTTATGAATGCGGATAAGCTCCCTGTGAAATCTGATTAAAGAAAAGTCCTCACGTCCCCACGGATAGGTACGACGATTATCAGGATCTGTCCAGCCGCATACGCCGGCTTCATCTCCGTAATAAATACAGGGGGCACCCGGCCATGTCATCTGTATAACGACAGCCTCCCTCATAATCTGGGGTCTGATTCCCTCCTCTGCCGCATATGCACCAAGATTTGCAAGACGACCTACCTTGCCGTTTGTTCTTGTCATAAATCTTGAATGGTCGTGATTCGAAATCTCGTTCATGGCAGTATAAAGTGACTGGCTGTTCATTCTCGACATATGATGCAGCATTGCACCGAAAAACGCATCAGAATTGCCGTAAAGATCTCCGCGATAGCTGTCACTGTGCTTTTCCATTCCGGTAAGGAACCACGTAATAGGCTCCATAAAAGCCTCGTAGTTCATTATGGTATCCCATTCACCGCCCTGCAGCCATTTCCATGAATCGGCATAATTCTCCGCTATTATCAGTGCATTCGGATTCGCGTCCTTGACTACCCGTCTGAAGGCCTTCCAGAACTTATGGTTAAAATCCTCCGAGAAGCCCAAATCCGCTGCAACATCAAGCCTCCAGCCGTCAACATTGTACGGCGGAGATACCCATTTGCGCGCAATACGCAGGATGTATTCAAGAAGTATCGGAGACTCCTCATAGTTAAGCTTCGGCAGCGTATCATGACCCCACCAGCCTTCATATGCACCGTTGTTCGGCCACTCACCGCCATGGAACTTGAAATAGCTGCGGTAAGGGCTGTCCGCATCACGGTATGCCCCCTTCTTATAGCCCTTACTTTCATCGTATATAAGCTGGCGGTCAAGCCATTTATTAAATGAACCGCAGTGATTGAAAACACCGTCAAGGATGACCTTCATTCCTCTGCTGTGTACTTCCTCAACAAATTCGGCAAAAAACCTGTTGCTGGCCTCCAGATTTCTTTTATCCGTAACACGCTGAATATACCTGTAGGCATGTGAATTATCATTATCCTCAGGTCTTAAAAGCTCTCCCGAATCATACGGAATCGTAGTAAAATGCGGGTCAATATAATCGTAATCCTGTATATCATATTTATGATTTGACGGTGATACAAAAAGCGGATTGAAGTATATTACCTCAACACCGAGCTTCTGAAGATAATCAAGCTTGCTCCTTACACCGTTCAGATCTCCGCCGTAAAATTCCCTTACACCGTTAGCATCGGGCGTTTTGTTCCAGTCAAACACCTGCACGGAATGACCGCCGATATACGAATACTCATCGGTCAGAACATTATTGGGCGAATTTCCGCTGCAGAAGCGGTCAGTAAATATCTGATACATAATTGCGCCCTTAGCCCAGTCCGGTGTGGAAAACCCGGGCATAATCATAAAATTATACTCAGGCTTCGGTTCATCGGTAACGCCGATTTTATTATAGAAATAATAAGCCTCTCCGCACCATATGAGGAAATAATAGCTTACATTCTTGTCTGCCACCTTAAGCTCCGCCTCATAAAAGTCAAAGAAATTGTTGCTTCTTATTATACTCATCGGAATTCTGGCAATATCCGACTGCAAAACAACGGCGGAGGCATTGCCTCTGGCTATTCTTATTCTTATTTTGACGCTTTCATTAATCCCCGGCTGTGTCGGAGTTCTATATTCAGCTGTTCCGTCACTGAAAACAGCTCTTCTGTTAAATACATTCGTTATATATGCCGTACTCGAATTAACTGCCGGTTCGACAGGTGCGTAAATAGCTTCATTTTCCGTAACAGGTCTTTCCATAAACAACTACTCCCAATATGCATATTCCCTAGATATCCAATATATGATTTTAGCACAAACACGCACATCATACAACCTCGCAAATTTTACATAAATCCGCACCGGCTTATCACAACTTACCGTTTCGAAAGTTCTCCGACAGTTTTTTTATAAAGTAAAAAAGGATGGTCGAAATCGACTATCCTTTTTTGGAGAAGGTATTTTTGTTACTTATGGGGTGTAGCAAAAACTATATAATGTATTGGGGTTTACGAGACATATTATAGCAGTGCACCCACGATAAGTCTGCACAAACTTTAAACTGCTTTATAAATGTTTTTGTAAGCTTTGTACAACTCATTTTTTACAGCGAAATAAATCAGACGAAATTTCGCATAAAAAAATCCCAAATTCATCAGCATCGTTTGAATTTGGGATTTAATTACATTTAAGCCTTTTATTCCTCTGTCTCTGTCACTGCAGCCGCTCCGAATAATGCTTCAAACTCATCACGACCGATACGCTCCTTCTCGATAAGAAGAGCCGCACATTTGTGAAGAACTTCAATATTATCATTAAGCAGTCTCTTTGCTTCAGCATAGCAGCCTTCGATTATTGCCTTAACCTCATCATCTATCTTGTTGGCAACATTTTCGCTGTAGCTTCTTGTATGGGCGAGATCCCTTCCGATGAATACCTCATCATCATCGTTATCATAATTAACCATACCAAGGTTCTCAGAAAATCCGTAACGGGTTACCATGCTTCTTGCAATCTGGGTAGCCATCTTTATATCCTGGGATGCACCGGTTGTTATGTCATCAAAAATAAGCTCCTCAGCAACCCTGCCTCCGAGATCAACTATGATATCCTGACGCATGCGACCGCGTGTATTGAACATCTCATCCCTCTCAGGAAGAGGCATCGTGTAGCCCGCAGCGCCCTGTCCTGTCGGAATAACCGAAACGGTATATACAGGTCCCACATCAGGAAGCACATGGAACAGAATCGCATGTCCCGCCTCATGATATGCGGTAATTTTCTTTTCCTTTTCGGAAATAACACGGCTCTTACGCTCCGTTCCGATACCAACCTTAATAAAGGACTTCTTTATATCTTCATCGTTAATAAACTTACGATTTTCCTTCGCAGCCGAAATAGCCGCTTCGTTAAGAAGATTCTCCAGATCCGCTCCGGTAAAGCCGGCTGTCGTCTGGGCAATTCTCTTTAAATCAACATCATCCGCAAGAGGCTTCGACTTAACATGAACTCCGAGAATTTCTTCTCTTCCCTTAACATCGGGACGTCCCACAACAATCTTTCTGTCAAAACGTCCGGGTCTCATGATTGCGGGATCCAGAATATCAACACGGTTTGTAGCCGCAAGAACAATAATGCCCTCATTAACGCCGAAACCGTCCATTTCAACAAGCAGCTGGTTAAGCGTCTGCTCACGCTCATCATGTCCGCCGCCCATACCGGTTCCTCTTCTTCTTGCGACCGCATCAATTTCGTCTATGAATACGATACAGGGAGCGTTCTTTTTGGCATCAGCAAAAAGGTCACGAACACGTGAAGCACCGACACCGACAAACATCTCAACAAAATCCGAGCCTGATATTGAGAAGAACGGAACACCTGCTTCTCCGGCAACCGCCTTGGCAAGCAGAGTCTTACCTGTTCCGGGAGGTCCCTCAAGTAATACGCCCTTCGGGATTCTCGCACCGACCTGAAGATACTTTCCGGGATGCTTTAGGAAATCAACAATCTCCGCCAGATCCTCTTTCTCTTCCTTAAGTCCCGCTACACTTCCGAAATTAAACTTCTTCGCCTCATCCGTCATCATTCTCGCGCGGCTCTTTCCGAAATTCATAACCTTTGAATTTCCGCCGCCGTTAGCCTGACCTGTCAGGAATGAGAACATAAATATCATGACAATAAAGAGAATAATATAAGGAAGAACTCCTGTCAGAAACCAGTTAGGCTTGCTGATTTTGTTCATTGTATATCTTACATTTGTTTCTCTTGCCACTTCCTCGATTTCGGTCGTATCGGAGCAGTAAAACTGCGCCTCCTGACCGTCCTTTAACACCAGCCTTACGCTTCCCGTGGGAACCTCCTCGTACGGTGTTATCTCAACATAGGTCACCATCCCTTCAAGGGCTGCCGCCTCATACTGCTGATAGCTGTAGGGTACGGTGTTTGCATTCTGCAATGTACTTGACATGTAAATCGCAAGTATTATGATTGCAAGCGCAATAAAATAAAACCCGTATCCTTTAAATGACTTCTTCAACTCTATTCCTCCTCAACAACTGCAATATAAGGTATATTTCTATAAAACTGGTCGTAATCAAGACCATATCCGAGAACGAACTTGTCCGGAATCTTAAAGCCTACATAATCCACCTTAACATCAACCTCTCTTCTGTCAGGCTTGTCAAGCATGGTACAAAGCTTAAGACTTGCGGGCTTTCTGACCTCAAGCATTCCGAGCAGATGGGAAAGAGTTTTTCCCGAATCAATAATATCCTCAACAATGATTACGTCCCGGCCCTCAATCGGCTCATCCAAATCCTTAAGAATACGGATGCGTCCCGTTGAACTGCGCTCGTTTCCGTAGCTTGATACAGACATGAAATCCATCGACACATGCTGTGTAATATGCTTCGAAAGCTCGGTCATAAACATAACTCCGCCCTTCAGAATGCAGATAAGGTGAATTTCCTTACCCTCGTAATCGCGGCTGATTTCCTCGGCAAGCTCGCTAATTCTCTTCTCAACATCTTCCTGTGAAATAAGTACTTTAATCTTATCGTCAATGTTATTCATAGATAAATACACCTTTCTTTGGTATTATTCATGAGCCGGTAAATCAAACAAAAGCTCTGCCGACAACACGCGCACGGTACTGTCAGTCACATGATATGCGTCACTTCCGCGCTCTCCGATAACCCACAGCACGCTGCTCCCCTCTGCAAGAAGCGGTATTGATTCCCTCTTTGTCCTGTCGGTTTTGGTATCGATAAAATAGCTTTTCAGTGTCTTTCTCGAAAGCCCCGGACACGCTCCCGTACCGCGGCTTATTTGAATATAATCGCCCTGTCTGCGGCTTCTTATAACAAGATTATTCCTTATTTTATCATAGTCAAACCATTTAGTATAGGGCTTTTTCGGAATAATATCGTTTTTTTTGTACTCACAAAGACTAAGCCTCAGAACGGCTCCGAGAGTATCAAGTCTGTACTCTCCGGGTAGCTCACACTCAATATATACAGTGTCACCTAAGGTATCCGTCTGCACGGTTTCAAACACCAGCTGTCCGTAATCACGTCTGACCGTAAGACCGTACGGCAGGGAAACACTCTTTCCCGTACCCTTTTCCAAAAGTCCCGCAACAGCTTCTATATGAACCGCTTCTATGTCCTTCAATTTCCCGGCTGCTTTTCCTATAAGACACCGGATAATCCGCTTTCTTATTACACTCTCTGCCTTTGCAAGCTCATCACAGTCTATTCTTATCTCCCTGTCGGATACATAATTCAGCCTTCCGCTGTTCTCAAGCTCTTTCATTGCTTCACCGGTAAGCCCTTCCGCAAAGCTTTCAAGCTCTGCCGCCTGCGATGACAGCTCAGAAATATGTCTAACCGCACCCTCATTGACCGCCTCTTTTATATACGGAATAAGCCGGTTCCTTATCCGGTTTCTGCAATACGCATCCTCTGAATTCGTAGCATCCGTCCGGTAGGAAACTCCCTTTTTCGAAAGATATTCTTCTATCTCAGAGCGCGACGTTTCAAGGAGCGGACGAATGATTTTTATATCCCCGTCACGGACTGTCACGGGCGAAATTCCGCTAAGTCCCAAAATTCCGCTGCCTCTGAAAATATTAAAAAGTACGGTCTCAACATTATCATCGCTGTTGTGGGCAACGGCAATTTTTCTGTATCCCTTAAGCCTGCAGACCTTCACAAACTCTTCGTATCGAAGATTCCTTCCGGTCTCCTCCTCCGTACAGCCCGATTCACGTGCCAGCGCCGGAACATCCGCATGTACGGCAATAAAGTCCACTCCGTGTGTCTCACAAAAGCCTCTCACAAAAGCTTCATCACCGTCGGCAGCATCACCCCTTATTCCGTGATTAATATGCACCGCGGTTATTGAAAGCCCCGTTTCTTCTCTTATTGACAGAAGAAAAGACAGAAGGCACATCGAATCCGCGCCTCCTGATATTCCGGCAATTATTCCGTCTCCCTTTTCAAGCATATTATGCCGTTTTGCAAACATTAATGCTTTCTTTTCCATTCCGTCACCGTCACACCTAATCCGTCTTTCCTTTTTCTTTCCAGTATCTAATATATAGCATTATATTTGCGTTTTCAACTTTTTTTCCATATTCCGCTAACCAAAACCGTCATGTCATCCGTGTACGGTCCCGTTGCAGCCCTGCATACCGCTTCCATGATTTTTTCAGCCATAAGCTGCGGTGAGCTTTCATTAACAGACAATATAATTTCTCCCAGCTTATCATAATCATCATCCGCCCCGAGACAGTCGGTAACTCCGTCCGAGACCATTATAATATAGTCGCCGTCAAACATCTTACATCTGCAGCATTTGCATTCCGGTTCGGACACCACTCCGAGCGGAAGCGTATTATCGCCGATACATTCGAGGCTTTCTCCGCGCCGTAAATAGGTTCTTGCCGCCCCCAGCTTAATAAAGCTGCAGATTCCGGTATAAAGGTCTATTACACTGACATCAACGGTAGACAAAACCGGGCTTTCGCTTCTTGTAACCATAACCGAATTCAGGAGCTTTATTGCTCCCTCCTCACCGAAGCCCGCCGCCAGAAGCTTTTCAAGCATTTCAATAACCATTGTACTTTCCCGGCTGGCATCAGGTCCGCTCCCCATTCCGTCCGACAAAAGCATCAGCATATTGCCGTTGTCCGGATATAAAAAGGAGAAGTTATCCCCCGAAATTTCCTCTCCGGTCTTAATAAGACGCTTAGCTCCTGATAATACCTTATAGCGGCTTTCTTCATAAAAACAGAAATCCCGATATTCGCCCGTTACGGCATGTCCGCAGTCGGCACGCGCCGCAACCCCCGTTCCCATGGCGCGGGAAAGTGCGGACAGTACATTTTTCATGCTGATGCTTCTGCGTCCCCCGCTCTTCAGTCTTGCATGCAGTTCAAAGCCTCTCCGGCTGTTTGTAAACAGGTATATATTTTTCGCCCGAATCCCCTCTGCTCTGAGACACCGTCTCACAACACGCTCATTAAGTCTCCGCGAATCCCCTACTACTCCGGGGTCATCACAAAGCTCCTCAAGTATACGGCTTATTTCCCGAAGCTGCCCGGCAACCGCGTTTCGTCCCGCTGCCAGCTGGTTTCTAAAGCCCATGTGCCGTCTTTCATCAGAAACCTGCTCCTCAAGCAGACTTACCAGCTCCTCCGTATGTATGCACATCAATTCGCCGGGATTTTCCTCCGCTATCTTCCCCTCGGCAATAATGTGCATTATCCGTGACATTTCCTCATAAGTACGTTCGGCATTTTCCTCCCAGCATTGTCCGCAGCCCTCACAGCCCACGCAAATCTTTCTCCACATGGCGGTTGCAATCCTGTTTTCGGTCTGAGTGTCAAGCTCTCCGCCAGCCTGCATATCCTCACATACAAAGCCCTTAGACAATCCCATAAAGGACTCTGCCAGTCCCTTTATCCTTATATTAACCCTGTTCCGGTATTCCTCCCTATATTTCAGCCCTGCGCCAGCAACATCATTCATCTGCATACCCTCCGTATATTTTGATACTCATGCTGAGTATAGCGGATGGCATGCATATAATTTGTCGAAACCGGTCAGCTCTATATTACAATACTTTATTGAGTCACAGGAGAAAGTGCGCATCCTCGCGGAGCTTTTTTACTTTATAGGAAAGAACTTTCCTATTTCCTATAAAGTAAAAAAGAATCCCGCATCGCAAGATTCTTTTCATCAATTATTCTCATCCTCAGGAACAAATATTATCTCATCGGGATATCGAAGTCCGAGATCCTCACGCGCACGGTCCTCAATATAATCATCCGTCTGGCGATATGTAATCTCCTGTTTTATTTCCTCAGTCTCATATTCCGCTTCTTCAATTTTGCCGAGCAGCTCCTCATATTCCGCAGTCTTTGAGTCAAGAGTATCCTCGAGTCCCATCGTCCTGTATATAATAACACCGCAGATAAGCAGTACAATGATTGCAATTATGCTGATACCTGTTTTTCCGCTTCTTCTTTTTCCTGCCTGCACGCTTTGGTCTCCTTCCGCTTCCTAAGCACCATTGTAAGCCTTTTGTAAGGCTTTTTCAATGGCTTTTGCACCAGTTTTCTTACGGCACGGTAAGAAAACATCCCGATGGCGATAGTCAAAACGGAAAAGCCTCTCACAATACCGAAATTCATGATGTACATCATTCTAAAGGCATAAAGTCCCGCAAAGCTCCAGAAAATTATGTCCTCAAGAATAACCATCACTTTTTTATGCGGAATTATCAGTCTGAAAAGCAGCACAAGGTCATAGCCCGCCAGCAGAAATACTCCGGTACAAAAAGAAGCAGCAAAAAAGTTTGCTTCGGGAAACAGACTCTCCTTCATTCTCAGCCAAACAGCCTCTTTATCAGAGATTCTCCGGATTTGGCAAAATTCTTCTTGTCGGTATAAATCAGACTGTCCACAACTCCGGACACATCCACCTCACCCTTTTCAAGCGACAGACGGTCAACATGGAGCTGCCTGCCCCGAATAATAAGCAGCTCCTCGTCGGTTTCCAGCAATATCTCCTGTTCATCAAAGGACTTAACATCCCTGACTCCGCAGATTAACGCTGTTTTTCTGTTGCTTAATTCTATTCTGTGCAGTCGTACCGGCTGCTTTACCTCCATATTTATCTCCACAACAGGCTTTTATTTAACTTATGCTAGATATATCTGAATAATTCCTTGGCGTCATCCTTTCTTACGGTTTCGGCAATACTCAGTACCTCAACCTTAACCGCCTTTGTTCCGAAGCCAATCTCAATTATGTCTCCGACCTTAACATTAAGAGATGCCTTTGCAACATTTCCGTTAACAATAACACGTCCGGCATCACATGCCTCATTGGCAACCGTACGTCTCTTAATAAGCCGCGAAACCTTTAAATATTTGTCAAGTCTCATACAATCTCCCTTCCTATGCACCACTCGGAAATGCGAGGCACATAAAGTAAATAGAAAAGTCCCGCGACTTGCGCCGTGGGACTTAAATTCACCGAACTAAGAATTATGCATTAACAGCATCCTTTAATGCCTTACCAGCCTTAAACTTAGGAGCCTTTGATGCAGGGATAGTAATTTCCTTCTTTGTCTGGGGATTTCTACCCTTTCTTGCAGGTCTCTCTGAGATATCAAAAGTACCAAAGCCAACTAACTGAACCTTCTCCCCATTCTTAAGTTCATCAGTAATAACGTCAACCAATGCCTTTAAAACCTTCTCAGTATCCTTCTTTGATAATTCTGTCTTCTCAGCAATTGCTGCAACTAATTCAGCCTTGTTCATGAATAAATCCTCCTCTAATTGTAATTGAAATATAATAACCCTAGGGATTATTTTACCGAGGTCCACAGAGCGTCCAGCTCTTCAGCAGACATTTGTGCCAAACACTTTCCGCCCTCCAAGGCTTTCCGTTCAACACTTACAAATCTATTTATAAACTTGTTAGTAGCATTTGTCAAGGAAATTTCCGCATTTAGTTGCAAAAACCTTGATATATTAATGACCGAAAACATCAAATCTCCGAATTCCTCTTCAACGGCATTTCTATCGCCCGACAGCCGCGCATCTTCAAGCTCTTTCAGCTCTTCGTACACCTTGCCGAGTGCCTGCTCATAGCTTTCAAAATCCATTCCCGTTTTGGCTGCCTTCTTCTGAACCTTCTCTGCCCTTACATTCGCCGGAAGTGCTTTTGCCACCCTTAACAGTCCCTCTCCGACCGTCTCCTCGTGCTTCTCCTCCGCCTTTATCTGCTCCCAGTTGGCAAGAACCTCCTCAGAGGTAATATTATCAGCTGCTTTTTCCTTAAATACATGAGGATGTCTGAAAATCATTTTATCCGCAATCCCTTTCAGGACCTCCTCCATATTGAATTCGCTGTTTTCCTCACCGATTACAGCCTGCATGCAGACAAGAAGCATAATATCGCCAAGCTCCTCACACAGATTCTTCATATCTGAATTATTAATCGCTTCCGCTGCTTCATATGCCTCTTCAATAAGATTCTGCTTAAGACTCTCATGAGTCTGCTCGATATCCCAGGGACATCCGTCCTTCGCCCTCAGTCGTCTCACAATCTCCATGAACCGCCCGAATTGAATGTTTTCGCTCATATGCGCCTCCCGATTTGTATTGCTGTACCGCTCTTTCTCTGCTATAATTTCAATGTCTGACAGCATTATTTTATAGCTGATTTTTAATTTAGTAAAGATAAATACTCTTTAGAAAACAAAGTATTTTAACGGAGGTAGTCATGTCAAAGCTTCTGTCAACAGTTTGGGGAGAATCTCTCGATAAAAACAATGTTCTTCCCGAATATCCGCGTCCGTACATGGAACGTGACAGCTATATCAATCTCAACGGCTTCTGGGACTGCACCATAACCGGTAATACAACCATCCCTGTAAGCTTCGATAAAAAAATACTGGTGCCCTTTTCACCCGAGACGCCCCTTTCCGGCGTAGGACATGTTCTTATGCCCGATGAATATCTCTGGTATCGGAGAGCCTTTGTAGTAAATTCCGCACAGGCTTCGGGTAACAAGCGGCTTCTTCTCCACTTCGGAGCGGTTGACCAGATGGCTCTTGTATATATAAACGGTACACCTGCAGGAAAGCATGTCGGCGGTTATCTTCCTTTTACTCTTGATATATCCGAGCTTATTACGGAAGGCGAAAACACGCTTATCGTAATGGTACGGGACGTTACCGACTCCTCCTTTCATTCCCGCGGAAAGCAGAAGCTTAAGCACGGAGGCATGTTCTATACTCCTCAGAGCGGAATCTGGCAGACCGTATGGCTTGAAGAGGTTCCTGAGCGCTATATCACCGACATAAGGCTTACACCTCTGTATGATTCCTCGGAGGTGGAAATCGAACTGTATATCAACGAGGCATCGGATATAAATACCGAAGATGCCCCCCCGCAAAGCGGAACCTCCGAGTTTGAAACCACCGTTACGGTTTATGACGGTGATGAGGTAACCGGGCGCTATACCTTCCAAAAAAACGAGAGGATAAAGCTCTGGCTTCCCGGCTTTAAAAGCTGGACTCCGGAGAATCCCTTTCTGTATACCTATACCCTGACAACCGGAGACGACTGTATTCGCGGCTATTTTGCAATGAGAAAATTCAGTACCGGACATGACCGGAACGGCATTCCCCGTCTCTTCCTTAATAATAAGCCCTATTTCCATAACGGACTTCTCGACCAGGGATACTGGCCGGACGGACTTTATACCGCGCCTACCGATGAGGCTCTCGCATACGACATAATTAAGGCAAAGGAAATGGGCTTTAATATGCTCCGTAAGCATGCCAAGCTTGAACCGCTGCGCTGGTATTACCACTGTGACAGACTCGGAATGCTTGTATGGCAGGATATTGTTAACGGCGGAAGCGATTATAAATCCTGGTTTGTCACATACTTCCCCAACGTGCTTTCAAAGCAGGCTGAAAAGATAAAGGATAACAATTACAAGCTGCTTTCACGTGAATCAGCTGCAGGAAGAAAGGAATACCTGCGCGAGCTTACGGCAACGGTTAATTACCTGTACAATATCCCGTCCGTAGCCGTATGGGTGCTTTTCAATGAAGGTTGGGGGCAGTTCGATGCACTGGATGCCGTTAAGAAGCTTGAAGCGCTTGATAAAACCCGAACCGTCGACCACGCAAGCGGCTGGTTCGACCAGGGCGGCGGTGACATAAAGAGTCTCCATATTTACTTTTCCGCATTTAACTTCAAGCCGGAAAAACGTGTTCTTGCGCTTTCCGAGTTCGGCGGCTATGCCTACGGCGTTCCCGGGCATACCTGCTGCGACAAAATATACGGCTACAGAAAATACGGCACCACAGCTGAATTTACCGCCGCATATAAAAAGCTTTACATCGAAAAAATCATCCCCGGCATAAAAAACGGATTGTCTGCCGCAGTATATACGCAGGTTTCGGATATTGAGGACGAAATCAACGGACTATTGACATATGACCGAAAGATACTTAAGATTGATGCAGCGACAGTTCACAAAATAAACATACAGCTCTGTTACGATGCTGAGTGATTAACGGCTTAACGCCGATATGTGAACAATATATATTTGCGCGGAAAGCGCAGGATTGGAGAGAAATGAGCGAGGATAATAATAACATGATCAACGACGATATTGAAAGTACAACAGATATCGACGAAACAGAAGCAGCAGTCTTTGACGAAGCTGACACCGCAGAAGATGAAGTATCATACGAAAGCAGTGATTATTCACAGACAAACGATACCTCCTTTGAGAGCAGTAATTATTCACAGACAAATGATACCCCTTTTGAAAATGCAGCCGTAAAGAAGGGTTCAAAGAAGCTTGCGGCAGTTTACGCAGGAATCATAATCATACTTGTCGCTGTAATTGCAGTTTTTGCAATTCTCATTATTACAAAAATGTCAGACGACAGCGCTGATGACAAAAATACCGACAAGGTAATTGAAAGTACGGATTCCACCGTCGATGTAACAACTACCCCCGAGGCATCGGTTACAACTCAGGTAACACCGGTTCCCACCACAGCTCCCGTTGATTATAACGTAAGCGTTACTCTCGGAGAGTATCGCGGAATCGAAGTTGATTACGGCGATACAACCGTAAGCGACGAGGATATCGATTACGAGCTTGAAATGTTCGCCGCTGACTGCGCCGAATATATCGAAATTACAGACAGAACCGTCGAATCAGGTGATACAGTAAATATCGACTTTACCGGATACATGGACGGAGAACCCTTTGAAGGCGGTTCAGCAACCGGACACGACCTTGATATCGGTTCACATTCCTTTATTGACGGCTTTGAAGAAGGCTTAATCGGTGCGGCAGTCGGAGAGACCCGTTCTCTTGAGCTCAACTTCCCCGACCCTTATACAAACAATCCCGATTACTCAGGTCTTCCCGTTGTTTTCGAGGTTACCGTTAACAGTATTTCCGTTCTTGAGGTTCCCGAGCTTACTGACGAGCTCATAGCCGAGAACACCGAATATACTTCTGTTGAAGCTTACAGACAGTTTATTGCAGACAGCCTTCTTTCAGCAAATATCGAATATGCCGATCAGGAAGCAAACTATGCTATTATTGAACAGGTTCTCGCCAACACCTCCTTCGGTGGCGATATCGATGCGGAAATCGCTGCATATGCTGAAGAAATGTTTGTTTACTATGACAATCTCGCAACCTCCTATTATGGCGTAGACGGCGAAACATTATTCCTCTATATGTACGGCTACACAGCAGAGCAGTATAAAGAGCTCATTAACGATGAAGCCGAATACGCAATCAAGTATCAGTATACTCTTGATGCAATTGCCGAAAAGGAAGCTCTTTCAGTTTCAACCGAGGAATACGACGAAACCTTTAACACACTCTTTATCGAAACCTACGGCTACACCACTGCAGAAGAGGTGTATGCGGCGATCGGTGAAGAGGAGGCTAAAAAGCTTGTTAATGAAGCAGCTTTACGTGAAAAAGCAGAAGCTCTCATTCTTGAGAACGCAATTATTAATAAGTAAAGCCCGCCCATAAAAACCAAGGGTTCCGCAAATCGCGGAACCCTTTATTATTTAAATTAAAATCTTCTTATTTTATCCTGACTGTCATCATTGGTTTTTTCAATTTCACGAATTACAATATAGTATCCGTCACCGCCCATATCTACATACACACGGTCACCGGTCTTCTTACCGAGTATTGCCCTTCCGATAGGCGATTCAATACTTATCAGATTATTCAGGATATCACCTCTTACGCTTGTTACCAGTCTGTAGGTCTCGGTCTCATCCTCATCCTCGAAATACACCTTAACCGTATTATTTATCCCGACCTCATCGTCCGCTGATTCATCTGATACAATAACCGCAGTCTTTATCATTCTCTCAAGATAACGAATTCTGCTTTCATTCTGATTCTTATCCTTTTTAGCGGCATAATACTCAAAATTCTCACTCAAATCACCCTGTGCGCGGGCTTCCTTAACAGCCTCTATGGCATCCTTTCTGACTACCAGCTTGCGGTATTCTATCTCCTCCCGTATTTTCTTTATATCGCTTTCTGTCAGCTCATTACTCATAATAATCCACCCCGCTATTTCTTCAATATATATTCCATACCTGTTTTCTGCGGCACCATTCCGCATTTCTCATAAAATCTTGCCGCACCCTCATTACATGACCATACATTCAACGTGATATTGTAGAAATCATTTTCCCTTGCATATTCCGTTACATAATCAAAAAGCTGTTTTCCGATATGCTCACCGCGTCTGTTTTCGTCCACGCAGATGTCATCTATGTACAGGGTCTTCATATCCATAAATATATTATGATTCTTATACTCGATTATATTACAGAACGCATAGCCTGCCACCTCGCCACCCTCAAGCTCGGCAACGAATATAGGGCTGCCCGCGTCCTCTAAAATGCTCTCAAGCTGCTCATCTGTATACTTTCTTCTGTCAGGCTTAAACAAATCCGGTCTCCCGTAATGATGCACCATTAAAACCTGCAGCAGCAGCTTATTTAAATAAGGAATATCTTTTTTCCCGGCTTTTCTGATCAGCATAATCCGTCCTCTTTCATGCACCCGTTTTATTGGCAGTATGCAATAAAGCCTTTATATGCTTTATTGCCGCAAATATAATAAAGAATAATATGTTCATGCATACCACACTCGCCCCCGTAGGTGTCGAATAGGCATACGAAATGATAAGTCCCGCGGTAAAGCAGACTACAGAAACAGCAACCGAGCATAAAATAACCGCTCTGTAGGACTTACAGAGTCTCATTGAGGTAAGCGGAGGAAAAATAATAAGGCTTGATATCAGTAAGGCCCCCATCATTCTCATTCCAAGCACCACCGTCACCGCAGTCAAAACGGCAAGAACCGCATTAAATGCGCCCGCCCTCGTTCCTGCTGCCCGGGTAAAGCTCTCATCGAACGTAACTGCAAATATCCTGTTATAGAAAACCACAAACAATACAAGAACCACCGCACACAAGATTTCACTTAACAAAGCATCACTGCCGCTCAACGCCAGTATACTTCCAAACATATAATTATTTATATCGGTATTCATTCCGGTTGTCATCGACACCGTCATTATTCCGATTGCCAGCGACCCGCTGCACACCAGCGCAATTGCAGAATCACCGTTTATCTTGCTTTTGTTTCCGATACGCAGAAGGAAAAATGCTGCCACCACGCAAACCGGAATCGCAACCGCAAGCGGCGCAACATTCATTACTGCCGCTATGGCAAGCGCCGCAAAGCCCACATGCGATAATCCGTCTCCTATCATCGAGCAGCGTCTAAGCACCATACTTACACCAAGAAGGGCTGCACAGACGGATACCATAAGTCCGACGGTCAGCGCACGCGCCATAAACGGATATGAAAGCATTTCAGCAATGTAATCTATCATTCAGACCTCACTTCTCCCGATGTATTTTCTTCCGGTTTCACTCTGACAGTATTCCGCGGTTGTTCCGAAAAAGAGCTGTCTCTGTGAAAGATGAAGAATGTGATCAGAGTATTTAACCGCCGCCTCTATATCATGCGATACCATGATTACGGCAATCCCCTGTTCCTTGTTTATTTTTCTGATAAGCTCATAAAGCTCACCTGTTGCCAACGGGTCAAGCCCCGAAACAGGTTCATCGAGCAGAAGAAGCTTTTTCGAGGCACAAAGCGCACGCGCAAGCAGAACTCTCTGCTGCTGTCCTCCCGAAAGCTCCTGATAGCATTTCCCCTTAAGCTCCTCTATTCCCATCAGCCTTAAGTTGTTCATTGCCGCTTTCTTATCGGTCTTCGAATAAAAAGGGCGATGTCCGAGACTGTTTATACGTCCCGAAAGAACAACCTCGAAAACACTTGCGGGAAAATCTCTCTGAACATCCGTCTGCTGCGGAAGATATCCTATTTCATTACTTTTCAAGCCGTCCCCTGTCGCTATGCTGCCCGACATCGGCTTAATAAGATGCAAAAGTCCCTTAATCAGAGTGCTTTTTCCAGCACCGTTTTCACCTATAATGCATAAATAGGCTCCTTCTTCAACGCAAAAGCATATATCACTCAGAATAGGAACTCCCTCATATCCCAGTGTTACATTATCACAGCTTAATATTGCCATCCGTTCTTCTCCGATAATTATTATTTCAATGCCGCCTTCAGTGCCTCAAGGTTCTTATACATAAAATCAACATAGGTAAGTCCCGCCTCAAAATCATCGGCACTTACATTATGACATGCATAAAAGGTCATTACCTCCGCTCCCGTGCTCTCGGCAATCGTTTCAGCGATGTTTCCGTTGCTCAGCTCAATCTTAAAAACTACGGGAATCTGTTCCGTCTTAACCTTATCTATCAGATATGCCAGTGTTGCCGCGCTTGCCTCAGCCTCAGCTGAGCATCCGGGAAAAGCTGCCGCATAATCAATGCCGTACTCTTCAACAAAATATCTTACCGGGAAACGGTCTCCAAACACTATAAGCTTACGCGAAGCCGAATCCGTTACCTCCCTGATTGCCTCATCAAGCTCATTCAATTCTTCAGTATAGGTATTAAGATTGTCCCTGTACTCATCGGCATTCTCCGCATCAAGCATTGAAAATGCCTTTTCTATCTCATTGCAAATAAGAATCGCATTTCGCGGGGAGGTCCATACATGCTCGTCCCATTCACTTTTATCCGCTTCATGCTCCTCATGTTCCTCATGCTCTTCGTGTCCTTCATGATCATGCTGCATGCCCTCGACATACTCCTCCTCAAGAACCTCGGTACATTCGAGAAGACGGATAATCTTCATATTATTATTGTCCATACCCTCAAGTACGGTCTCTACCCATTTATCATTCTCACCGCCGGTAAAAATGAAGACATCACATTCCTGAATTGTCTTTATATCACGGGGCGCAGGCTCATAAGTATGGCTCTCTGTTCCCGGCTTAAGAAGCATTGTTACATTAACGTTGTCTCCGCCGATCTTCCCGGCAAAATCATATGCCGCAAAAAGTGTCGTTACAACACTCAGTCCCTCTTCTTCCTTCAGGGAAACCTCTTCGCCCGCACTGCAGCCTGTCATTCCCGCTATCATCATAAAAGCAAGCAACAGCGCTGCCGCCTTCTTCATCATTATCATAATTTTTCTTACCGATACCACTTTATTCTCTCCGTTCACTGCATGCCTTACATAATCCGTATAATATCGAACCCTTACACAATATTTCAAAGCCGTGCTCTTCATAAACATGGCTTTTTATTTCATCCATAAAACCGCAGTCAAGATGTATTACCCGTCCGCAGTCGGTACACTGCATATGAAGATGTCCGCTGCAGTCCCTTGATGTACCCGCATACTGAAAAAGTGCCATTTCTCCTTTATTGGCAACGTATTTGTTAATAATACCTTCACTGGTAAGCTTATTCAGGCATCTGTACACGGTAGATGTATTAATATCCAGTTTTTCTTCGCTCAGATAACACTCAATATCGTTAACAGTCACCGACCGATCCGCATTATTCTTAAGAAATTCCGTTATCCGCGTACGGCTCACCGTCTTATAACCCTTCGTATTCTCCATCACTCACGACTCCATAATACAATTTGCAAACTGTTCGCAAATCATATTAGCATTCCCGCATTTTACTGTCAATACTAAATGCATTCAATTTGATAATTGATTTATCATTTGCTTTGCTTTATAATGGTGGATACTAAAATATGAATGGGGATATTCAAAAGCATGAGTAATAAGCACACAGGCGATTCATCAAATACATCAGGCAGCTCTCCCAAGAAGACAAACTGGACACGTGAGATTATCAGCTGGGTTGTTCTCCTTGTAATAGCATATCTGCTTGCCTATTCGATTACACATTTTGTTATAATTAAGACCGAAATCATATCCGGCTCCATGATAAGCACCCTTAACATCGGAGATAGGGTTGTGGGCAACCGATTAGCTTATTTATTTTCCGACCCCGACCGCGGGGATGTCATCTTCTTTGCTTTTCCCGATGACGAAACCAAAACCTATGTCAAGCGAATCATCGGTCTTCCCGGAGAAAAGGTCGAGATTATAGACGGTCTGGTTTATATCAACGATTCTTCCACTCCCTTAAAGGAAACCTATCTTAACGAGGAAATGGAGGGCTCCTTCGGTCCTTATCAGGTTCCCGAGGGACATTACTTTGTTCTCGGTGACAACAGAAACATTTCAATTGATGCAAGATACTGGGACAATACGTATGTCAGTGATGATCAGATTTTCGGAAAGGCATGGCTTAGGTATAAGCCCACTCTCAATTTCATTGAAGATTACGATTACGAATAAATACAAAAATAAAAAACCCCAATCGGGGTTTTTTTATTACAGTTTTCCAAGCTTTTTCAGAAGGAACGGTATAGCCTGCTCAAAATGAACTCCATACCAGCTGCCCTTCTTTTCTTCGTATGTAATACGAATACATTCGGCAGTATATTCAGCGGCAATGCCAAGTGCGTCCTTCCAGCTAAAGCCGTTCATCATCGCGCCAACGCAGGTGCTAGAGAAAATATCACCTGTCCCGTGATAATTCATCGGTATTTTCTCATGTGAATAGTAATAGTACTCACCGGTATTCCTGTCATAGCCCATTGCTCCGGTCATTCCTTTTTCGAATCCGACACCGGTCAGAACACTGATTCCCGCGCCAAGCTCTGAAAGCTTTAAAAGCATTTCCTTAACATATGCCTCATCATAGTCTTCCCTGTATTCCATGGAAGTCATAAAAGCAGCTTCCGTAATGTTCGGAACAATAATATCAGCCTTCGCACAAAGGGATGCCATCTTCTTTGCAAATGCCTCATCAAATGCGGGATACAGCTTTCCGTTATCTGCCATGGCAGGATCAACAAACAGCAGCGTGTTGTCAGTTTTAAAGCGGTCAAACATATCGCACATTAAATCTATCTGCTCAAACGAACCGAGATATCCCGTATAAACGGCATCAAACTCAAAGCCTTCCTTTTTCCAGTGCTCCGTTATGGGGATAATCTCATCAGTAAGATCCCTGCACGTAAAGCCTGAAAACATCGTGTGTGTCGAAAGCACTGCCGTCGGAATTATTGCTGCCTCCACTCCCATAGCGGAAATGATGGGCTGTGCCACAGTAAGTGAGCATTTTCCCACACATGAAATGTCCTGTACCGTTACTATTCTTTTCATAATCCTTACCCCCTTGAATCGATGTCTTAAGCAGTTCCTCTGTAAAACTTTTTTGATGATTATACACCTTTTCGCAGATATGTAAAGATATTATTTTTAAAAATTCAACAGAAAACATTAATCAGAAATTGACCTTGTTCCAGCCCCACTTTTCAACCTCTTCATATTTTACATATATCCGGTCCGAGGGTATCTTAAGCTCCGCCTCTACAAGGCTGCAGAAAGCGGCTGTCAGCTTCTCTGCCTTCTCTCCCGTAAGAGTTCCCAAAAGCTTAAATTCAAGATATGCTGCAGGCTTGTCATTCGTTCCCGCAAAATACAGGTCACAATTGTCTTCAAATCCGACCATCAGCCACTGCTCCGGCTTACCGGTTATTTCGGCAATTATTTTAGCATATTCTGTCTTAAGTGTCTCTTTATTTTCCTTAGATAATGCAACTGTAACCTTTGAATTAATAAACGGCATGGCAGTCTCCTTTTACGTAGTTTTTTTAAGCGGACATAATATTAAGTAATATTGAATAAAAAAACTGTCCGTATGTCTAATTATTTCATAAAAAAATACGCTTTGCAAGCAGTATTGCATTCGATATAATTGTATTGATATACTTTTACCGTTATTCAATTTTTGACAAAATATTGCATCTTTCATCAGTGTTCCGTATGAGCCGATGTCATATGCCGACTCGTTTTGTCAAATTTTGAGCGGTTAGTATTATATTTCATATTTATGCATTTTACGGCAAACAAATTAAATTAGGGAGAATAAGCAAATTATGAGCAGCAAAATTACCATCATCGGCGCAGGAAGTGTTGGTGCAACCGTTGCATACACACTTTCAAAAGAAGACTTCGCTACGGAAATAGTTCTTATCGATATTAATAAGAAGAAATCCGAGGGCGAGGTTATGGACATTGAGCAGGGTACCTGTTTCCGTAACCCTATTTCAATCACCTCAGGTTCCTATGAAGACGCGGTAGGCTCCGACATTGTCATCATTACATCCGGCATCGCGAGAAAACCCGGTCAGACACGTCTTGAGCTTGCACAGACAAATGTCGATATATTAAAAAGCGTAACACCCGACATTGTAAAAAATGCACCTAATGCATTATACATTATGGTCAGCAATCCCGTTGACATAATGACCTATGTTTTCACCAAAATCTCCGGTCTTCCCGAAAATCAGATTATCGGAACCGGAACCGTTCTTGATACAGCACGCCTTCGCTTCATTCTTTCCAAGAAGTTTGAGGTTGCCCAGAAAAATATACATGCATATGTTTTTGGTGAGCACGGTGATCATTCCTTTATTCCGTGGTCAAGCGCATACGTATCCGGCGTTCCCGTAGACCAGTATCATGAAATCATTAACTCACTCGGAAAGAACATTCCCGCTCCAAACAAGCAGGAAATATATGAATACGTTCAGAAATCAGGCGGTACTATTATTTCCAATAAGGGCGCAACTTATTACGCCGTAGCGTCATCCGTTTGCAATCTTTGCAAAATAGTACTTGCTTCTTCGGATTCACTTGCAACGGTTTCATCAATGCTTCACGGTGAATACGGTATTGATGACGTCTGTCTCAGCACCTTAACACTTGTCGGTCCGAACGGTATTCAGGGCAAAATTCCCATGGAAATGAACGACGAAGAAATTTCACAGCTAAAGGAATGTGCAGATACACTTAAAGCAGTTATTTCAAAGATTTCATTCTAAATAAACACAATCTTTACAGAAAGGATACCAGTCATTATGAAATATAGTTATTATCCGGGCTGTACCTTAAGAACAAAGGCAAAGGAGCTTGACGCTTATGCAAGAGCTTCCGCCGAGGCTCTCGGCTTTGAGCTTGAGGAAATTACCGACTGGCAGTGCTGCGGCGGTGTTTATCCTCTTGGAACGGATGAGATTGCTACAAAGCTTTCATCGGTACGTGCACTTAATGCTGCAAAGGAAAAGGGTCAGGCACTTGTGACTCTTTGTTCGGCATGTCATCATGTTATTAAGCGTGTTAACGATGATATGCGTAATGTTGAGGACATTCGCACACGCGCAAACAACTATATGAAGCTTGATACCCCCTATGCCGGTGAAACCGAGGTTCTTCATTTTCTTGAGGTTCTCCGCGACCGCATAGGCTTTGATAAGCTTAAGGAAAAGGTTGTTAATCCGCTTACGGGACGTAAAATCGGTGCCTATTACGGCTGCCTGCTTCTTCGCCCCGGCAAAATCCTCGGCTTTGACAACCCCGAGAATCCTTCAATAATAGAAAACTTTATCCGTGCAATCGGTGCGGAGCCGGTTATTTACCCCTATCGCAACGAATGCTGCGGCGGCTATATATCTCTCAAGGAAAAGGAGCTGTCTCAGGGAATGTGTAATAATATAAAGGCTTCGGCAGGCGGCTTCGGAGCAGAAATGCTTATTACAGCCTGTCCCCTTTGCATGTACAATCTGAACAAGGCAGACGGCATCCCCGTTTACTATTTCACCGAGCTTCTTGCCGAGGCTCTCGGTGTTAAGGAAAAAGCCGCAAAGGAGGTGGCACAGCTATGAGTACCGCATCAAACAATGCAGATATGATTAAGCAGATAAGCGGTGTTAATCCGCTTAAATGTATGAAGTGCGGAAAGTGCTCTGCATCCTGCCCTTCCTTTAATGAAATGGATATCAAGCCCCATCAGTTCGTTTCATATGTTGCCAACGGCGATATAGAAGCCCTTGTGAACTCAAATTCATTATGGAAATGTCTTTCCTGCTTCGCATGTATTGAGCGCTGCCCCAGAAATGTTAAGCCCGGCGCCCTCATCGAAGCCGCAAGACAGCTTGTTGTCCGCCAAAAGGACGGCAATTACCTGTCACCCGATGAAATTCCCGAGCTTCTTGACGAGAATCTGCCCCAGCAGCTTTTAGTCAGTGCATTCAGAAAGTATAGGAGGTAACCGACATGCAAAGAATTGGTGTATTTGTATGCCACTGCGGAAGTAATATAGCCGCAACGGTAGACTGTAAAAGGGTTGCCGAAACGCTGCTCGCGGAACCCGGTGTCGTTCATGCCGAGGACTACCAGTATATGTGCTCCGAGGCCGGACAGGCAAAAATCGCAGAGGCAATCAAAACAAAAAATCTTACCGGTATTGTAGTATGCTCCTGCTCACCCCGTATGCATGAAGCAACCTTCCGTAAGGCTGCAGAGCGGGCCGGCATCAATCCGTACATGGTTGAAATAGCTAATATCCGTGAACACTGCTCATGGATTCACAAGGATACCGAGGAGGCCACCAAAAAGGCTGTTATCCTTGCAAGAGCAGCTGTTGCAAAGGTAAATCTCAATACCCCCTTAAAGCCGGGTGAAAGCCGTGTTACAAAGCGTGCACTTGTAATAGGCGGCGGAATCGCAGGTATCCAGACTGCGCTTGATATAGCAGATGCCGGCTTTGAGGTAGATATCGTGGAGAAGGAGCCCTCCATCGGAGGAAGAATGTCACAGCTTGACAAAACCTTCCCTACCCTTGACTGTTCAGCCTGCATCCTCACTCCTAAAATGGTTGAGGCTGCCGCTCATGAGAAAATAACTCTCTATACCTATAGTGAAGTTGACAAGGTATCAGGCTTTGTCGGTGATTTCACGGTAGATATCCGCAAAAAGGCCCGCAGCGTTGATTCGGACAAGTGTACAGGCTGTGGTGTCTGTCAAGAGAAATGTCCCTCAAAGAAAACTCCCAGCGAGTTTAACAGAGGTCTTAATACAAGAAGTGCCATCTACACTCCCTTTGCCCAGGCAATTCCGAATGTTCCGGTAATTGACAGGGATGCCTGTCTCAAGTTCAAGACCGGAAAATGCGGTGTCTGCGAAAAGGTTTGTCAGGCAGGCGCAATTGACTATACACAGACGGATGAAATTGTAACTCAGAAATACGGTGCCATCGTTGTTGCAACAGGCTTTGACGTAATAAAGCTTGATAATTATGATGAATATGCATATTCACAGAGCAAGGATGTCATCACCTCCCTTGAGCTTGAGCGTATAATGAACGCAGCAGGTCCCACAAAGGGTCATCTTGAGCGTCTTTCAGACGGAAAGCATCCCAAGGAAATCGTATTTATCCAGTGTGTGGGAAGCAGATGCTCCGACGACAGAGGTAAGGGCTACTGCTCAAAAATCTGCTGTATGTATACCGCAAAGCATGCCATGCTTATCCGCGATAAGTATCCGGATGTAAATGTAACTGTATTCTACATTGATGTGCGTACTCCCGGTAAGAATTTTGATGAGTTCTACAGAAGAGCCGTTGAGCAGTACGGGGTAAATTATGTTAAGGGTCAGGTCGGAAAGGTTATTCCCCGTCCCGACGGCAAGCTCCTAGTTCAGGGCGTTGACCTTCTCGATAATAAGCAGCTCCTCAAGGAAGCCGATATGGTAGTCCTTGCCGCCGCAATCGAGCCCAACCCCGATGTACGTAAGATTGCCACAATGCTTACTGCAAGCATCGATAATGATAATTTCTTAACAGAAGCACATGCAAAGCTTCGTCCGGTTGAATCACCCACCGCCGGAATATTCCTTTCAGGTGTATGTCAGGGACCCAAGGATATCCCGGAGACAGTTGCCCAGGCAGGTGCCGCTGCGGTTAAAGCAATCGGTCTGCTTGCCAAGGATAAGCTCCTTACCAATCCCTGCACTGCACAGTCTGATGAGCTTCTCTGCAATGGCTGCTCAACCTGTGCGAATGTATGTCCTTACGGTGCCATTACCTATGAGGATAAAGAAGTTAATGACCACGGTAAGCGTGAAGTCCGCCGCCTCGCTGTTGTAAACAGTGCTCTTTGTCAGGGCTGCGGTGCCTGCACCGTTGCATGTCCTTCGGGAGCTATGGATCTTCAGGGCTTCTCTAACAGACAGATTATCGCGGAGGTAGATGCAATATGTCGATAGAAAATAATGAATTTAAACCTAAAATTGTCGCTTTCTGCTGTAACTGGTGCAGCTACGCGGGAGCCGACCTTGCCGGCAGCAGCCGTCTTTCATACCCTGCTGATGTAAAAATCATCAAGGTTCCCTGCTCCTGCCGTGTTAATCCCATGTTCATTCTCCGCGCTTTCGAAAAGGGAGCTGACGGTGTTATATTATGCGGATGTCATCCCGGTGACTGCCACTACAGCACCGGTAATTACTATACACGACGCAGAATGACCCTTCTCTTCTCCATGCTTGATTTTATAGGCGTGGAAAACGGCCGCACCCGTGTTGAATGGGTATCTGCAGCTGAGGGTGTTAAGTTCTCAACAACCATGAACGAATTTGTTGACAAAATCCGCTCTCTTGGAAAGAACGTAAGATTGGGGGATTTAAGATGCAGGAATTAATTACACGTGCAAAAGCACTTCTGGCAGACGGTACCGTAGCAAGAGTTCTCGGCTGGAAAAAGGGTGATTTTGACTTCAATCCCGAACCCGCTTTCTTTTCAAATGCCGACGAGCTTGACAATTTTGTATATAACGGCTTCTGCGGTGCTAATCTGAGTAAATATATGATTGAGGCATCACTTCTCGAGGGAAAAACCCTCGTGTGCCTTAAGCCCTGTGATACCTACAGCTTTAACCAGCTTATTAAAGAGCACCGCGTCAATCGCGAAAAAGCATATATAATAGGCGTCGGCTGTAAGGGCAAGCTTGATATGGAAAAAATCAAGTCTCTGGGAATCAAGGGAATTACAGGTGTTTCCGGTTATGAAATGACGGATGCCTGCGACACCCTTAAGCTTGAAACCATCTATGGTGAAAAATCCTGTGCTTATTCTGACGGTATGCTCGAAAGATGCCATGTATGCAAGGGCAAGGAGCACATGATTTATGACGAGCTGATTGGTGAATCAAAGGATACGAAGGACAGTGAGCGTTTCGCAGAGGTTGAGCGCATTGAGAAAATGAGTCCTGCCGAGAAATTCGAATATTTCCGCGCCGAGCTCAGTAAATGTATCCGCTGCAACGCCTGTCGCAATGCCTGTCCCGCGTGCAGCTGCCGCAAATGTGTATTCGACAGCACAAAGTTTGACAGCGCACAGAAGGCAAATTCAGATTCTTTTGAAGAGAAAATGTTCCATATCATCCGTGCCTTCCATGTTGCAGGCAGATGTACCGACTGCGGTGAATGCAGCAGAGTTTGCCCTCAGGGCATTCCGCTCCATCTTTTCAACCGCAAATTTATAAAGGATATCAACGACTTCTACGGCGAATTCCAGGCCGGTGCCGATACTGAAACAAAGGGTCCGCTTACCAGCTTCACCTTTGATGATGTTGAACCCGGAATAGTAAATGAAAGGGGATAATGTATGAAAAGAATAGCAAAATCCGATTTGTCTGCATTATTCCGTCTTATAGCAGACAGCTATGACCTTTTTGCTCCTGCCGAAATCGGCGGTCAGGTTAATTTTACTGCCTATAACGAGGACATCCGGGTCAATCTTGAAGCACTAAAAACCGTAAAATCACCTAAGGATGCTTTCTTCCCCCAGAGTGAAAATCTTTACACCTGTAACAGGGAAAACGGAAAGCTTAAAATCACTCCCGAGCAGCTTATCGACAATAATTTCGTTGTATTCGGAATGCGTGCCTGTGACGTCAGAGGCCTTGAGGTTCTTGACAAGGTGTTCCTGAGTGACCCCGTTGACACCTATTATGCAGCACGCCGCAAGCACGGCATTATCGTTTCTCTTGCCTGTTCAGAGCCTGAAACCTCTTGCTTCTGCAACGCCTTCGGTATTGACTGTACCGAGCCCGCGGGAGACGTAATTACCTGGCTTTGCAAGGATTATCTGTACTGGAAGGCCGCAACCGATAAGGGCGAGGCTCTCACCGCTGCGGTAGCAGCTCTTCTTGAGGATACGGATGATGCTGAGGTAAATGCTTCAAAGACTGCGACAAAAGAAATTATTTCAAAGCTTCCTTATTCAGGACTTTCACTTGAGGGCTGGGGAGGAGACGCTCTCTCGGAAAAGTTTGACTCACCTCTTTGGGAGGAGCTCTATAAGCCCTGTCTTGCATGCGGAACCTGTACCTTCGTGTGTCCCACATGCCAGTGCTATGATATTAAGGACTATAATACGGGAAACGGAATTTCGCGTTATCGCTGCTGGGATTCCTGTATGTACTCAGACTTTACCATGATGGCACACGGAAACAACCGTACCAGTCAGTTACAGCGTTTCCGCCAGAGGTTCATGCACAAGCTGGTATATTTCCCTGCCAATAATGACGGTATGTTCTCATGTGTCGGCTGCGGACGCTGCATTGACAAATGCCCGTCATCACTGAATATTGTTAAGGTTATTAAGGCCTTTCAGAATCAGGGAGGTGAACAGTAATGTGTGACTGTAATTGCCATGATAATTATGTTAAGGATACTCTTATCCCGTCAATCGGTGTTATAACAGATATACGTACCGAAACCCCTGACGTAAAAACCTTCCGTGTAAATGCACCCGAGGGCGGAAAGCTTTTTGAGCATATGCCCGGACAGTGCGCAATGGTATGTGTACCCGGAATCAGCGAGGCGATGTTCTCAATCACCTCCTCGCCCACGAATAAAGAGTATCAGGAATTCAGTATAAAAAGATGCGGTCAGCTTACAGACTATCTTCACACTCTCAATGTCGGAGATGAGATTACCGTACGCGGCCCCTACGGAAATGCATTCCCCGTTGAAACCGAGCTCAAGGGAAAGAACCTTCTCTTTGTTGCCGGCGGTATCGGACTTGCGCCTCTGCGCTCAGTTATCAACTATGTAATAGATAACCGCGCAAATTACGGCACTGTTGACATTCTCTACGGTGCAAGATCTGCAGATGACCTCGTTCAGCTCGAGGAAATCAAAAACGTATGGATGAAAACCGAGGGAATAAACGTACATCTTACCATTGACCGTGAACAGGAAGGCTGGGACGGACATGTCGGCTTTGTTCCGAGCTATTTAAAAGAGCTTGAATTTTCTGCAGATAAAACAGTTCTTGTCTGCGGTCCGCCCATCATGATTAAATTCGTACTTGCTGCGCTTCAGGAAATGGGCTTCACAAAGGAGCAGGTTTACACCACTCTCGAGCTTAGAATGAAATGCGGTGTCGGAAAATGCGGCCGCTGCAATATAGGCTCAAAATACGTATGCAAGGATGGACCCGTGTTCCGCTTTGACGAAATTGATGAACTCCCTAACGAGTATTAAAGAAAGGACTGACACGATAATGGAAAATATGGTAAATGTGTTTTTCTACGGTAAGCATTACAGCGTACCCGCTGACCTTACCATTATGACCGCAATGGAATATGCAGGATATACCTTAAACAGAGGCTGCGGCTGCCGTCACGGTTTTTGCGGTGCATGTGCAACCATCTACAGAATAAAGGGACAAAACGAGCTTAAGACCTGTCTTGCCTGTCAGACTCAGGTACAGGAGGGTATGTATGTAGCTTCAATTCCCTTCTTCCCTACAGATAAGAAGACCTACAATATAAATGAAATCAAGCCCACTCAGCAGATTATGATGGAGCTTTATCCCGAGATTTACAGCTGCATCGGCTGTAATGCCTGTACAAAGGCATGTACACAGAAGCTTAATGTTATGCAGTACATCGCTTATGCACAGCGCGGCGAATTTGAGAAATGTGCCGAGGAATCCTTCGACTGCGTAAGCTGCGGCTGCTGCTCCGTAAGATGTCCCGCCGGCATTTCACATCCCATGGTCGGAACTCTTGCAAGAAGACTTACCGGAAAATACATTGCTCCCGAATCAGAGCATGTGTTAAACCGTGTTGAAGAAATCAACTCAGGTGCATTTGATGAGCTTATTGAGCAGATTATGCAGAAGCCCATCACAGAAATGCAGGAACTTTATAATAACAGAGATATTGAGAAATAAGGAGGGATCACCGTGTTTACACCCGAAATGTTTGAATCAATAAAAAAGGTGGAGGCAACCAGAGACGCACGTATGGGTTATGAGCCCAGACGTATGACCGCAGATGAAAAAAGCGCCCTCCTGAAGGCTTATCACCCCGACTACAGAGAAGACGGCTTCACCGAGATTAAGATTGGACCTAATAAGGGCCAGAAGGTTCCGACAGAGCTCGGAAATCTCCTTCACTCAAACAGCCGTATTCTCGGAGAAAATATTGACCTTAATAAAATCGATTATGATGTTGACGTACTTGTTATCGGCGGTGGCGGTGCAGGCTCATCTGCTGCCATCGAGGCACATGAGGCCGGTGCGGATGTAATGATCGTAACCAAGCTTCGTATCGGAGATGCCAACACCATGATGGCAGAAGGCGGTATTCAGGCTGCCGACAAGGAGAATGACTCTCCCGTACAGCATTATCTTGATGCCTTCGGAGGCGGACATTATGCTGCCCGTCCTGAGCTTTTAAAGCGTCTCGTTATGGAAGCTCCCGACGCAATCAGATGGCTCAATGACCTCGGAGTTATGTTTGACAAGGATGCCGACGGAAGAATGGTAACCACACACGGCGGCGGAACCTCAAGAAAAAGAATGCACGCATGTAAGGATTACAGCGGTGCTGAAATCATGCGTACCCTTCGCGACGAGGTACGTGACCGCAAGATTCCGGTTGTTGAATTCACTTCAGCAGTTGAGCTTATAAAGGACGATAAGGGTCAGGTTGCCGGTGCGGTACTCCTTAACATGGAAACCGGTGATTATCTTGTAGCCAAAGCAAAAACCGTAATCATTGCAACCGGTGGCGCGGGACGTCTTCATTACCAGAACTTCCCTACATCGAACCATTACGGTGCAACCGCAGACGGACTTATTCTCGGCTACAGAGCAGGTGCGCCTCTTCTTTATCAGGATACAATCCAGTACCATCCTACAGGTGTAGCATATCCTTCACAGCTGTTTGGTGCACTTGTAACAGAGAAGGTTCGTTCTCTCGGTGCGATGCTCGTTAACGTTGACGGTGAGGCATTTATGCATCCGCTTGAGACACGTGACGTTTCCGCAGCATCAATCATCCGTGAGTGTACAGACCGCGGTAAGGGTGTTACAACACCTCTCGGAAGCGGTGTATGGCTCGATACTCCCATGATTGAGCGCATCGGCGGAGAGGGAACCATCGAAAAGAGAATTCCCGCCATGCTTCGTATGTATATGAATTATGATATCGATATGAGAAAGCTTCCCATATTAATTTATCCTACCCTGCATTATCAGAACGGCGGTCTTGAAATCGGCGGTGACGGCTTCACAAAGACAGTCGGCAATCTTCTCGTTGCCGGTGAGGCAGTCGGAGGAATCCACGGAAGAAACCGTCTTATGGGTAACTCACTTCTTGATATCATTGTTTTCGGCCGCAATGCCGGAAAGGCTGCTGCCGCTAAGGCAAAGAATACCACTCTCGGTACTCTCAGCCTCAGTCATATTGATGCTTACGCTAAGGAGCTTGAGGCTGCCGGCTTAAATACCGGTGATGTTTCACCTCTTCTTCTGCCTAAGTACGCAAGACATGAAAGATAACCGGAGGGATTCAGAATATGAGAGAAATTAATGTCAGTCAGCTTACTGATGTCATCGAAAAGCTTTGTATCGAAGCTAATGTACACCTCCCCAAGGATGTAAAGGATGCAATCCGTACCTGCCGCGCCTGCGAAGACGGAGCCATTGCCTGCGGTGTTCTTGATAATATAATTGAGAATTTTGAAATCGCAGACAACGAGAATGTTCCGATATGTCAGGATACCGGAATGGCATGTGTTTTCCTTGAAATCGGACAGGATGTACACTTAACCGGCGGTGATTTAACCGATGCCGTTAATGAAGGCGTAAGACGAGGCTATGACAGGGGATATTTAAGAAAATCCGTTGTTGCCGACCCCGTTCGCCGCGGTAATACCGGTGATAATACCCCCGCAATGATTTATACGGAAATCGTTCCCGGTGAAAACGTTAAGATAACTGTCGGTCCCAAGGGCTTCGGAAGCGAAAACATGAGTGCAATCCGTATGTTTAAGCCCTCAGCAGGCTTACAGGGAATCAAGGATTTCATCCTCGAAACGGTTGAAACGGCCGGTCCCAATCCCTGTCCGCCCATGGTGGTAGGCGTAGGTATCGGCGGAACCTTTGACAAGGCTGCCCTTCTTGCAAAGAAGGCGCTTATGAGACCGCTTGATTCCTCAAATCCCGACCCCTACTATGCCGAGCTCGAAAAGGAAATGCTCGACAAGATTAACAAACTCGGCATCGGACCTCAGGGCTTTGGCGGAAAGACCACTGCAATCGGTCTTAATATCGAAACTCTTCCGACACACATTGCAGGCATGCCCTGTGCAATCAATATTAACTGTCATGTAACAAGACACAAATCAGAAGTTATCTAACGGAAAGGGCATGGTTATTGATATGACAGAGAAAAAAAGAATTACTTTACCTCTTACCGAAGAGCTTGCAAAGACTCTTCATGCCGGTGACGAGGTTCTCCTTACCGGTACAATATATACCTCCCGCGACGCAGGTCACAAAAGAATGTGCGAGACACTGGCAAAGGGCGAAGCACTCCCCTTTGACCCCATGAATGCAACAATCTATTATGTCGGACCCACTCCCGCAAAGCCGGGTCAGGTAATAGGCTCTGCAGGACCTACAACAAGCGGAAGAATGGACGCTTATGCGCCCACAATGATGTCGGTAGGTGCAAGGGGAATGATTGGAAAGGGTGCACGCCTTCCCGAGGTTATTGACGCCATGAAAAAGCACAGCGGTGTCTACTTCGGTGCTATCGGCGGTGCCGGAGCTCTTCTTGCAAAATGTATTAAAAAATGTGAGCTTATTGCTTATGAGGATCTCGGGGCAGAAGCTTTACGAAAACTTTATGTTGAAGATATGCCTCTTGTTGTTATAATAGACAGCGAAGGAAATAATCTTTATGAATCAGGCAGACAGGCTTATCTTAATTCACATCAGGAATAAGCCCTCTCTTGCACTAATTAAAAGAATCTCGGCGCTTACGAGATTCCCGGCCTGCATCGGTAACTTCACAGGCCGGGAATTCATTTTGAAGCGTTCCGGAAATGGAGGATTAAAATGAGTTTGTTTGGTGGAGTTGTTTCGATTTCAGGAGTATCCTTTCTAATGTTTTCGGTATTTGTAATTGCCGTATTCGGTTATCTTCTCGGCCGCATTACCATTAAGGGTATTTCTCTCGGAACCGCTGGAGTTTTCGTCGTAGCACTTTTATACGGTGCCGTTTTCTCAGAGGAGCTCAGCTCAAGCGTTGTCCAGACAGTTAACGGAACTGCCGTTGACATCAGTTCAAATGCATTAAAGATAGTCGAAAATATCGGACTTATCTTCTTTGTAACTTCCGTAGGCTTTATTGCCGGTCCCAGCTTCTTCAAGGATTTTAAAAAGAATTACAAATCATATATTCTTCTCGGCTTCATTATCATCCTTTTTGGCGGACTTGCATGTGTCGGCTGCTATTTCATCGGAGTCGGCGGCGAAGAAAACCCGAAAGAGTTTGTAGCAATGCTTACAGGTCTTCTTTCCGGTGCATTAACCAGTACACCTGCCTTCTCGGCAGCAAAGGAAACTGTTGATGCTGCTTACGAAAGTGCGGTAACTGTTGGCTACGG
>JAZNKQ010000104.1:0-19045 GCA_045578645.1 Lachnospiraceae bacterium
CCTGCAAAGATTTATATGGAAAACGGAAGCGACCTTCCCATAGAGATTTTATCGGGTCGTCCGGGATATATTAACTTTCTCGATGCTTTTAACAGCTGGCAGCTGGTTAAGGAGCTGAAGGCAGCGCTCGGCATGCCTGCCGCTACCTCGTTTAAGCACGTTTCTCCGACTTCGGCAGCAGTAGGAACAAAGCTTCCGGATAAGCTTAAGAAGGCAACCTTTGTTGACGACATTGAAGAACTTGATGATTCACCGCTTGCATGTGCATATGCAAGGGCAAGAGGTACTGACAGAATGTCATCCTTCGGTGATTTCATTGCGTTGAGTGAGGTTTGTGACCTTACTACCGCAAAGCTTATTAAGCGTGAGGTATCTGACGGTGTAATTGCCCCCGGCTATACCGATGAGGCGCTTGAGCTTTTAAAGTCAAAGCGTAACGGAGCATATAACATAATAAAAATCGATCCGGAATATATTCCCGAGGTACAGGAAAAGAAGCAGGTTTACGGTATTACCTTCGAGCAGGGAAGAAATAATTTTGAAATCAATAAGGAGCTCCTTAACAATATCGTTACCGAGAATAAGGAGCTTCCCGAGAGCGCAAAGCGTGACCTTATTATTTCGCTTATTACCTTAAAATACACACAGTCGAATTCGGTGTGCTATGCAGTTGACGGACAGGCAATCGGTGTCGGTGCAGGTCAGCAGTCAAGAATTCATTGTACAAGACTTGCGGGCAACAAGGCTGATTTATGGCATTTGCGCCAAGATGAGAGAGTTCTTTCACTGCCCTTCAGACCTGAGCTCGGAAGACCTGAGAGAGACAATGTAATTGACGTTTATCTTTCGGATTTGAGCGAGGATGTTCTTGGTGACAGTGTATGGGAGCAGTATTTTACAAAGCGTCCCGAGCCCTTTACTGCAGCAGAAAAGCGTGCATATCTTGAGTCTCTTAAGGGAGTTGCACTCGGCAGTGATGCCTTCTTCCCCTTTGATGACAATATCGTTCGCGCAAGAAGAAGCGGTGTTGATTATATAGCAGAGCCCGGCGGCTCAAAGCGTGACAGCTTTGTAATTGATGCCTGCAATAAATACGGAATGGTTATGGCATTTACCGGAATGAGACTTTTCCATCATTAATTTGTAGTAGATAATGTTTTTATAAAGTGGTAAAATGACCCTATATTATCCGAGCCGGAACGGTCAAGCCTGACGGCGGAGCGGATTAAAAGGGGGTTGTCAGGAATGACGGAGCTGCTTGTAAAGGCATTTGTAAAGGATAAAGATAATATAGGGAGCAGTGCGGTAAGAACCTCGTACGGAGTTCTTGCCGGAGTTGTCGGGATAGTATGTAATCTTTTACTCGGCATTATCAAGCTTCTGACCGGCTTACTGATTAATTCCGTAGCCGTAATGGCAGATGCCTTCAATAATATGTCTGATGCGGTATCATCTGTTATCAGTCTGCTCGGAGTTAAGCTTGCAGGCAGACCGGCAGATAAGGAGCATCCGTTCGGACACGGGCGCTATGAGTATGTTGCTGCTCTGGCAGTGGCGTTCATAGTACTTCAGGTTGCATTAAGCAGCTTTAAGAGCTCCTTTGATAAGATTCTCAATCCGGAGGATGTCAGCTTTTCGGTTCTTCCGGTGGTGATTCTTTCTGTATCAATGTGTCTTAAGCTCTGGCTTTCGTTTTTTAACAGAAAGCTGGGCAAACGTATAGAATCAAATGTAATGAAAGCAGCCTCCGTTGATGCACTCGGTGATGTGGGTGTAACGGGGGCTACGGTTGTTTCACTTCTTACAGCGCATTTCTTCGGGCTCAATATTGACGGCTATGTGGGCTGTGCCGTATCGGTTATGGTCTTTATTGCCGGTATAAATATTGCAAGGGACACTATCGAGCCGCTTCTCGGGCAGGCAGCCGGAAGAGAGGTTTATCGTCAGATTACGGACAAGGTAATGAGCTATGAAGGAATTATGGGTACTCATGATTTGATTGTCCACAGCTACGGACCTACACGTACAATGGCAACCATACATGCGGAGGTCAGGAACGATGCGAATCTTGAGGAGACACATGAAACCATTGACAGAATTGAGCGTGATATTCTTCATGAAATGAATATTTTTCTCGTAATTCATATGGACCCCATAGAGGTGCGGGATGAGAGTGTGGTTGAGAAGAAAAAATGTATGAGAGAGCTTGTTAAGGCACTTGAGCCAAAGGCCGAAATTCATGACTTCAGAGTTGTGAACGGCGCAAATCAGATAAATCTGATTTTTGATCTGGTTCTGCCCTTTGGCTATAAAAAGGAGACGGAGCTTCTTGAGGGAATACTTAAAGGAGCGAGAGAGCAGGATATACGCTATCAGTGTGTAATAACAGTAGAAAACAGTTATGTTGAAGAAGATAGTTATGAATAGTAATAGTGTGAAAAACAAATAGCCATTGCTATATTCCTCGCGATAAGTCGCTCAGAAATGGGGATTAGTATGAAATGTACCGTGCTTATTGAGAATAATTCGGATGAAAGGCTTCACGGGGAGTGGGGCTTAAGCATTCATGCGGAATACGGAGGAAGACGGTTTCTTATTGATACGGGAGCCTCTGATAAATATATTGAGAATGCAAAGCTGCTTGGGATAAATATTTCCGCAGTTGATGCAGCGATTCTTTCGCATGCGCATTATGACCACGCCGGAGGAATAGATGCCTTTTTTGCAGAGAATTTAAAGGCAGATTTAATAATGGCGGAGAAAGCCGGAGAAAACTGCTATTCCGACCACGGCGGAGTAAAGAAATACATCGGCATAAGACCCGGTATTCTGAGTGAGTACGCGGACAGAATACGGTTTGCGGCATCAGCGTATGAAGTTTGTAAGGGTGTTACGGTAATCCCTCATAAAAAGCCCAAACAGGCAGAAAAGGGCGAGGTTTTACGCCAGTTTATCAGATGTGGTGACGAATATCTGCCTGACAGCTTCTCACATGAGCAGAGTATTGTTTTTCAGACAGAGAAGGGACTGGTTATTTTCAGCCCGTGTTCACATCTGGGGGTGCGCGCAATTATTAATGAGGTTCAGGAAGAATTTCCCGGGAAAGAGCTTTTTATGTTTATAGGCGGAATGCATCTGTATCTGCAAAAGCCGGAGTTTATCAGGAAGGTTGCCCGGGAATTGAAGGAAAGAGGTATTCGGTATATATATACCGGACATTGTACCGGTGATGAAGCAATAAAAATATTGAGAGAGGAAATCGGCGAGAGCGTAAAGACACTTGAGACCGGAATGGTATTCAATATATGAAAATTTATAATTCGATTACGGAAATGATTGGCAGAACGCCTTTATTAAGACTTAATGCGTTTTCCGCAAATAACAATCTGAAGGCAGATATTATGGCAAAGCTTGAATATCTGAATCCTGCGGGAAGTGCCAAGGACAGGGTTGCCAAGGAGATTATACTGGCAGCGGAGGCACGCGGTGAGTTAAGGCCCGGAAGTGTAATCATTGAGCCGACCAGCGGAAATACCGGAATAGGTCTTGCTGCGATAGCAGCCGCGAGGGGCTATAAGGTGATTCTTACGATGCCGGATACCATGAGCGAGGAGCGCAGAAATATCCTTAAGGCGCTTGGGGCTGAGATTGTGCTTACGGAGGGAAGCCGCGGCATGAGCGGTTCGATAGAAGCTGCCGGGGAGCTGGCGGAAAAATATGAGAACAGCTTTATTGCGGGGCAGTTTACCAATGCAGATAATCCGGAAGCACACAGGAAGACCACGGGCCCTGAAATATGGGAGGATACGGAGGGAAAGCTTGATATTTTTGTTGCATGTGTGGGAACGGGAGGAACTATAACCGGAACCGGTGAATATTTAAAGTCAAAAAATAAGAAAATAAAAGTTGTTGCTGTTGAGCCGGAGCGTTCACCGCTGCTTTCGGGAGGAAAGGCAGGTCCGCACGGGATTCAGGGAATAGGAGCCAACTTCATCCCCGATATACTGAATACGGAGCTTTTTGATGAGGTTATTACGGTTAGTGATGAGGATGCGTTTGCCTATAGCAGGGCTCTTGCTAAAGCAGAAGGAATACTTACCGGAATCTCATCCGGTGCAGCGCTTTGTGCAGCCTGCAGACTGGCAGCAAGACCTGAAAATGAAAATGCGGGAATAGTTGTACTGCTTCCCGACAGCGGAGACAGATACTATTCGACACCGCTTTTTCAGGATAAATAGGATTGGAGAATAATATTTTGAACGGTAATTATAAATACAAATATGAAATACATCTTCATACAAGCAGGTCAAGTGCCTGCGGTAAGACTGAGCCGCGTGATTATATAAGGCCGTTTATTGAAGCCGGATATGACGGTATTTTTGTAACGGATCATTTTTATCGGGGAAATACCGCGGTTCCGCGTGAGCTGCCCTGGCATGAGTGGGTGGAAAATTACTGCCGCGGCTATGAGGAGGCAAAGGAAGAAGGAGACCGGCTCGGACTCAAGGTATTCTTTGGCTGGGAGGAGAATAATCACGGGGATGAGTATCTCGTTTTCGGCCCCGGTAAGGAGTGGCTTATTGAGCATCCGGAAATGACAAAATGGACTACTGCGGAAAGACTGCGTGAGGTTCATAAGGCGGGCGGAATAGTAATACAGGCACATCCCTTCAGGGAGAGAGACTATCTTACGCGGATTAATCTGCATCCCTATCAGGCAGATGCCATGGAGGTATGTAATGCCGGAAATCCTGCATATCAGGACACAATGGCGTATAATTACTGCCTGCAGCGCAAAATCAGAATGGTGGCCGGTTCGGATATTCATGATGTTAACAGCCTGAAATCAACACCGACGGGTATGCTGTTTGAAAGGCCGCTTGAATCTGTACAGGATTTTGTAAAGGCGATTTTATCGGGAGAGGGCTATATGCCGATAATACCCGATGAAAGAAAAGCGATAGACCCGGGGAAGGTATCCTATCTTCCCGTTTATCAGTATGACAGGGAGGAAAAGAGCCATAAGGTTGAGCTTAGCGAGCTGTTTCCCGGTATAATAAAATAATTATAAATGTGTCATACAGCATAATTCACGGATAAAATTATATATTTCGGAAAAAACTATCATAGAAATATAGATTGTATTATCGTGAATGGAGGCATAATGGACACAGGCAGTAAGATTACTGATATCGGTGATATAAAGAAGCTTGTAACAGTGATGGATGAAGAACTTGCTGTTTCGGCAAACTTTGATATTCTGAAGAGAGAACTTGAAATCGGCGGAAGGTACAGCTGTTTTTATTTGATTGACGGCTTTTCCGCCGATGCTTTCGTTCAGAAGCTTTTGCAGTTTTTCTGTGAATTGAAGCCCGAGGATATGCCGGACAATTTTGAGGAAATGCAGCTTTGTAAGCTGCCTGCAGGAGAGGTTACGTCTGAGGATAAGCTGGATAATATATACAAGGCAATTCTGTCGGGTCAGATGTGCATGCTGATAGAGGGCTACAGCTCGGCAATACTTGTGGACAGCCGTGAGTATCCGGCAAGAAGCGTGAGTGAGCCGGATAAGGATAAGGTACTGCGCGGTTCAAAGGACAGCTTTGTTGAGACGCTGGTGTTTAACTGCGCGCTTATCAGAAGAAGAATCCGTTCAACAAAGCTGAGGATTGAAGCCTTTGATGTGGGTGAAAGCTCGCACACGGATGTGGCGGTATGCTACATGTCAGACAGGGTCGACGAGAGAAGTTTAAACATAATTAAACAAAAGCTTCAGGCTGTGATAAATAGCGAAAAAATTGACTCCTTGAGTATGAATCAGGAGAGCCTTGCAGAGAGTCTGTACAAGAAAAGCTGGTGGAATCCGTTTCCGAAATATAAATATACGGAGCGCGCGGATGTTACGGCGGCATCAATGCTTGAAGGAAGCATTGCGATTCTGGTTGATAATTCGCCGCTGGCGATGATAATTCCGACAACACTCTTTGATATAGTGGAAGAGGCGAATGATTATTATTTCCCGCCGATTACAGGTACGTATCTGCGACTGAGCAGATTTATTATCAATATATTTACGCTGGTTACGACCCCGCTGTTTCTGCTTTTAATGCAGAATCCGGATTTCATTCCGGAGAGCCTGCGTTTCATTATGATAAAGGAAACGGTTAATGTACCTCTAATATGGCAGTTTATTATTCTGGAGTTTGCGGTTGACGGTATGAAAATGGCGGCAATTAACACGCCGACCATGCTTACTACACCCCTGAGTGTGATTGCCGGTCTTGTTATCGGTGAATTTGCCGTAAGCTCGGGCTGGTTCAATTCAGAACCGATGCTGTATATGGCAGGAGTAACGATAGCAAATTATTCTCAGGTAAATTATGAGCTTGGGTATGCGCTCAAGTTTATGCGCATGCTTCTCTTAATATTTACGGCGCTGTTTAATGTATGGGGATTTGCTGCCGGAATTGTTGTTGTGATTCTTGCGGTTTCCCTAAATAAGACCCTGACGGGAAGAAGATATCTTTATCCGCTTATTCCCTTTAACCCGCGACAGCTTGCAAGAATGCTGTTCAGGCTTGATATAAGAAAGGTTGTGGGAAAGCAGCAGTAATTATGAGACTGCTTTGGCTTGAAGTAAAAGGAAAGGTGTGGTAAAATAAGCTTCACGGCTGCAGGAAATTCCTGCTGCCGGAGAGTGTTACATGAGAAAGGAGTTTATTTATGGGAAATGTACCTACACCGCATAATGCGGCAAAAAAAGGAGATATTGCCAAGACAGTTCTGATGCCGGGAGATCCGCTTCGCGCTAAGTATATTGCAGAGAAGTATCTTGAGAATCCCGTATGCTTTAATACAGTAAGAAATATGCTCGGCTACACAGGAACCTATAACGGAAAGCAGATATCAATCATGGGCGGCGGCATGGGAATGCCTTCAATCGGTATCTATTCATATGAATTGTTTAATTTCTATGATGTGGATAGCGTTATCCGTATCGGCTCGGCAGGAGGATATGCAGACAGCCTTAAGCTTCGTGATCTTGTTATCGCGATGGGTGCGTCAACAGATTCTAATTTTGCTGCACAGTACCAGCTTCCCGGAACCTTCGCACCGATAGCTGATTTCGGTTTGCTTCGCAAGGCAGTTGAGACTGCTGAGGCTAAGGGCGTGAATGCCGTAGTCGGTAATGTTGTATCATCAGATGTATTTTACGGTGATAACAGTAATGCGGCAGATTTATGGAAGAAGATGGGCGTACTCTGTGTTGAGATGGAAGCTGCGGCATTATATATGAATGCGGCACGTGCCGGCAAGAAGGCACTCTGCATGCTCAGTATTTCTGATCACATTTACACAGGTGAGGCTTTATCTGCTGAGGAGAGACAGACCTCCTTCCATAATATGATGGAAGTTGCTCTTGAGCTTGCATAAAGGCAAAAGATACAAAAGCAGTATTTGCAACTTTTATAATTGTAATTTGTATATTAATTTAAAATAATATGAAATATATTATTATCATAGTGGTTGACATATCAAAGCCGCTGTGATAGGATAGCTTCAATATAGTATTGGTAGAGGCGCATCGATTATCAGTAGCTTCCCGGATATGTCAGGCATAGCTGAAGGGAAGTGAAAGGATGAGATGCCGAAATCCGAAGCTTCACTGAGAGCGACGGGTTGGTTCCCGGATTAAGAGTTTGGGAACTGTCATCATAACAACGGGTATTTGTATATTCGTGATGGAGTGCTGCCTAAGGATATAGAAGCGTTTACATGTATTCTTATGCGTCGACTCCGGTCGACGCATTTTCTATATTTTAGAGGAATGAACTGCCGGTACCATACATAGGCCCTGTGCGAAGTATCACAGGAGGCTTAGAGTTTTGATTGGCTGCTGTGCCGAAGCGTCACTGCGATGCCATGCTACAGCCCGGGAAAAAGGTATGTGGGTTTCCCGTGAATATTTTATGTCACGCTTCAGAATGGAGGATATTATGTCAATATTTACAGGTGCAGGTGTTGCGATAATAACACCTATGAAGGAGAACGGAGAGGTAAATTATCCGGTATTTGATGAGCTTATTGATTACCAGATAAATAACGGTACCGACGCGATTATTGTATGCGGAACCACGGGAGAGGCTTCAACTCTTACTCATGAGGAGCATATTGAATGCATCCGCTATGTGGTTTCCTATGTTAACAAGAGAGTTCCGGTCATTGCGGGAACAGGCTCAAATTGTACCAGAACCTCAATCTGGCTTTCTCAGGAGGCAGAGAAATGCGGAGCTGATGCGGTGCTTCTTGTATGTCCTTACTATAATAAAGCTACACAAAACGGTCTTATTAAGCATTTCGGAGATACGGCATCGGCAATTAATATTCCGGTTATTCTTTATAACATTCCCGGACGTACGGGTGTTAATATGCTTCCGGAGACGGTTAAGTATCTTGTGGATCATTACGATAACATTGTTGCAATTAAGGATGCTGCGGGAAGTATCTCACAGACGATTAAGATGGCAGCACTCTGCGGAGATAAGCTTGATATCTACTCAGGTGATGATAACATGATTCTTCCGGTTATGTCTGTCGGCGGAAAGGGCGTTATTTCGGTACTTTCACATGTTGCACCGATGGATACCCATCTTATCGTATCCAAGTATCTTGAAGGAGATGTTGATACCAGCCGTGAGCTTCAGTTTAAGTATTTAAAGCTGATTGATCTTCTGTTCTCAGAGGTTAATCCGATTCCGGTAAAGGCTGCCTGCAATATGATGGGCTTTAATGTCGGCGGACTTCGCAGCCCGCTTACCGAAATGGAGCCTGCAAACAGAGAGAAGCTTGAGGCTGAGATGAAGAGACTGGGAATCATTTAATAGGGAGGAACTATGACAGGTATAATTTTACGCGGCTGCAACGGCAGGATGGGCAGAGTAATAACTGAAATGGCTGCTGCATCGTCTGATATGGAAATCGTTGCGGGAATAGATATTTTTGATGAAGGAAAAAACAGCTATCCTGTTTTTAAGAGTCTTGCGGAATGTGATGTTAAGGCAGATGTTTTGATTGACTTTTCATCTCCCAATGAGCTTGCGGCACTTTTGGATACTGCAATAGAGAGAAAGCTGGCTGCTGTACTTTGTTCAACAGGGTATTCGCAGGAGGATATACAGCTGATTGAGGCTGCGTCTTCTAAAATCGCGATTCTTCGTTCGGCAAATATGTCTCTTGGCGTGAACACGCTTATTATGCTGTTAAAGGCAGCTACACAGGTGCTTTCACCTGCCGGATATGACATTGAAATAGTTGAGAAGCATCACAATCAGAAGCTTGATGCGCCTTCGGGTACGGCACTTTTACTGGCTGACAGAATAAATGAGGCGGCAGGCGGCATATATAATTACAGATTTGACCGTTCGACTGAGCGTGCAAAGCGCCCCGCAAACGAAATAGGTATTTCGGCGGTGCGCGGCGGAAGTATTGTAGGCGAGCACGAGGTGCTTTTTGCGGGAGTTGATGAAGTGATTGAAATAAAGCATACTGCTTACTCACGTTCGATTTTCGCCAAGGGGGCTTTTGAGGCCGCACGGTATCTTGCGGGAAAGCCTGCGGGAATGTATTCCATGGAAAATGTGGTTGAGCGATAAATAAGGCTGTTTGGCATTAATGCAAAGAGACGCGGATGTTTACCCGACGTCTCTTTTGTGCTACTATATATAGTGTGAAAAATCATATATTAGATTGTTATGAAAGGAGGCTTTATGTATACAGGAGACGTAGTATTGTGCGGAAGCAATGCATATAATAAAAAATATTATCTGGACGAGCGCTTTGAGGGACTGCCTCAGCAGATAAAGGACGAGCTCAAGATAATGTGTGTTATGTTTACGGAGGATGTCGGAGGAATTCTGACACTTGGCTTTGATGAGGACGGAACACTTCTTCTTACGGTAACAAAGGATGAAGGAGATCTTTTATATGATGATATAGGAAGTGAGCTCCTGATAAGAAGACTTCAGAACGAAAAGAGAGATTTTCTTGAAGCACTCGAAATGTATTACAGGGTGTTTTTCCTTAATGAAGATCCGGAAAATTTATAATACGGGAGGGAAATATAATGCTTCTTGCTGTTGACGTTGGAAATACAAATACAAACTTTGCCGTGTTTGAACAGGAGGAATTGAGGGCGTTTTTCAGTATTACGACAAAGCTTCCGAGAACCTCGGATGAGTTCAGTATAACCATAAAAAGCATGCTTGAGATGAACGGCCTTGAAGCGGCTGCTCTTGACGGGAGTATAGTATCGTCAGTGGTTCCGGGGATTATGCACTCTCTGAATAACGGAATTTATAAGCTTACAGGCAGCTTTCCGATGCAGGTCGGTGTGGGAATAAAGACCGGGATTAAAATGAAAATAGCGAATCCGCGCGAGGTCGGTGCTGACAGAATAGTTGATCTTGCAGGTGCATATGAGCTTTACGGAGGACCCGTACTGCTTATTGATTTCGGAACCGCAACTACCTATGATTTGATTTCGGAGGACGGAACCTTTGAGTATGGTCTTACCTGTCCCGGAATAAAAATAAGTGCAAATGCCCTGTGGAATGAAACGGCAAAGCTTCCTGAGATTGAGATAAAGCTGCCGCCGACGATACTTGCAAAGGACACGGTTTCCAGTATGCAGGCCGGACTTCTCTATGGCTGTATCGGCCAGACGGAATATATTATTAACCGGGTAAAGAAAGAGGCAGGCATTACCGGAATGAAGGTTGTTGCAACCGGAGGACTTGGCAAAATAATAGCTGATGCAACAGAAACAATTGATATTTATGACCGGATGCTTACCATGAAGGGACTGCGCATCCTTTATGATAAGAACAGAAAAAAATAATGAGAAGAGGATTATTGTGAAAATAGGTAATATTGAGGTTGGCAGGCTTTGCCTCGGACCGATGGCAGGAGTGACAGACCGGGTGTTCAGGATGCTGTGCCGTGAGCAGGGAGCCGATTTTGTATATACGGAAATGGTAAGTGCAAAGGGTGTTCATTATAATAACAGCAACACAAAGGAGCTGCTGCGTGTTGACCCTGCCGAGCGTCCTGCCGCAATTCAGCTGTTTGGTGAGGACCCGGTTATTATGAGTGAAACGGCCCGAAGGATAGAGGATGACAGCTTTGATTTCTTTGATATAAATATGGGCTGTCCCGTTCCCAAGGTTGTAAATAATCATGAGGGCTCCGCATTAATGAAGAATCCCGCAAGAGCGGCTGAAATTGTATCCGCTATGGTAAAGGCTGTGTCAAAGCCCGTTATAGTTAAGTTCAGGAAGGGATTTACTGAGGACACCGTTAATGCTCCGGAGTTTGCAAGAATAATGGAGGAAAGCGGTGCTTCGGCGGTGGCGGTGCATGGCCGTACACGAGAGCAGTATTACAGCGGACAGGCTGATTGGAATATAATCAGGGAGGTAAAGAATGCGGTAAAAAGCATTCCCGTAATCGGAAACGGTGACATATTCTGTCCTGAGGATGCTGAGCGTATGATGAAGGAAACCGGCTGTGATGCAGTAATGATTGCACGCGGTGCAAGAGGAAACCCATGGATATTTAACAGGGTGAAGACCTATCTTGATACGGGAATTGTACCTGAAAAGCCCGGCTTTGACGAGGTAATCGAAATGATTTTCCGGCATGCCGATATGCTGACGGAGGACAAGGGTGAATTTACCGCAGTACATGAGCTCAGAAAGCATGTTGCATGGTATACGGCAGGCTTTCCGCATTCGGCGGTCCTCAGAAAGGAAGTCAATCTTACGGAAACACTTGAGGGATTAAAGACCCTGCTTAATGCCTACAGAGACAGAAACGGTATATAAAGGCTTGAAATATTCCCAAAGAAAACGGTCTTATTCCCAAATAATTCATCATAATTAACAAAAAAGTGAGAACGGGAAAAAAGGTATTGAATTAGGGATACTTTTAGTGTACTATTTGTTATAGATTTTGAGAGAAAGACAAATGTGCGCATAACAAAGACACAAATCTCCGTCGGGAGAATAATAAATTTCAGGAGGATAAAAAGATGAGCAAGCTTAGAGCAGGAATACTCGGTGCAACGGGAATGGTAGGACAGAGATTTATTTCTCTGCTTGAGAATCATCCCTGGTTTGAGGTGGCAGTAGTTGCCGCAAGCCCCAGAAGTGCCGGTAAGACATATGAAGAGGCAGTAGGCGGACGTTGGAAGATGGATACACCCATGCCGGAAGCGGTAAAGAATATGGTGGTGGTTAATGTAAACAACGTTGCAGAGGTTGCTGAGAAGGTTGATTTCGTATTTAGTGCAGTTGATATGACTAAGGATGAAATCAGAGCGATTGAGGAAGAGTACGCAAAGGCTGAGGTGCCTGTTGTATCAAATAACAGCGCGCATCGCTGGACCCCCGATGTTCCCATGATTATTCCGGAGCTCAACCCTGAGCACGCTGAGGTTATTGAATCTCAGAAGAAGCGTCTCGGAACAAAGAAGGGCTTTATTGCAGTTAAGCCCAACTGCTCAATCCAGAGCTATACTCCCGCGCTTCACGCATTAAAGGAATTCGGGCCCAAGGTTGTTGTTGCGACAACTTATCAGGCAATTTCAGGAGCAGGAAAGAATTTTGCAGACTGGCCGGAGATGATTGACAATGTTATTCCCTATATCGGCGGTGAGGAAGAAAAGAGTGAGCAGGAGCCGTTAAGAATCTGGGGAAAAATCGAGAACGGTGAGATTGTTAAGGCTGACGGTCCCGTAATTACAACCCAGTGTATCCGTGTACCGGTTACAAACGGACATATGGCAGCAGTATTTGTAAGCTTTGAGAAGAAGCCTACAAAGGAGCAGATACTTAAGGCATGGGCAGAGTTTAAGGGCGAGCCTCAGGAGCTTGAGCTTCCCAGCGCACCTAAGCAGTTTATTAAGTATTTCGAGGAGGATAACAGACCCCAGACAAAGCTTGACCGTGATTATGAGAACGGAATGGGAGTTTGTCTCGGAAGATTGAGGGAAGATGTGATTTATGACTATAAGTTTGTAGGTCTTTCGCATAACACGCTCAGAGGTGCAGCGGGTGGTGCTGTGCTGACCGCTGAGCTGTTAAAGGCAAAAGGTTATATTTACTAATTTAAATTATATTTCTCACGATACTGATTGAAGCGAAGCTTGAAATTCTGATTATCCATGGTTTTGATGGAATTCAGATATTCGTGTGTATCGAAACAATTCTGAGAAACTTCTATCTGGGCCACTGCGATATTTGAGCAGTGGTCCGATATTCTTTCATAGTTCGTAAGCAAATCTGAAAGCACGAATCCCAGCTCTATAGTACAATTGCCATGCTGAAGTCTGATAATATGGTTGCTTTTGATGGTTGCAATAAGCTCATCAATAACCTGCTCGAGAGGCTCGACATATGACGCCTTGTCAAGGTCTGAGGTTGAGAAGGCGTTGATGGTTATATTCATGATTTCGGTAATTGCAGCCGTAAGAACCTTAAGCTCACGAGTTGCCTGCTCAGAGAAGGCAATTCCCTTGTCGTTGATTTCACGTGCTGTTTTCAACAGATTAACGGCATGGTCGCCGAGACGCTCAAAATCGCCGATGTTGTGGAGCAGCTGAGAAATCTGTCTGCTGTCCACCTCTGAGAGCTCTTTACTTGAGAGCTTAACAAGGTAGGTGCCGAGATTATCCTCGAATTTGTCAAGTTTGTCCTCGTTTTGAACGACCGCCTCATCAAGCTTTGCGTCATATTTATTAACCAGACTGATTGCGTCAAGAACAGTACCCTCGGCAAGCTCTGCCATCTTGATTGTCTGATTACGGCATTCATAAACTGCGACAGAGGGTGTCTTGAGAAGACGCTCATCAAGGAAAATCGGCTTAACCTCCTTATCGTCAGCCTTGTCCTTAATAACAAACTCTGCAATTGAAACGAGCTGCTTTGAGAAGGGTAAAAGCATAACCGTTGTTGCTATATTGAAAATACTGTGACATACCGCTATACCAACTGCTCCGATAGAGTCGTCGATAAAGGGGAAGCCGATAAATGCTTCCGACAGGTAGTACAGTATGAGAAATACCGTTGTACCAATCAGGTTAAAGGATATATGAACGATACTTACACGGCGTGCGCTTTTGTTTACGCCGATACTTGAAATGAGCGCTGTGACGCAGGTACCGATATTCTGACCCATAATAATCGGAATGGCCATGCCGTATGTAATTTCTCCTGTAAGCGCAAGTGCCTGAAGGATTCCGACGGAAGCTGCCGAGCTTTGAATAATTCCGGTAAAAACAGCGCCGATAAGAACACCGATGATAGGATTTTCAAAGGCAGTAAGAATGCTTGAGAATTCCGGCATATCGGCGAGAGGAGCAACAGAGTCCTTCATAAGTGTCATACCGGTCATGAGCACAGCAAAGCCGATGAATATATTTCCCATATCCTTACGCTTGCTGTTCTTTGACATCATTATGAACATAACGCCGATAAGAGCAACGATAGGAGAAAAGCTTTCGGGCTTAAGCATCTGTACGAAGAAGCTGTCACCCTCGATTCCTGAGGTACTGAGAATCCAGGCAGTAAGAGTAGTTCCGACATTTGAACCCATAATTACGCCAACTGTCTGGGAAAGCTGCATAATACCTGAATTAACCAGACCCACCAGCATAACCGTCATGGCAGAAGATGACTGAATGGCAATGGTTATTCCTGCACCAAGCAGCAGGCTTTTGAAGGGATTTGAGGTCATTTTCCTGAGCGTGCGCTCAAGGGAGCTTCCGGCCATCTTCTCAAGACCGGAGGACATTTCATGCATTCCGAAGAGGAAGAATGCGAGACCTCCCATAAGTGTGAAGATAGAAAAAATAATATCCATAGTACTCCGTTCTGCGATTTATTCGCGCATTAGTATAAAGTATAAATCCATGGATATTATTATATGGCTGTTATGTAAAATCTGTTAGCGGAGAAATGTAAAATCTGTGTAAAATCCGATTTATTTGGGAAACCCGATGGTAATTGTAGTGCCTATTCCGAGCTGGCTGAGAAGATTTATTGTAGCGTTATGATAAGCGGCACCGTGCTTTACAATCGAAAGTCCGAGTCCGGTTCCGCCGACCTCCTTTGAGTGGCTTTTGTCGACGCAGTAGAAGCGCTCAAAGATATGCTCCTTTGCATCATCGGGAATTCCGATTCCGGTATCGGCAACTGATATGACAACACGGCTGTTGTTCTCGGCAATGGATATTGTTACCTTGCCGTTTTGCTTGTTATATTTCACTGCATTGTCGCATAAATTGTATATCATCTCGTCAATAACCTGATGAACACCGTTCAGCTTTGCGTGTACGCCTAAGACCTTCATTTCAACGCCCTTTTTCGCGGAAGCCGCGGAAAGTCTGGATTCTACATCGGTCGCAAGCTCAAAAAGGTCTATTTCTTCCTTTTGGGCAGGAAGGGAATTTTCATCCATTTGGGAGAGTTTTATAATATCGCCTACCAAAACAATCATTCTTTGTGCTTCGGTGTAAATGTTTTCGGCAAAATGTCTGACATCTGCCTCCTTAACAAGACCGCTCTTTAAAATCTCGGCTGTACCTGAAATGGTAGTAAGGGGGGTTTTCAATTCGTGAGATACATTTGCGGTAAATTCACGGCGAAGATTTCCTCCCTCCTCAAGGATGTCCTTTTGATTATCAAGCCGTACGGAAAGCTTATTAAGGCGCGCGGTCAGGGGTGCAAGCTCGGGATAAACATTTTCCGGCTCGGGTTTCTTGGGGTCAATTTTAGTTACGGGAGTAACCAGTGCTCTGGCGAGCAGATATGCGGCGGTAAACGCAAGAATAACCGCAAGGAATACCAGAAGCAGCAGTTCAACGGCATTTGCCCTGAGAAAGGCGGAAAAATATTCCGAATCATGACTAAAAAGGAGTATTGATATGAAAATCAGTGTGCCTGTAAGCGTCAGAAGCGAAGCTAACAGAATATATTTATGACTGCGCCTGAACATGTTACCTCCGATATGTTATATGATTTTGTATCCGACACCGCGTACGGTTTCTATTATGTCACAGCCGCTGCCAAGCTTTGTACGCAGAGAGCGGATATGTACATCTACGGTTCTGCTTTCACCGTCAAAGGAATAACCCCATATTTCATTCAAAAGCTTGTCGCGGGAAAAGGCGATGCCCCTGTTTTCAAGCAGAAAGCACAGAAGTTCAAATTCCTTAAGGGTTAGTGAAAGCATCCGGTCTCCTAAAGCAGCGGTATGCTTTTGTCTGCTTACGGTAAGGCTTCCTATGTGATATTCTTTACCGGAGTCTGTCTGAACCGGTTCGGTGCGTCTGAGCAGTGCGCGGACACGGGCCACAAGCTCCATCATACCGAAGGGCTTTGGAATATAGTCGTCAGCACCCATGTCAAGTCCCAATACCTTGTCGTATTCACTTCCCTTGGCGGTCAGCATGACAACGGGAAGCTGCGCTGTGGAGGCATCACTGCGAAGCCTGCGAAGAATGGAAATGCCATCCTCCTCAGGAAGCATAATGTCTAAGAGTATAAGACGCGGAGTGGTAACGCCCATGGCCTTCCAGAATTCAGAGGGACGTTCAAAGCCCTCGGCAGCAAAACCGGTACTGTTTAAGGTGTAAATAACCAGTTCACGTATACTGGCATCGTCTTCGAGAAAATAAATCACAGCTAAAGCCTCCGTATATTATTGTTCTTATATTAATTTAGCTTTTTATAATAGAAAAGTCAATTTATATGATAAAGAGCTTTTATTGATAACAAAAAAGAAATGTGCTAAAATGTCAGAAAGAATTACGAGGGTGCTGTTTTTTGTATAATATATTGAGCTTGAAACGGAGGGGAATATGTATACTGTAGAAGGTTTAAAGCATAGGATTGCCGTGGCTGCCGGGAATGAGAAGGCGGATCTGGTTTTGAAAAACGGAAGAGTAGTTAATGTTTTTACAAATGAGATTGAGAATGCGGACGTTGCAATCTGCGGTGAATACATTGCAGGTATCGGGAAATATGAGGGCAAAGAGGAAATCGACCTTAACGGAGCTGTTGTATGCCCGGGACTTATTGACGGACATATTCATATAGAAAGCTCTATGCTTGCCCCCGAAGAGTTTGCCAGAGCGGTAGTGCCTCACGGTACAACGGCGGTGGTAACGGACCCTCATGAGATTGCTAATGTTGTCGGGACTGAGGGTATAGATTTTATGCTTGAAAAATCAGAAAAGCTTCCTATGGATGTATATTTTATGCTTCCGTCCTGCGTTCCGTCGACACCCCTTGATGAGGCCGGAGCAGTTCTCGGTGCTGCTGAGCTGGCACCGTATTATGAGCATCCGAGAGTGCTTGGACTGGCTGAGCTTATGAATTCCTACGGAACGGTACGCGGGGACGGGGAAATTGTTAACAAGATTGCGGATGCCGTGCGTAACGGAAAGCATGTGGACGGACATGCGCCGGGACTGGCAGGCAGGGAGCTGAATGCCTATGCAGCTGCCGGTGTTCAGTCAGATCATGAATGCTGTACCGCGGAAGAAGGAATTGAGAAAATTAAGCGCGGCCAGTGGGTTATGATAAGAGAGGGAACTGCTGCGAAGAATCTTAAAGCACTTCTTCCTCTGTTTGGCAAGCGGTACTACAGCAGATGCATGCTGGTGACCGATGACAGGCATCCCGGGGATCTGCGCAGAACGGGACATATGGACTATATAATCAGGGAAGCCATAAGGTGGGGAGAAAACCCCGTATATGCCGTTAAGATGGCAAGCTTTAACCCCGCACAGTATTTCGGACTAAAAAATACAGGTGCCGTAGCGCCGGGGTTTAAGGCTGATTTAACAATTGTGAACAGCCTCGAAAGCTTTGAAGTCACTAAGGTCTACAAGTGTGGTAAGCTGGTTGCGGAGAACGGAGAATTATGTGAAAATGATATCACTGTATCGACCGCTGGCGCATATGCAAAAGTTTATTCGTCATTTAACATGGAGGAGCTTGAGATCGATGATTTCCGTCTCAGACAGAGCGGAAAACATAAGCGTGTAATAGGACTTGTAAAGGGAGAACTCCTTACACGGGAGCTTATTGTTCCTTATAAAACGCCGGGTGAGAATGATGATGAGACTGCCGGAGCCGGTTTGGCTGCCGGAGTGGAAACCGACAGGGATATTGTTAAGCTTGCGGTTATAGAGCGACACAGAAATACGGGTCATATCGGGCTTGGCTTTGTGTACGGCTACGGAATAAAGAACGGTGCCGTTGCCTCGAGTATTTCCCATGACTCACATAATCTTATTGTTATAGGAACCAATGATGCGGATATGGTGCTTGCGGCAAATACCGTCAGGAAAAACAAGGGCGGTATTGCGGTGGTTAATAAAGGAGCCGTACTCGGTGAGCTTGCGCTTCCTGTTGCGGGACTTATGTGCGAGGATCGGGCAGAGGCAGTGCAGGATAAGCTTGATTCCTTAAAGGAGGCGGCTCGCGGGCTCGGAGTATCGGAGGGCATAGACCCCTTCATGACTCTCGCTTTCGTCAGCCTTCCGGTTATACCCCAGCTTCGTCTTACAACAAACGGACTGGTCGATGTCGGAAGCCAGAGCTATGTGCCTGCAGTTTTTGACTGATTAGTTTAATTTGTATATTGACTTTTTCCGGGCAATAGAGTAACATAGCTACCGTCATTACGGATGGCTTTCCGAATGAACGGCAGCCGGAGCCGGTATCCGGTAAAATAAATAGACAAATTGGAGGATTATCATGAAAAGAGTAATCAGTTTCATGATGCTGCTTCTGCTGATGACGGCTGTACTTTGCGGATGCAAGGGCGGCACCGATGAAGGCAAAACAGAAAACAAATCCGAGGAGGCGTCGGTTTATTACGGAGGAACAATAACAGTTGGAATAACTCAGGATTTAGATAGTCTTGACCCACACAAAGCAGTAGCGGCAGGAACTGAAGAGGTATTTTTCAACATGTA
>JAZNKQ010000105.1:0-6862 GCA_045578645.1 Lachnospiraceae bacterium
GCGTTACACACCTCAAAGGCATCCGCATGAAAAGGATGAAGGTTTATCTGACTAAGGTAATCCCTCTCTCTGAAGGGATGCGCCTGTACAACAAGCCCTCCGGCCTCATGTATATGCTCAAGCTGCTCCGCCTGCGACCACGACATTATCTCCGGATGCTTTATCAGCCACTCCTTATCAGGTCCGTATATCAGATATTCATCACCGTCATAATTTGCCTCCCAGCCAAAGAACACCTGAAGCCCCTTTTTATCTCCCTCTGCTTTAGCTGCCTCATATCCGGCAAAGAACCTATTTACTCTTTCCTCCCAGGGAAGCTCCTTCGGAACCGCACAATTTCCGTTAAAGAAATGATCGGTCACAATAATTCCGGTGTAGCCGAGCCTCAGATATATATCGACATATTCCGCGCCGCCGCACGATGCGCAGGCGCTTGCCTCTCTTGTATGAAGATGTGTTTCATATTTATATGTATATTCCATATGCACCTCGAATAATCTATCGGATATTTCTGCCGTTTATTCCAATGCACCAAGCAGCACTCATCAGATAAAAGGTGTTTTCTTATTTCTCTGTATAAGCTCAATGCACATCTTGCCATTGTGATACGGGCATTTCCATTCACCCGCAATTGCCGATTTCCTATCCGGTTCTCCCGTAACACTTACATCATGCAGCCATTCTCCGCCCGGTCTTTTATCTACCAGCTTGTCCGAGATAAACTGCCATATCTGTTTTGCGGCATTATAATATTCGATATGCTCCGGCTTTTTCTGCCAGGCATTGATAAAGCCTACCACAGCCTCTGCCTGAACCCAGAAAACGCGTTCCTTTGAAAGCCTTCCGTTACTGATTTCATCGTCAATTGAATTATTGTTGTAATAATTGAGAAAAATGTTTTCCAAAAGCCCGTCCGATATTTTTCTCATCTGCTCCGTAAACTCATTTACCGGTACGTTATCACAGCACCTGTCGATGAGCCAGGCAGCCTCAATGTCATGTCCAAAGGAAAAATAATCGGTTTTAGGCCTCATTTCATTATCAAAGAACATATTTAAATGTCTCTCGGAATAGTTGTATATATTCTCACAGAAGCATTTCATGAGGTCCTTAATATACCGCAGCGTTTCTTTATCCTTTGTAACACGATAAAGCTCCGTATACGCTTCCAGCAGATGCAGAACGGTATTAGCTGTTTTCTCTCCGTTGTAGCAGCCCTCGGACAAAACGCCGGGTTCATCCCGAAAATACTCAAAATTCCTGTCAAAGGCCTCCAGATATCCATACTCATCACGACATTTGGTTTCTATAATCCGCTGAAGCTCAAATGCCGTCTCTACAGCCTCGTCATCGCCTGTCACCTCGTAATATACTGCCAATGCCAGAATCGCATATGCCATGTTAAAGGTATATTTTGAAGCATCCTCCGGTCTGCAGTCATAGGACAGCGACCAATAAAGACCCCCGTTAGTTTTATCCACACAGTGGTTCTTCATAAGTCTGTATGCATGCACGGCACACTCAAGGCACTCTTCATCCTCGGTCAGCTTATAGGCATTAAGAAAGAACCACATGATACGGCTGTTGTATACACTGTACTTTGATGTCCTCTTATACAGCTTGAGGTCATAGTCTACTTTACCGAAAAAGCCGCCGTACTCTTCATCCTTCATCCTCTTCCAGAACGGTATTATTACATTTTTCAGGTTATCTGTTACTTCATTAATAAACATAATATATCCCTTTCCTGTCCGGTTATTCCTTAACCGCCCCCTGTGTCATCCCGCTATATATATACTTTTGCGAAAACAGGAAGGCAATTAATATCGGCAGAATTCCTATTACTACTCCTGCACATATATAATTATATTGATTACCGTATTCTCCGGTAAAAGTATACAGCGAGGTCGACAAAGTAACAAGCTTTGTTTTCGTCTGAAGATATAAGTTGGCCATGTAGTATTCTTTATATACGGCTACTCCCTTAAGTATCAATACCGTTACAACGGCCGGCTTCAGAAGGGGCAGAAGTATTTTGAAAAACACTTTAAAGTATGAAGCTCCGTCCATTATTGCCGATTCGTCCAACGAATATGAAATACTGTCAAAATACTGTATAAATATGTATATCGCAATAATATCAGTTCCCGTGTACAAAAGTATGATACCCGGAATTGAATTTACAAGATGCAGGTTCGTCATTATTTTATATGTACTTACCTGCATGGTCACGCCGGGAATCAGATTCGCCAATAAAAATGCACCCTTAAGCACACTGTTGAGTCTGAATCTGAAGCGGCTCAGCACATATGCAATCATTGTGCCGGTAATAATCGATCCCAGTAACGTAAAAAACAGAATCACGATTGTATTAAAGAAAGCAAGCGACATATTTGCCTTATTCCATGCGGTAATATAGTTCTCAATATTGAACAGGTTTTCAGGCAGCTCAAGTGCATTTGTCGCGGCATACTCACTTTCCGTTTTGAGGCTTGCAATTAATACCGTTATCAGGGGCAGAAGCGATACAAACGCGCCGAGCAGAAGTGTAATGTATATTATCGTTTTTACAACCGCTCTTCTTAGTTTTGCCAGACTGTTTGTATTCTGCGTGCGGTTCTTTGAAACCGCTATGTTTCCGAGCGAGCTCACTATGCCTTCCCCCTTTCCGCAAACAGAAGCTTATATATAATCTTCTGTAAAACCGTTCCTACCAGAATAATTGCAAGAAGCACGATTGCCATAGCCGAAGCCAGACCGACCTTACCTCCCTCATGTGCCATCTGATGCATAAGTACAACAAAGGTCGCCGTTCCGTTTGTTCCGTTCGTTATTACATAAGAGCCCTCAAAGGCACTAAACGAGCCCTTTATCATCAAAAGGATATTCAATCCGAGTATTGATTTGATACCGGGCAGGATAATATATCTGAACTGCTTAAATCTCGTTGCGCCGTCGATTGCAGAGGCCTCATAAAGCTCCGGACTGACAGACTGTATTGCTCCGATAAACAATACCATACTCTGTCCCATGTATCGCCAAATCGACGTTGCCGCAATCGAATAGTTATTTATCGACCTGTCCTTCAGCCAATATGGTAAGGAATCTGCCGAAAAGCCCAATGCCGTCAGTAACGAATCCAGCACCATGCCTCTTGTATAAAAGAATCTGAAAATGAAACCTATTGCTATTCCGCAGACAAGGTACGGGAAAAAGAGTGTTGCCTTAAAAAAGTTTCCTCCCTTGATTTTAAAGCTCAATATTGTTGCAAAATAAAGAGCCAGCGCAAGCTGAATCATTCCTGCACCCATATAATAAACGCTATTGAATATTGCTCCCTTTGTATCCGAACGCGTAAATACATTTATGTAGTTATCCAAGCCTATAAAGGTTCTGTCTCCAATATATTTCATCTTGTAGAAACTAAATTTAATCATTTCCGCAAATGGTACATATGTAAATACGAGCAACAGCAGCAACGGAATACTCGAGAAAACAATAATGGTGGTATATTGTTTTCCCTTCTTGCTAAGGAGCATTTGCTTTAATGTCCGTTTTCTTCTAACCTTGCATACTTCTTCCATATCGCCTCTCCAAATGTCATACCAAGAGAGGTATACCTTCATATACCTCTCTTGATGTGAGTATATTGCTATTTATAGTTCCCCTTCGTTGCATAATCATCGCCAAGAATTGATTTCTGTGCATCTGTCCAGCGTACATTCCAGTCATTCATGATTTCATCAAAGGTCTCCTGACTTTCACCCATTGCTGCTTCTACAATTCTTGCCTTCTCATAATACTTACCGAGATAAAGCTCACTCTGCTCATTGAGCTCATCAAAAACTCCGATATCTTCAGCATTCGGAACATTATCCACTACAAGAATAACATTATTCTCCTGAAGATTCTTAAGTGTTGCCGGATACTCCTCTCCCTTAACAATCGGGATTCCGCCGGTGCTGTAAGAAAAACCTGATTTCTCGGTAAGCCACTCTATGTAAGCCTTTGCTACCTGATATTTTTCTTCAGAAATATTTATATTAATACCGTATGCATAATCAGCTGCAATTGTTGCATACTGCTGTCCGTCGATATTGCAGGGGAATGCGGTAAATACGATATCATCAGGATTTGCCGATGCATTTTTCGTATCCTGTGCAGCCCACGAACCGATTACGGTACAAGCAACCTCTCCGTTTGCCAAAAGACCCTTACAGGTATCCCAGGTAGAGGTGGTCGGATCATCCTCAACATAACCCATGGCAACAACCTCATACAGCATCTTCATTACTTCATAGTAAGGCTTTCCTGCATCAAACGGGTTTTCCATATAAATCAGCTTGTTTTTATAGTTTCCGTCTGCTGTCATGCTGCCGCGTGCATTCCACTCCCAGTCAGCAAGTCTTGAGCCTGCGCCGTAATTACAGTACAACGGTATAGCATCGGTATTGTCTTTAACCTTCTGCAATACATCATAGAATTCCTCTTTACTCTTCGGAAAGCTTGTTACGCCTGCCTTGTCAAGCACCGCCTTGTTCCAGAGAACTCCGTATGCGGTTCCTGTTGAACTGATTCCGTATACCTGTCCTTCAAACGAAAAAGCATTGGCAAATTCATATTTGCTGTCGTAATCCTCTACAGTTCCCAGAGAAGCGAATAAATTGGGAAGCTCCTTCTCAGGCAGGAACATATGAGGAATCATACAGATATCGCCCCAGTCATTCGAGGTCCATCTCATCTCAATGTTTGATTTGTAATCTGCGATGGGCTCATAGGTTATTTTAACATTCGGATATATTTTGTTGAACTCAGCCTGATACTGTGCGAAGGTTTCCTCCATACCCTGCTTATGTGTTAAAAATGTTAATTCCATTTCAACATTATAATCCGTTTCGTCGCCCTTATTGTCTGCCGGTGTCTCATCTGCAGCCGGTTCGGATGTCACTGAAGCCGAATCATCCTTTACTTCTGTCTTTGCAGTACCTGTCGTATCAGTGTTTGTACTGTCTTTGCCGGTCTCCCCCTTTGAACAGGCAGCTAATGAAAGTACAAGTGCGCACATCAGCACAAAAGCTATAATCCTTTTCATCCTATTTTCCTCCTTTTGCTATACCTTCTTGTTAATGTTTTAGGTTTCCGTTAACCTATGTCCGTTATTATATAAATTGCATGTATTATGTCAATGAAATTCGCCAATTTTATGCAATGTGTAGTGATTTTAGCTAACATCCGCCAAAAAAGATAATTTCTATTAATTAAATCATCAGCAATTTACTTAACAATTAGCTTATCCGTAACTTAACAAGCACAAAAAAATAGGATCACATATTATGTGACCCTAAATATTAACCGTATCTTTTTAAATCCTTCCATGCCGACTTTCTTCTTCGCGATGTTGACTGTCTCATTACGAGCTCTCCGCTGATTATCTTTCGGCCGAACCTGTAGTTTTCATCCTTTAACTTATTTACTATACCCTGTGCTGCCGCCTGCGCCATCTGCTCCAAATCGATAGTGAAGGTGGTAAGCTGCGGCTGTGAAAGCATTGCATATAAGGAATTGCCAAAACCCGCCACGGATATGTCATCAGGTATTTTAAAGCCGCTCTTTTGCAGCTTTGCTATGAACCTGTATGCTGTTTCGTCACTGTTGCAGACAAAAGCAGTCGGCATATCCTCCGGCAGCGCGATATCAATGCTTTCGCCAAAATCATTTCGTTCATCCAGTATCCAGTCACGTCGAAAGCCGATACCATTCTCAAGCAAAGCCTTGTAATAGCCCAGAAACCGGTCCATCGTACTTCCCTCTGCCAATATATTACCGATAAAGCCGATTCGTCTGTGTCCCAGCGAAATCAGCTGTGCGGTAATCGCGCAGCCTCCGTAAACGTTATCGCTTATTACTGCATCCGCATTTACATGCTCATAATAGAAATCAAAGAAAATGTACGGTATTCCGATTGTATTGCATATCTGATTCACATAATCAAACTTCATCTGCCCTAAAATAATAACGCCGTCAACCTTACAGTCCGTGATAACCTTCGGCATTGCCAGCAGTTCTTCCATATCCCGCGTTATCACCTCAACAATGCCGTAATAATTCTCATTCATCAGATATCTGGAAAAGCTCTGCTGTAAAGGCATATATACGCTGTCACTCATGGTATACCTTTCAGGAATGAGAATACCAATATTATGGGTTATTCCCTCCTTCATATCCTTTGCAAGCACATTCTTCCTGTAGCCCATTTGTTCAGCTACGGTCTTTATCTGCTCGCGCAGCTTTTCGCCCACACCCTCCTTGTCAGACAGGGCTTTAGATACTGTTACGGTGCTGATATTCATTTTGTTAGCGATGTCGCGCATCGTAATATTCTTCTTCATATTTCCCCCATCCCGAAGCAGTTCGATTAACCGGACGCCTTCATAATCAATAATTATACCTTAAACCTATATAGCACACCCCACCGCCATTTTCTTCTCTGTATAGCCCTTTTGCCATGTTTTTGGGGTGTTTAAAGGCTTTTTGCAAGATTTTGGCTATACAGAAATTTGTTTTTAACACTTTTTCTAAACTACTTTATTTTTTCTGTGGTAATATTTTTGGTAATATTCGCTCCGACTTTTCAAAAGTGATAATATTACCATTTCGCTGATATGAAAATTATAACTCATAACACCCCAAAAGCAACTCATATTTTATGTGAATTTTTTGGAAGTATTTCGAGGGTTTTGGCAAAATCGAGTAGGAGGGAAATTTAACTAAATTTCCCGACCTCTCACACCACCGTGCGTACCGTTCGGTACACGGCGGTTCAATCAACTTAACAAGTAACACACCTTTCGGTGTAGTAATC
>JAZNKQ010000106.1:0-4818 GCA_045578645.1 Lachnospiraceae bacterium
AGCCCCTCATCATTAAATGCCCATAAATCCTCTATGGAGCCTCCGCCTCTGCCGATTATTATTACATCAGGCTTCTCAGTTTCCATATACCTGATTCCGTCTATCAGAGTCCTTGCAGCGCCCTCACCCTGAACCTTTGCAGGATATAAAACAGGCTGAACATACGGGTTTCTTCTTTTTGTTATGTTTAAAATATCCTGAAGTGCCGCACCCGTACCGGCTGTTATTATCCCGAGCTTTGATATATAAGGCGGAATGCGCATCTTGTGAGCCTGTTCAAAAAGCCCCTCAGCCTCAAGCTTTCTTTTAAGCATTTCAAAACGCTCATAAAGGGCTCCGAGTCCCTCCTGCTCTATATGCTCGGCATAAAGCTGATATTTACCGTCACGCTCATATATATCAATCCTTCCGAGTACCCTTACTGCCTGTCCTTCGGACATTCTAAAAGAAAGCCCTGCCCGCTTTCCCGCAAACATAACACAGGAAAGCTGACCGGCTTCATCCTTTAAAGAAAAGTATATATGTCCTGAGGTATGATATTTGCAATTGGATACTTCCCCCCGAATGCAAACACAATTCAGGACATTGTCTTTGTAAAATACGCTTTTTATATAGCTGTTAATTTGTGATACCGAATAAACATTCATCGCATTAAATCAATTCTGTATTACCTTTGCAAGTACTCCGTTTATAAAGCCGTATGAAGTATCACCGCCGTAAATCTTTGCAAGCTCAATTGCCTCATTGATAGCTGCAATATCAGGCACTGTTTCATCATAATTAATTTCATAAACAGCAAGACGAAGTATATTCAGCTCGATTTTTCCGACACGTGACAGCTTCCAGCCGCTTGTCGCCTCTGAAAGCAAAGCATCAATTTCACCAAGCCTGTCAACTATCGCATAATACTTAGTAACAATATCGTTTACCGACCTTTCGCCAAGCTCGGTAAACATTTCAAAATACAAATCTTTTTGTTCTTCAAGCTCTTCTCTTTCATGGAATTCGCGAAGAAACAGAAGCTTCAGAATATTTTCTCTGCTTTCTCTTCTGGTCATGCTTTCCTCCGCTATCTTCCTATGTCAATTCCGACAATATGAACATTAACTTCAATTACTTCCAGACCTGTCATATTCTCGATTGCGTTCTTAACACGCTCCTGTACCTGCGAGGATATCTTGGGAATACTGTACCCGTATTTCATATTAATATACAGCTCCGCAATAACCTTATCCCCTGTTACGTCTATCTTTACGCCCTTTGAGCTATTTTTAACTCCGAATTTACCAACTATTTCATTGGTTATGTTGCCTGCCATAGCAGATATTCCTTCTACCTCTGATGCTGCCAGACCTGCAATACTTGCAACAACATCATCTGCAATCTTTATCTCGCCTGACGGTCTTTTGTTTCTTTCTTCGGCAATGCAATTGTCACTCATCACAAAACCTCCTGTCAATATTTTCTCTTATGTATTCTACCACAGAATATGCCATTTGCAAAGCTTTTGTTTTAATCCTGTGCTATTACTGCAGAGATAACTATGCAATCAGCATCAACGCCTGCTTTTCTTGTTACAATATCTTCGATTTGCGCAATCTGCTGCTCGGTAATCGAATCACAGTTAACAACAACATCTACACTGTCATCAACAATACTTACGACAACTCCGTCAAAGCCCTTTGCTTCCAGCAAAAGCTCGGTTGCATTCTCAAGCTCTGAGGTTTCCGTCATTTCAATAATACTGTTAAGTGCCTCATTTTTCTGTTCATCCGTAACATCGGCACTTTCAATTATTGACATTAAAAGCTCCTTATTTTTTGCACGCACCTGCTCTCTGGTAAGCTTCGCAGAAGCAAAATAGCCGTCACTTATTACGGTACTTACAAGTATTGCCTCTCCGGTGTTTGAATTATCAACGGCCTCCTCCATTCCTTCATCCGGCGAATAAATATCTCCTGTATCAGTTAATGAAATCGGTTCGTAATTATCGGTCATAACGCTGTCATCAAATTCCGCCAGTAAGTTTTCTTCTCCCGCATCAGAATATGTACTCTCATTTGTACCCGCTTCAAGTGCATCACCTTCGTTATCCGAATCACCGCTGCCGGCAAAATTTAAATACCCGGCAATCATTATCATAATTGCAAGTGCGGTAATGATAATCTGATTCTTTTTAAAAATAGCTTTCATTATACAGCCTCCGTCTTATTTCATTTCATATACAAATATTTTATGTGCCGGAATATCAAATAGACTTTGTATTGCCGAAGAAACAGCAAGCTTTACGGTATTATTTCCAGCTCCCTGTGCTATTACAAAGACTCCGGAAACCTTCGGCTGGTTTTCTTTTAATATTACCGGCGCTTCCCTGCCCGAATCCGAGATAATAACAGCTTCGCTTCTTACAGAGCCGTTTTCATCCGTTCTCGAGCCGCCGCTTCCGTCATTCTCTAAAAGCTTTTCCGTACTCTCATCTATATCCTGAAGCACAAATGCTTCTCCCATATTTTCATATGTGAGCATAACCTCAACAGCACCGACACCGGCCATATTCGACAAAATACTTTCCAATGCCGCTTTATAGTCATCAGTTTGTTCATTGCTAATTAATTCAGTGCTACTTATACTAACAGAATTATTATCTTCGGCAGCTTTCGGACTATCTTTGGAGGTCGTGAAAAAATCCGAGACCGATAAAACAATCAGAATAACTCCGGAGAGCAAAAGAATCACCAGCTTTTTTATTCCGATATCCTTTAATGATAGTCTCTTATTCTCCATCCTTTCCCTCCCGTATAGTTATATTTATATTATCCGGATTAACTTTATAGAAGTCGTTGATTAAACTTTTTATCCTATTCTTTATAGCTTCATCATTTGAATCCGAATTATCTTTTGATACTTCAACAGCGCTGTTTCCTGATAAACTTTCTATTTCGATTTTTTCTATATATATTGTTTTATTATCATCTTTTATAATCCTTACAGGCTTTTCTCTGTAAACCGTCAGATTGATATTCTTGATAAATGAGCTTTCCGATAATGATAAATCAATTTCCGCCTCTTTCACCTCCGCATAAAAGCCGTTTCTCTCAAGCATCAGCTTTGTTTCTTTTTTAACATACTGCAAATACTCATCTGCAATATATTTATCACTGTCAAGCTCACTAAAATACTCTGTTTTGCTATCGCCTTTCTCAAAAATATCCATATACCTTCCTACCTTCTCACTGAAGGTTTCAGAGTAACTGAAAACATTCATTATCGGCTCAGCAATAATAAAAATCAGCACTATACTGCAAAAAAACTTAACGTATTTCTTAAATTTCGTTCCTGAAGCCAGATTAGTAAAAATAGATGTTATCAGCAAAAAAATGATTATGTTTTCAGCCCATTCAAAAATAGCATTCATAGAACCACCATATTTAGTGTTATGTTGCACCCGCGATAGAAACCGCCAGTGCCAGAATAAACAGTACAATACAGGAAAATACCGTTTTCACGAGCATCATGGCTGCATTCGAAGCAGAATTAATGCATTCGGTCACACGCGAGTCAGAGGTCGGCTGTATTACTGCAGCACCGATTCTGTAGCCGGCATAATAAATCAGAAGCTTTATCAGCGGTACCGAGCAAATCATCAGCAAAACAATTATTCCTGCAATTCCGACAGCATTTTTTATCAGCGATGCCGCACCAAGTACGGTTTCAGTAACGGTACTTATGGCATTCCCGACTCCCGGTATTGCAGAAGCCAGCTTAAAAGCAGAATTTCTTTTTATACCGTCTATTGCAGGTGTAAGAAGTCCCTTTATCGCACCAATTCCAAGTACAACACCAAGTACGCTTTTCTGTGTCCAGTTAACCACTGTCTCAATCAGCTCTCCAAGCTTTGACACCCTGTTTTCTTTATTAATATTACCGGCAAGCATAATAAGCAGATACAGATTTATTACCGGAATCATAAATTTCAGCAAGATATATTCACAAACTGTAATTACCATCAAAATCAATTCATAAATAAATGTCGAGGTAAGGCTTCCTGTTGAAACCGTAACCGCTGTTGAATACACCGGCAGCAGCACCTTCATAAAGTCAATACAGGTTCCGATAACCTCCTTTGCTATAAGGCCGGCTTCATACAAGGTTACGCTAATGCTTCCGAACATAATAATATATGCTGCATAATAACCTGTTTCCGATATAAGCCCGTTCTTAAACACCTCACTTATGCTCCTGAATACCGCAAGCGAAATCACAAGTGACATAATCAGCTTTACAATCCTCAAATTCCTTTTTATTGCATCAGTAATGTTATTGAAAATCTTATCAAAAACAGATTTTCCAAGCCCCGAATCCCCGCTCTCAATAAGCTCGGATACAATACTTCCGAATTCAATATCAGCAGTCTCTTCACGCTTGTCCATTTCATCCTCTATTTGTGAATAATTAAGATCATCCATAAGTGCAGAGGCAAAAACCTCTGTCTCTGAAGCCGATAAAAGCAATATTACTATAACAGCAATTAATCTTCTCATATACCGAAACTCTCAATCGTATCAATAAGAGCCAGAAATACCGGCATGCTTAATACCAAAATACTTAACTTTGCTCCGAGCTCAATCTGACTTCCGATTGATGAATACCCGGCATCACGACAAATATCGGATGCGAACTCACTTATATATGTAATTCCGATTATTTTCAGCAGGGTTTCCAAATACACGGAATCAATCGAAATGTAGGAAAGAATCCTGTTTACATATTCAAGAAGTCCGGAAAGCTTGTCCAAAGCCATATACATCAGAAAAACTC
>JAZNKQ010000107.1:0-17313 GCA_045578645.1 Lachnospiraceae bacterium
GAAGCAAGCTTTGTATTGGGGTCATAAACCGCAATAGTGAAATAGCTTGTTACGCTTCCGTATACCGAATCCTTATATGTAACCTTATACTGATAGGTCTTTCCGGTTGAGCTTCCGTAGCCCGAAGCATTCAGAGTGATAACTGCGCTTCCGTTCTTTCCGCCGTATACGCTTACGGAAGGTGCTGAGGTTGAAGAGCTCTTTTCAACGGTTACTCCCGTCACGAGATTATAGGTATCGGTTACGGGAATCTTGATAACGTCACCCATCTGATCGTAAACGGTCATATTGAGATTAAGCATACCCATTCCTGATTTTGAGGAAAGTGTTATGCTGTTTACGTTCTTTCCGCCAAGCTCGAAGACAATTGCTGATGCCCTACGTGCTTCCTTTACCTGAACAGGGTAGCCCCCGATAACATCCGCACCGTAGTATACGGTAACTGTTTCTGCTCCGACAGCAAACGGGAAAATATCTCCCGATGAGAATACTGCAAGAGTATTTGAGCTTGCAGGAGCCTCAAAGCTTATTGCGCTTCCCGGAGTATCCGAATAAATATACTCACCCTTATGGTTCTTAATACGTGCAACAAGTCTGTAGCCGCTGTCACTAAGTGATATTGCGTTGTTTGTACCTGTCCAGTCAAGCTGCTCACCTGACTCAGCTGAATTCGTAATAATAACCTTATCAAGAGTCATGGTAGATGCTTCAGTTACCGAAGTAACAAGAAGATTTGATGTAATAACATTCTCTCTTAAAACTCCCTCTACGGTTACATAGCTTCTGTAGGTAGCAATTACATTAACCGCGCTTCCGGGGCTGTTAAAGAAAATTGAACCGTTAGACACAAACCAGCTTCCCTCGCTTGCTGCGGAATAAGATATTGCCGAAGCATATGTAAGGTACTCAGCCGAGTTTGTATTAAGCGGTGTAATATCAACTCCGAATCTGTTGTAAATTCTGAACTTTAATTCGGTTATATTTCCTGCTACTGCCTTGTTATTATCAATAGGTGTATAAATCGCAAGACTTGCGGGAGTACCCTTGGTTGCGGTAAAGGTTGCGGTATCCTCTCCGTAGGTAAGGCTGTATACCTTGTCCTCAATAAACTCATTCTCAGCCACAATCGTAGCCGCTCTTCCCGTAGCGTCAAACTCAATTGAAGCTATTCCCAGTACTGAGCTTCCCGATTTTAAGAATATATTATTTTTTGTTACAAGCTGTGACATATCATTTGAGAAAACTGCGGTAATGCTGTTCAGTGACTTCTGAACCACTGAATCAAGTCCGTCACCCTTTACGTTAATCTCAATACTTTTCTTAGCCGTAGCCTTAGCAAGTGTACTGTAGGTACCGGTCTCATCCTGTACCGTATAGCAGGTCACAACGGTTGAACCGCCGCCCACTGCCGTAACAAGTCCGTTATCATCTACCGTCGCAACAGACTTATCATCCGACACCCAGTGCATATAGTCAGTGACATCCACACCCTTAACAGCCTTTGTTGCATTAGCATTATACATTGTTCCGGTAAGCTGTATGGTATCACCAATCTCAAGACGTGCAACCGATGACGGTGATACTGCAACCGCAGCGCAGTTCTTTTTTACCGTAACAATAACATCAAATGAATACCATTTGTTGTTTACCTTGTCCTTAACTGTTGCGGTAACTGTCGCTTTACCGATATCCACCGCCTCAATGGTAGCCTTTCCGGCCTTAAGCTTTGTTACCTTAACAATATCCTCATCGCTGCTCTTCCATGCTATCGCATACTTAGCAGGCTTATTCTTAAGCTTAAGAGTATAGGTCTGCTTCAATGAACTCTTAACTGTACTTCCCCCGACATATAATGTCTTTGAAGCCACGTTGAGCTTGGGGAGTTCAGCTGCACTTACCTTAACCGGTCCGATTGCCGAAACCAGCATAACAAGTGCTAATATTACTGCTGCAAATTTTTGAATTTTTCTCATTTGAACCTCCGTAAATGCATTCCTAATATACAATATATCGTAAATTTCCCTCAATTTCAACACTATATTTTGTAAATTCCGGCAGGGTAAACGCACAACCCAATAAAGCGTTTATTTTAGCGGAAACAGCCTTCACCCCCGGCATGGCAGGGTGCACAAAAAAGCGACGCCTCAAAGAGACGCCGCTCAAAATTAATCCTTAAAAACCTTTCTCGGTGCTTTCTGTCTCGCAAAATCTACCATCTTCTCAGAGGGCTCAAAAATAATTCTGAGACGCTCTCCGTTGTGAGACATATAAATATTGTAGCGCTTTGCTTCAGGATCTCTTGAAGAGAAATCCTTTATTTTAGGCTGCTGATGACGGAAGCTGTCAAGCTGATGTGAATTCTCGGGTGCCATAATCTCAATATTTTCCATATCGATACGCAACTTACTCTTACGCTTTTCGCCACCGGAAATCTGGTCAAAATCTATCTGTCCGTCGACAAAAATATACTCATAGGCTACATCAAGCCTCGGCAGCAGTATAAACAATCCCACCACGCACACAACAGCAAGGAACATGGCAATTGTGCCCAATATGCTTCCTGTCCCGCTAAACAGCAGAGACACTGCAATCAGTAAAACTGCTCCAAAGATTAGTCCCGCTTTCGCGAGCATAGTTACTGCGGTCTTCTTCCGCTTTACATATGCCTCAGCATATAACCCGTTCATATATTTCCTCCGTATTCATTTGAATTTGGTATTACATCATACCCATTCCCGGATTGCCTGCAGGCATTGCGGGTACCGGCTCTTTTATATTAGCCACTGCAGACTCAGTTGTCAAGAAGGTTGATGCAACTGATGTAGCATTCTGGAGTGCACTTCTTGTTACCTTTGTAGGATCAAGAATGCCTTCCTTAACCATATCGATATAGCTGTCGGTAAGTGCGTTGTAACCGATTCCGTTTGCTGACTCCTTAACCTTGTTTACAACTACCGAACCCTCTACACCGGCATTCTCAGCAATGATGAACAGAGGTGCTTCAAGTGCCTTAAGAACGATGTTTGCTCCTGTTCTCTCATCGCCTTCAAGTGAAGCAAGCTTCTCAGCTGCCTCAGCTGCTGCATGAATATAAGTAGAACCGCCGCCTGCGATGATACCCTCTTCAACAGCTGCTCTTGTAGCATTAAGAGCATCCTCCATACGAAGCTTCTTTTCCTTCATCTCAGCCTCTGTAGCAGCACCTACACGGATAACGGCTACACCGCCTGCAAGCTTTGCAAGACGCTCCTGAAGCTTCTCCTTATCAAATTCAGAGGTAGTCTCTTCAATCTGTGCACGAATCTGCTTAACTCTTGCAGCGATTTCATCCTTATTGCCTTCGCCGTCAACAATGATGGTATTTTCCTTCTGAACCTTAACTGACTTAGCGCGTCCGAGCTGTGCAAAGGTTGTATCCTTAAGGTCAAGACCAAGCTCATCCGAAATAACTGTTCCGCCTGTCAGAATAGCAATATCCTGAAGCATTGCCTTTCTTCTGTCGCCGTATCCGGGAGCCTTAACAGCAACAACTGTAAATACTCCTCTTAACTTATTGAGAACAAGTGTGCTGAGTGCTTCACCCTCAACATCCTCAGCAATGATAAGAAGCTTTCTTCCTGTCTTCATAACTTCCTCAAGGATAGGAAGAATCTCCTGAATGTTACTGATTTTCTTATCTGTAATAAGGATAACGGGCTCCTCGAGAACCGCTTCCATTTTGTCCATGTCAGTTGCCATGTATGCTGATACATAGCCCTTATCGAACTGCATACCTTCAACAAGGTCAAGCTCTGTCTGCATGGTCTTTGACTCTTCAATGGTGATAACGCCGTCCTTTGAAACCTTATCCATAGCGTCCGCAACCATTGTTCCGACCTGCTCGTCACCTGCTGAAATAGCAGCAACCTTAGCAATCTGCTCCTTGCCTGTAACCTTGGAGCTCATCTTAAGAATAGAAGCAACAACCTCATCTGTCGCCTTCTGCATACCCTTTCTGAGAATGATAGGGTTAGCACCTGCTGCAAGGTTCTTTGTTCCTTCATTAATCATAGCCTGTGCAAGAACAGTAGCTGTTGTTGTACCGTCACCTGCCACATCATTTGTCTTTGTAGCAACTTCCTTTACAATCTGTGCACCCATATTCTCGAATGCATCCTCAAGCTCTATTTCCTTTGCAATTGTAACACCGTCATTTGTGATAAGAGGAGCACCGTAGGATTTGTCAAGAACGACATTTCTTCCCTTGGGTCCTAATGTAACCTTTACTGTTTCAGCAAGCTTATTAACACCTGCGCTCAGAGCTGATCTGGCCTCTGCACCATACTTGATTTCCTTTGCCATTTCTGTATCCTCCTAATTATTCAACAACAGCAACGATATCGTTCTGCTTTACTATAATATATTCCTGTCCGTCGAGCTTAACCTCTGTTCCGGCATACTTTGAATAAATTACCTTTTCTCCGACCTTAACCTGCATAACTACTTCCTTGCCGTCAATAACACCGCCGGGTCCTACTGCTATAATCTCTGCCTGCTGGGGCTTTTCCTTAGCCTGGCCTGCAAGAATAATACCGGATTTTGTTGTCTCCTCTGCCTCAAGCTGCTTTAATACAACCTTGTCACCTAATGGTCTTAATGTCATCACGTATTCCTCCTGTCATTTTGTTTGTTAGCACTCGTTTATTATGAGTGCTAACTGTTAAGCTATATATTATTCAATACCGGAAAAAAAATCAAATTGTTATGCCCTGATATCCTTTCCCGATTTAGGAATAATCCTTTGTTTACTCATTTATGCTCTTTTATTCTCTCTTTTACTCTCTTTTTCTCGCGTATTCCGCTGCAATTCTCAGCCTACTCCCCGAAATACAGCTCTATACCTTCAGCAATTCCCGCTACTATCGTATTCTGATATTCTTCGGTCTGAAGCAGTAAATCCTCATCCTTATTTGTAAGATATCCGATTTCAAGGTGTATTGAGGGAATCTCCGTCCAGTTTAAATGTGTAAGCTTATCATGCGCAATTGTGCCCCAGTTCTTTGCCGAGGTCGCAAGCTCCATACAGGACAAAATTGCATTTCCCAGATTACGGCACTCCGCACTGAGCTTGGATACATACGGGTTCTTATCGGATGGATAAAATGCCATAATGCCTTTTATCTCAGGTCTGTCATCCGCATTTGAATGAATGTGTATCACGATTTCCGCATTTTCGTTTGCCAGCTTTGCCCTCTCGGCATCGGTGATTGACACATCACTGCTGTCACGTATCATATAAACCTCATAGCCTCTTGTATTAAGCTCGTCTCTAAGCTTCTTCGCAACCTCAAGATTCAGCTTATACTCAGGTGTTCCGCTTGCAGCTCCCGTAGCGCCCCAGGAAACCTTTATCTTAGTTTCATCAGCTCCCGGTCCTATCGGCTCCGTACCCGTATCCGCTTTAAGCTGGTGTCCGGCATTTATCGCAATTACATGTCTTCCGTTTTCTGCTGCGTCAGCTTCGGTACTATCCCCGGATCCGCCTTCTCCGCCCGGCTTTTCATCACCCGGCGCAACAACGGCCGCGTCCTTACCGTCACCCTCAGTGCCTGCAGCCAAGTCATCCTGCCCGCCGCTCTCCGCGGATGCTCCGTCTTTTTCTTCTGTATCTTCCGCGCCGGAATCCTGACCGTTGCTGTCCTGTACCTCTGCGGCATTATCCTTCTGTCCGTCAAAAGCACCGTTGTCGTCGGCTCCGGTCTTGTCACTCGCATTCAAATTCTGCTCACTGTTAATCTCCGGAGTCTCTCCGCCCGAAGCATTGATGTCATCGCGCCTCATAAACCCCGCAGTCAGAGACATAATCAACACAACCGTAATAAACACGCCGGCAGATACAAGAATCCTTTTCATCTGTTCAGTCATTTTTGCACCCCGTTCTTCAAAACAGCTGCCACTATCAGTGACAGCTGTCATCTCGCCGTAGTATATGCATCCTTAAGCCGTCAGATATTTCTATGACTTTATCTCGATGCCGTTCAGCTTAAGTACTGTCCGCGGAACAGCATCCTTTGAGTTCTTCCACGGTGCGTCCGCATTTCTGTAATCGAACTTATCAGTATACCACTCTATATCATCACAGACTCTTTTCATATTATCAAGAAACAGTCCGTCGATTAACGCCGTAAACTCTTCCAGCTCCCGACCGCGAAGCTGTTTTGGTGCCTCCTCATAAACAAGACCGTAATGCTCTGCACAAAAGCCCTTTGAGCCTGCAAACTTCTCACGGAACGCACTTTCCTTACGATAAAGATAAAACATCGTATCTATGTATCTTTTAAAAATACGCTCGATTCTGTCACAGACATAGCAGCTTGAACCCAGCTGCTTCATATATGCCGCAACAGGTGACATTTCGGTTGCTTTCTTAAACAGACCGCCTCCTGATGCACGCCCCTTTTTCTGAAGCTTCTCCGACTGCTTTATTACCTCCTGCATATGAGTATGCAGCATCAGTGCAAGTCCCAGTCTGTTCTGCTGTTCATACATAAGCTCAACATGCCTGCCGCAAAATCCGGTTTTATTTGTCTCCATACGCACATCGTCCTCCATATAGGACGGTCCCATGACAAACTCTATGGCATTTTTCTGCAGCTCTGCATACATTCTGCACACAGGGCATTCGGAATCCTGATTAAAGGCATCGTTTACAGGTATTGAATATAACTGTTCATCCATAAGTTACCCCTGATTCTTTGCATTCTCTTCTGTTATGTAATCCTTCAGCCTGCGGGCCTTATCCTTAATACGCTCACTTGCCGAGCGTGACGTAATAAGCCTTGAAAGCCATCTCATTGCCTCATCATATGCACCGAGCTTTGTAGCAAGCGCTCCGACAAGATAAGTCGCTGTATGCTCATCAAGCCCCGCAAGAGGAAAGTTTTCTGACGAAAAAGCTTCATCAAAGCCCTTATGAGCTTTTGAAAGAAAATCTCTCTCATCCTCAATAAGGCTCTTCTTAACACTCTTGATATCCGGTGTATCCTCGGAAAGAGTCTCTCTTTTCCCTCTTAAAAGCCATGCCAGCAACAGACATATATAGGCACGCTCACTTATCTTTCCGCGCTTTACCACCGCATTTACAAGAGCCAGCTTATGGCGGGCTATCGCATCATCATATGAAAGCAGATTGCCCTCCGCTCCGAGTCCCGTAAAGGACGCTGAAATCTTTTCTTTTATAAGCTTTGCCTGAGGATGGGTAAGCATCGGAAAATTCTTTCCGAGTGCTGCATAACCGCAATTCGGGCAGGCAACCACACCGTATTTGAGTGAGTCGATATCGGAATATCTGGGCCGTAAATCAACATCCTGTGAAATCAGTTTTGCTTTTCCCGTCTTTACCGTCTTGGACTTGAACTCAACATCACACACGGGACAGGTCCACGTTTTATCAAAAAGAAAGCTATGTTCATCGACAATCGGCTTCTCAACCTTTTTTTCTACCGGTTTTTCTTTCTTTTCCGCATCATCAGCGAATAAATCCATATCACTGATTCCTTTAAGTCCCATAGATTCTAAACCGGAAAATGTATTTGACATAAGCGCCTCCGTTTGTATACCAGTCGTTAAGCTCCCCTGAATCCTACTATCTATGACGGCTTATATCCGCTCTTCTGAGATGCAATTCTGTTAAATACAAGCCTCTCGGGAGTCGTGTCCTTATAGTCAACGCAGAAATAACCGTTTCTTAAAAACTGGAAGCTGTCATATGCCTTTGCTTCGCTGATAACAGGCTCAATATAGCACTCCTCCAGAACAGTAATTGAATTCGGGTTAAGATTAATACTTCCGTCCTCATTATAAACCTTACCCTTTGACTCATCAACAAGGTTTTCATAGAGACGAACCGTAGTCTGCACCGCAGTAGGTGCATATACCCAGTGTATTGTTCCCTTAACCTTACGCTCGGTAAAGCCCGAACCGCTCTTTGTAGCCGGGTCATAGGTACAGTGAACCACCGTTACATTACCTTCAGCATCAGTTTCATAGGATGTACAGGTAACAAAATACGCATTCATGAGGCGTACCTCATTGCCGGGGAACAGGCGGAAATACTTTTTCGGCGGCTCAATCATAAAATCGTCGCGCTCAATGTATAACTCACGTCCGAAGGGAATCATACGGGTTCCGAGCTCTTCGTTTTCGGGATTGTTAAATGCCTCAACGTACTCAGTCTCTCCCTCGGGATAATTATCGATAATAAGCTTAACGGGATTAAGAACTGCCATTACACGCGGACGCTTCAGCTTAAGGTCTTCCCTGATACAGTATTCAAGCATTGAATAATCCACCGAGCTGTTTGCCTTTGAAACGCCGCAAAGCTCCATAAAAAGCTGTATTGATTCCGGAGTAAAGCCGCGGCGGCGAAGCGCACTTATGGAAACAAGTCTCGGGTCATCCCAGCCGTCAACAATTCCCTCCTCAACAAGTCTCTTTATATATCTTTTTCCCGTAATTACGTTTGTAAGATACATCTTTGCGAACTCAATCTGCTTGGGAGGATTGGGATACTCAAGCTCCGTAACAACCCAGTCATAAAGAGGTCTGTGATCCTCAAACTCAAGTGTACATATTGAATGGGTAATACCCTCAATGGCGTCCTCAATGGGATGCGCAAAATCATACATGGGATAAATACACCACTTATCACCCGTATTGTGATGGCTCATACGTGCCACACGATATATTACGGGGTCTCTCATATTGATATTCGGCGAAGCCATGTCAATCTTCGCGCGAAGCACCTTGGTGCCGTCCTCGAACTCGCCGTTTTTCATAGCCTCGAACAGCTTAAGGTTCTCTTCTACGCTTCTGTCTCTGTAAGGACTGTTTTTACCGGGAGTTTCAAAGCTTCCTCTGTACTCACGGATTTCGTCTGCCGAAAGGTCACATACGAATGCCTTTCCCTTTTTAATAAGCTTTACTGCAGCCTCATACATGGCATCAAAATAGTCAGATGCAAAGAACAGTCTGTCCTCGAAATCTCCTCCGACCCACTGAACATCCTTCTTTATCGACTCAACAAATTCGGTTTTCTCCTTTGTCGGATTGGTATCATCAAAGCGGAGATTGAATTTACCGCCGTATTTCTTTGCCAGCCCGCAATTCAAAAGTATTGACTTTGCATGTCCGATATGCAGATAACCGTTCGGCTCGGGAGGAAAACGTGTCATGATATTTGTATACTTTCCCTCTGCCAAATCCTTCTCTATAATCTGCTCGATGAAGTTCTTGGATATAACCTCATCCTTTTCCTCTTTTTCAATAAGCTCACCGTTAACCATGTCAGCAGCTCTCCTTTTTTACACTTTTCTGGTATGATAACACATTTTCAAATAATGCGAAAGGGGGTTATAAATAAAAAATACACTTATCATATCCGTGACTGAGTAAGTCCGTCCGACATAATAAGTGTATTTATTGTAAATGTAGCTTTACTGATTTGCCGGAAGCATTGACGGCTCAAACTTTCGGAAGGTACGTTTACCTGCTGCCTTTGCCGCCGCAAGTGCAAGATCCGCTTTCTTATACAGCAGACCCGTTGTATTTCCCTCCTCCGGCAGCATCGCATATCCGCAGGAAACAGAGAATTCAACGCTGCTGTCACCTATACTGTAGGTGCTCTTCATCTCTGCAATAATCTTCCTCAGCTTCAGCTCCACGTCTCTGTAGCTTACGTTGCGGCAGAGAACAATAAATCTGTCTCCGCCCACGCGTCCGAGAATGTCCTCATCCGTAAACAGCTTCTTCAGGCGGTCGGCATAGGTTCGCATCATCGCGTCACCGTAATCGGTTCCGAAGGTATCATTTGCCAGCTTAAAGTCATCAATATCAACAATTATGAGAGCTGCCTGCTCTTCTTTGATATTCTCAACCGCTGCGGCAATTCTGCTCATAACCGTCGTTCGGTTATAGATATTGGTAAGACTGTCAAGCTCCATCTGCGCTCCGATACCCGGCATTCCCTTCATCTCTTCCGTTATGTCGGAAATAAAGCCGTCAGCACACTTTGGATTGCCATCCTCATCGTGCATGGTTACCCACCATACTTTATACCAGTACGCCTTATTGTCTGAACTTATCAGGGAAAACTCCATCTTTTTAAGCCTCTCGGAACGACTTTCACTTATGTTATTAATCGCTTCCTTTGTAACCCAGCCGTTTGAAATGGCAGTTTCCCTGAATTTATTGAAATACACTCTAGTTTCACCGGTATTCATATCCTTTTCGGCGATGCCGTGAGCCCTGAAAAATTCAGGCACACATTCTCCCGTAATCAGCATAACGTCTTCGCTGATGTTCCAATGCCATCTGTTGATTCCGTAGGCGAAAAGAATTTCCTTAAGCTGCTTCCTCAGCTCTTTGTTCTGCCTGTCCTTCCCTGCCAGAACATCATTATACCGGCTAAGCTCTCTCTCAAGAGTCATTTTTTCAGTCTGGTTAATTACCACGCACATGAAAACCGGTCTTCCGTCCTGCTCAAGTACACGGGTATGCTCTCTTACCCATATGTAGCCGTCCTTGCTCATAACACGGTATTCCGAAACCGCATCCGCCGCATCAGGCTTAAGACCGCTGACTGCTGCCCATACCTCTGCCCTGTCATCGGGATGAATCATTTTACTGTACCTGTTATCGTAAAGCTCTTTTATTTCATCTCTGGTATAGCCAAGCACGCGCAGATAGCTGTCACTTATATACAAAAGCTCATAATCCCTGCCGGTAAGACATTCATAGTCACCCGTCTGAAGTGTCTCACGGAAGAAATCAAGCTGTATACTGGTAAGTGCCTTGTCGCCTTCCTGGTTATCAATCGTCTTCTGTGCATTTATGAGCTCCGTTGCATCAAGGAACGCACAAATCATAACGAGTCTTCCGTCCTCGTCAAGCGAAACCTTGCCGCGAAGAACTATCCACATATATCCGCCGTCCTTCATCAGCGTACGGTACACCATCGTATGCTCCTCACCGGGATAATGACTGCCTCCGAGCTGAGATAAAATACGCTTTCTGTCTTCCGGATAAACGGAATTGACCATTTTATATTCTATTGCCTCACCGAAGTCCTCATACGATTCGTACCCGAGAAGCGAGATAAGCTCATCGCTTGCAAAATAAAGTGAATACTCCTCATCACAATAGCAGCCTACCATGCCGCCCAGCATTAGCTGTGCATACATGGTTGCGGCAAACCTTCGGTTATTCTCGCTCATTGACTCGAAGGATTCATTATTCGGCGCATTCATTATGCTTGTCAGAGTTTTTTGTGTAAGCTTCAGCACCTCAGCCTGCAACTTTTCCTCGGTTATATCCTTCACCGAGCTGTAAAAGAATCTGTGTCCCTCACGCTCGGAACAGTATACGGTATTCGCCTCAAGCCATTTCCAGCTGCCGTCACCGCATCTGAAGCGGAAACGTCCTGTAACCTTTGACATGGGTGAATCATATGCCTCCGCAAAGGTGTCCTTGAATTTTACCTTATCCTCTTCATTAACATACGATAAAAAGTCCTTCGCCAGACGCTCTATTTTCTTTCCTTTATTGGCGGTAAGCTCGGCAAATGCCTGATTCGTGCTGTATACACGATATCTTTCGCCAAAGCAGTCAAAGAAAATGACAGGTCCCAGAATATTATTTACGATTGTGTCATTAATTATCTCGTCTGCACGAAGCCGTTCTAAATTAATATGCTCAACCGGCTGCTTTGAAACACCCCGGGGATCAACCTTTTCCGGGTCGGATATCAGGGCAAGGAAATCAAGAAGCGGCATCGGACGGTAGAAATAATAGCCCTGCGCATAAATACAGTTCTGCTCAATAAGGCAGTTTACCTGCTCCTTCGTTTCGACGCCCTCTGCAATAACAGGTACACCGAGCCATTCGGCAAGTCTTATTATCGAGCGTACTATGCCTGCACCCTTCTGCGAATTTTCCTTATTGGTTTCAAGGAACATTGTATCAAGCTTAAGAACATCAACACGTATATCCTTAAGCATATTAAGTGAGGAATAGCCCTTGCCGAAATCATCCATCATAACGGTGAAGCCGGCATCATGAAGCTGTTCCACAACCTGCATTACCTTTTTATCATCATCTATATATGCACTTTCGGTTATCTCGATTGCCAGATACCCGGGCGGAATCTCATATCTCTCCGTGAGCTCCACAAAGGTTGACACTACATCAATACTGTAAATATCAACACGTGACACATTTACTGAAATCTCGACCGGAGTATGTCCGTCCTTAATCCAATCATGCATATCCTTGCATATCTGTTCCCAAATCATCTTGTCAAGATATGCTATAAGGCCGTTTTTCTCAAGCAGCGGTATAAAGCGTCCCGGTGAAACCAGACCTCTCTTCGGATGTATCCAGCGTACAAGTGCCTCACCGCTCACTATCTCACCCGTCCTTAAGTTACACTTCGGTTGTACATAGTAAGTGAATTCGTGGTTTATGAAGCCCTTCCGGACTTCTGCCAGAAGCTTCTGCTCCTCCTCCATTTCACTGATAATCTGACGCTTATAGTAACCTATCCGGTTAATATAGCTGCCCTTAATGGATTCCAGTGCAATTTCGGCCCTATCAAGCATTACCTCTGCACGTTCGCTTTTATCTTCTATATTATAGACACCGAAATAAGGAAGGAAGCCTCCCTCCACACTGTACTTCTGTATAATGCCTGTCAGCTTATCCTGTATGGCAGAAAGCGCCGAGTCTGCATTCGGAAGAAGAATCGAGAAATTATCTCCTCCGAGATACCCCGTAATACCTCCGTATGTACCTTTAATTGTGCGCAGATAGCTGCCTATTTCAACAACAAGCTTATTACCGGTATCATATCCGTACCAGTCATTGAACAGCTTGAAATGCTCAATATCAACAATAACCATGCTGTATTCCGCATCGTCGGCAGCGCCGCTCAGAAACAACTCGCACTGGTTCGTAAAGGTGCTTCTGATGTACAGCTTGGTTGTAGGATGAATAATTATCTCCTGTCCGTCATTCCCCTTTGTATTCTCCGTGCTTCTGTTCCTAAGCTCCGTTATGTCCTGTATATACAGATAGAAAATCATCTCACCGTTCTCAAGACTATGCGGAACCAGTATTTCCTTTGCATATATATATTCACCGTCAATCTTTTTCCTGCGGAAGGTCTGACGAAGAAGCAGGTTATCTCCCTGCTTTTTATAATGCATCATGAAATTATCGTAATCCCAGAATTCCCTGTACACCTCAAGGTCATCCGGATGCACCAGACCGGTTGCTTCGGCATAGGCAGCGTTAACATCACCCGTAGTGTTACGCTTACCGTATTTGTCACTGCACATAAATATATATTTGTAGGTGTAATGCTTAAAATCAATCTCTATCAGCTCGTCATAGGTATTGAACTGCCCCCTGACATTAAGGAACAGCTTCTTATCCTCCTCAGTAAGCGGAAAACGGTTGCATATGCGACACGGCATTCCGTCTATTTCAATTTCGCCGATAATAATCCTGTACCATTTGTTCTCAGAGCTGTCAAACCATGCAAATTCACTGCCCGACTCCCGTCTCAGCGGGCACTCCTCGCAGGGTATATCAAGCCCTGCCATCACACTGTGGCATGATACACCCTTTTTTATATCCGGATACTTTTCTCTCATCTGTCTGTTAAAATACAGAATCTTGTGCTCTGAATCAATTACAAAAGCCTCAGCCGCCATGTTATTCTTGCTTTCCTCTTTCATACCAATCCCCATTCCGAGGCATAGCGCAGGAATCCGCGAAAAGGTCACAAAAAGTCTTTTCCGCTCCGCACATCCTCTTAAACACTGATATTTACGTAAAACAAAAATGCCTATTCAACGATATCATATCACAAGAATCGTGAATAGGCAATGTTTTTACACGTTCAAGGGCGGATTATACACATTTCAAGTAATCGCCCCGACCTGTTTCATCATGTTGTTTGGGTACATTATTCTTCGCATATTTACCGGCCGCAAACTTCAAATTGCAATTTTTTACAATTATTCATCACATTATCGGTATATTTCCCCATTATCCTCCAGATATTTCAAGAAGCCCTCACAACCTGCCTTAATATCAGCATACGTTGCATCAAAGTCTCCGGTATACCACGGGTCTGAAATTGAGCGGCTCTGCCCTGCAAATTCAAGCATCAGATATATTTTCCCGCCGCTTTTTCCCAGCATACGCTCCATATTGCGGATATTATTACTGTCCATACCGATAAGATAATCGTATTTATCATAATCCTGCTTTTTCAGCTGAACCGCATACTTTCCGCTGCAATCAATACCGTACTCCCGAAGCTTATTCCTTGTTCCGTGATGAACGGGATTTCCGAGCTCATCGGTACTGGTTGCGGCAGACGCAATTTCAAAATATTTCTCCAAGCCCCTTTTCTTAACCATATCTTTCAGAACAAACTCTGCCATGGGACTTCTGCAGATATTGCCGAGACAGATGAATAGTACTTTTACTTTACTTTGCATAAGTTGGTATACCTCCAAAACATCTTGGTTTTATCACTGTTTATCATACTTGTCTCTACCGTACCTATCATTACATAGTATCGCATAATTTAGCATAAAATAGCCAGTAAAAACAGTAAAAAAAGGCAGAAGAACCTTTTTTGTTCCCCTGCCTTCCTCTGCGCTCTCACTCCTTTTTATGATACATACGGCTTTAAGTAAAGTTCATGTAACGATTATCTCAGCTTCACCATCAACTGTTGTAATCTGGTAATATCTTCTTCAGTGAACAGTTTCGCGTCTACGCAGATTCTTTTAGATAAAAATGATATTTCTATTACATGCTTCTTTGAAAAAAGTGCGATTGCTCCAAAAGAGAGGCAAATTATCGCTAATACATTTACTATGTACGCAGTCCAATCGGTATTTGCAAAAAAGAAAAAATCACTGATTTTCCCAGCGAGAATATTTACAAATTCCAGAATGACAGCTAGAGCTAAGAAGAATAACGTTTTCTTTGGAGAACGTTTCCGGAGTATTCCTAAACCCATATATTCTTTAACAGAACAGCAGTCTTTTCCGGACTTGGATTTACGGAACTCTTTATTTACAAGATAATAAAAATCTCCCTGTATGTTAAATTGTTCTTCCGTAACTTGTATTGTACATTGTTTTTTCGTGTTTAAAGATGATTTGATTTCAAGTATTTTCATAGTAACTCTATACTTCCAGCAACTTCTTTTTCATGGCATCGTATTCTTCCTGTGTAATTATTCCGTCTTTTAGTAATTCTGCGTACTGGCGAAGTTCATCCGGAACATTGTGCCGGGTAGCAGCATCTAAGGCAGATTCAGCAAGAACTGTTTTTAAAGAAGTCTCTTCTTCGGCAAAATCCTTTGTTCTTCTTAATTGTTTTTGAAAGTCATCTATTTCTGCCTTTGCATAAAAAGAAACGTCAAATGCAATACGACCGCCGGCATATTCAATGTAAAATAGGGTTTTCCGTTTTACTAAGTAATTTCTGATAAGTATTATTGCACATACGAGCCATGTAAAAAATATTGCTCCGTAAAAAGCATACTTTGCTCCTTCAATAGAGAAGAGAGAGTCTTCAAAATAATCGGGGAAAAAGAAACAGTATAAAGCTAACACTAAAGTCGCAAAAACAAGTCTCAACAAATAAGAAAGCTCTCTGCGATATGAGAAACCGCTTCCGGTTATGTTTTTTATATCAACCGTTCTTTCTTCGTTTGTGACAACGAATTTTCGGCCCGCGCTGCTCAAACAGGATCCCTTAAAGTAGGCATGTTTATTGGTAATAAAAGCGAAGCCACTTTTTACCGATTTGTTAACCAGATAATTCATAATATATCCATTGCCCAATGAAGCAATGTATTCTTCGTCTTGGCTAACAAAAGATTCCGAAAGTTTTTCAATTTCTGCATCTTTCAGTTTGTATTCCTCGATTTTTGTAACTTTATTTTTCATGTTCTACCACCTTTCGTCTTTCGATTAACACCATCAATGCATAAATTCGATTTTTTCAAGTGTTACGTCCACGGTATTCATTGCTTTTAGCAGTGCATCCAACGGTACAATTGTCGCATCTTCCTTATATCTATCACGTATGCAACAAGCGCACACGTAAACACTAGTCTCCCCATATTACAAATAGTTTTCTTTTCATATGTACCTCCACAAAAATCATACTTCTCTATTATGATAGTACTTAATACGTTGAGCATTGTCAACATATCGAGCATAGTCAATCAATTAAATATGCTATGCTTTTTTTGAGGTGACAATGTATGATTTCATATGAACCACTTTTCAAAACCCTAAAGGAAAAAGGGATATCAGAATACAACTTAATTTATAAACAGGGACTGTCTGCTAATACAATCCATCGCATCAAAAAAGGGTGCGCTATCACAACGGAGACCCTCGATACTTTGTGCTTTATTCTCAATTGCGAAGTATCGGATATTCTCCGTCATGATAAAACTCGCTAAACCATCTTTTCACTTATTTCACTAACAATTTCTTCTGTCATTTTCTTTACTACATGAAGTACACTCCGCATTTCTTCCGGTTCCATATGTATTTCATAATCCAAACTTTTCAAAACTGCCGATGATAAATTCCTTATTTCATCCGGCTTTACCCATATCTGCATAAGAAGTTCTGTTATCTGTGTCCATATTCTTTTCCTTCCCATATAAAACAATAAAGGAGATGTTGCTTCCCTCCTTATATTGTAGGTTCCCTTCTCTCTGCTGTTTTCCCCTTCTCCAGCGAAGCAGCCACAATTTTTCCATTCTGTAAGGTACCCCTCCGCTGATAATTCTCATTTCAAGCAGTGCCTTCACTTTTTCCTCATTAAAGCTTGTTCTTTCGTATCTGGACGAAATCACATCATATACAGTTCCCTGCTTTACCTTATGAGTTCCAATTACGATATAAAACAACTTGCCGGACAATCATCCTCCACGGTCGGGGTTAAAGTGTTAATGTGAACCTTCTGCATCATGTTTGTGGTAAAGAATTGATTTTAGTGAGATTGTAAAAAAAAACACTCTGCATCTGTGAAACTACAAACGCAAAGTGTTGACAAATCAAATCTATTCAGTTTAATTTACTGTTAATACTTGATTCTGAAATAATCCAGATATGCTTTGTATTTATCCTGTGCTGTCAGGCAGGTATCGGTCAGGAATCCTTTTTCATTGTTCCATTCTTTTAAGCCACGGTAATAATATAGTTTAAGGTTATCCTCAATAATGAACGG
>JAZNKQ010000108.1:0-16516 GCA_045578645.1 Lachnospiraceae bacterium
ACATGGCTACGATCCGACTTTGTCGCTCAGAATGGAGAATAGTGCGAAAATGAAAAAATAAATTTTTGCACGGCTATTTGTGCCGAAGCGTCACAAATAAGCCCTTGTTCGATATATTCCTACGCTACGCTTCGGAATGGGGAATAGTATGGCAGATTATGCATGGCTTGAGGAGTACATAAGTGAATTACGGCGATTACAGAATACCGGGGATGTGAAGGAAATACGCAGACGGAATATGGAGCTTATCAACCGGATTGAGTATGTAAAGGACGAAGAGGAAAAGGAGGTTTTTCTTAAGGCTCTTTATGAGACCGAGGAGGTGCTCGCAGAGCACCGGAGAAAGGAGAAGGAAGGATACGGTCTTAAGGAATATACGGAGCCTGCAAAATATAAAAAATATACTAAGCATACGGAATGGAACGGCTTATCGGAGCGTGAGCGCTTTGAAGAGGAATGTAAGCGGGCAGAGGAGGGGAATGCTGAGGCATTCCTCCGGCTTGCTGATTATTACAGAAAACGGACAAAAGCCGGTACGGAGCAGTGGACCGGTCTGATGAAGAAGGCAGCCGAAGGCGGAAATAAAGCAGCAATAAAGTGCCTTGCAAGGCTTTACTGTGAAGGTAAGGAGGTGGAAAGGAACCCCGGCAGTGCCCACTATTATTTTGAGAAGCTGGGAACGGAGGGGGATATTGAAGATATAAAGGCAAATTGCCTGCTTTATTATGAGGAGGAGCGTTACGATATGATGTATCCGTATGCGAAGACCCTGATTGAGAGCGGACGGTGCTTTGACCCTGAAAACAATTGGTCCGACACCTGCCTTCTGGTGATTTATACAATGACGGGAATACGCTACGGTGAGCTGCAGTGGAATCAGGAGAATTTAACAAGGCTGCGGCAAATGGTACGCAGTACTTACAGTGAGCGTAAGGCAGATACGGACAGAGATAAGAAAATACTCTATACGGCCGAGTATCTGTATATTAAAGCAGCGTTTATGGCAGGGCGTCATATCGGTGTCTGTCATACTATACCTAAAAATAGCGGGGAGTTTTATGTGTATGCCATTTTGGATGTTGCGCTTGAGGCAGGCGGCAGGGTGCAGAATGATATATGGGAAGAGCTTCTTTTGACGTGCAGGTACGGAAATGAAAATTATGATGTACGGCACCGGTTCATCAGCCTGATTACAGACCGGATGCTTAGTATAGGAAAATACGGAGAAGCCTTGTTTTTTGCGGATAGGGCGCTTTGTGAATTTGGCAGCGCCGGAAATTCCGTGTTTGAAAAATACAGAGAAAAATATACAGAGATTATGGAAGCGCTGGAGAAGAAAGGAGAACAGGAGGTATTCAGATGCCTCAGCGAGCTTGTAAAGAGAGGGAGTAAAAACCCGGCGTATTCTCTTGCCGAATGCTATTACTACGGGCGCGGCTGCGAACGCGATTACAGTAAAGCAAAGCTGTATTACAGGGTAGCGGAAAATGGAATTCGGAGGGCTGACTGCTTAAACGGAATCTGCTCGTGTGATGCGCATCTGGCATTAGAGCGTGCCATGGACGTGCTGAAAACCGATAATTACGAAGAAGCCGTGGCTGCTATAAAAGGAATGGCAGAGCGCGGAAGCATCAGTGAGGTGCATTATGAGTATGCGCGTATACTCGAGCAGGGAATTTTGGCAGTGAAGGATGATTACAAAGCCTTTCAGCATTATGCGTATGCTGCGGCAAAAGGACATTCTCAGGCGAAAAAGCATTTTTCGGAGCTGAAGAAAAGTCATTCTGACTACTGGAAATGTTTTGAGAACGATGAGGAAAATAAGTATAAGCTTTCTGACCCGAAATATTGGAGAGTACTTAGAAGCATAGTGTGAAAAATCAAATAATATGATTTCGCACGGCTATTTGTGTCGAAGCGTCACAAATAAGCCCCTGTCCGGCGCAAGAAATCACATTCGCGAATTTCTTGCGCGGATTCCTACGCTACGCTTCTGAATGGAGGTTAGTTTGAAAAATCATATTTTAGATTTTTCACACGGCTATTTGTTTATGCGCGAAAGCAAATAGCCATTGCGATATTCCTCGCGACAGGTCGCTCGGAAATGGGGATTAGTATGAAAATGCATCAATATGCTTGAGGTCAAGATTCGCAGGTCATGGAAAGGAAACGGAGGATTGGCATGGGAAAAATAGTGAGACCTGATTTATTAAAATTTTACGGGAGAGAACACGACGAATTATCAAGGCTTGCGGAAACCTTAAGATATAACAGGCCCATGTCCCTGACTCTGTTGAGAAGAAAAAAACTTACGGAAAGCTTTTTGGAGCTGGCAGATGCAGATTTAGAGAATAAGGAGTTTTGGGAGAAGCTTGCGGTGAAATGCAGCAGACTGTATGACAAGCTGTGGAATGATGAAATCACGGATGCGGAAGCATGGCGGGATTTGATGAATGCGCTGAGGCTGCAGGTGCCCGATAAGGCTCCGACAGCAGCCGAGGAAAGGGAAAAAATCGTATTGCTTTTGAGAAACATGAACATATTCGATATGTTAAGCCGGATAAACAGTGCTTTAGAAAAAGATGAGTGGCTGTTTGCATTATCGGAAAACGATATTGTCAGAAAGACATACGATGAGCTTAAAATAAAATTTAAAGAGGAATACAAATATTTTATCAATATCCGGATTGAAAAAATATGGAAGCTCCTGGTTCCTGAAGGTAAAGCGGGAGTTACGGTAAAGCCTGCATCCGAAATTATGCTTGAGTGGTGCTGCAGCGGCGCAGCGTGTAATCTTACAAAGGATAATAACAGCGGGTATTTTCTGGATGAGGAGCTTTGGAAAAGGCTGTATGAAGAAATGAAGGCAGATGCGGAAAAGCATTCATGGTATCTTAGGATTTCGGAATGGCTGCATAGTCTCGAGATATGTCTTGAACAGGAGCCCGGAAGCTTACTTAAAGAGGAAAGTGCGGAAGTGAAAATTTTCATGGAGGGCGTGGCTGCCGAGAGGGAAAGCCTTCGGGCTTTTGAGGAGGCATATTTACAGCTTGGTAACTACAGAAAGCTGTTTGGATGCGATAAATGGTTTGAGAATTGGAAGGACAGCACGTCAGGAGGAGAACTGAGGGCGGTTTTCTTTGCTCTGGCATCGGGACTTGTAAGAGATGACAGAACAAGATTTGACCGGATATTGAAGGCAGAATCCGATGCAGCCGGTAAATTAAAGGATAGTGCTGCTGCTTCGGAAATCGGTCAGCTGTATTGGAAGTATGGGACCAAAATAGCTGATGCGCTAAATCATACCTATACGGGGGAGGCTTTATGTAATGTCGGAGGCTTTCGCGTTGCCGTGCATGCAGGGGAAGCACTTAAATACATTCTTAATGAATTGTCAAAGTGGAAGAATTTGAACCCGGCGACTTTGGAAAGCATAAAGGGAAGTGCATGCATACGGAGCTTGAAAAATAGGGAGGAGGAGTATAAATACATTGTCAGGAAGTATAATGCAGTTCTGGAAAAACGCAGAAAGGAACTGAACAAAGTGATGTGCAGCTATATGGTTTATCCGTCGGTATGGAACGATTGTAAGGCGGATATTGCATTTGGAGTCGGAGAAAAAAAGCAGTGTTGTCTTATTCCGTCAGGAAGGCGGATGCCGGATAATATGACTCTTTCCAAATGCCATCGGGTATTGGAATATTTGGCGAATAATTACCGTTGCAGCAGATTTGAGCCTTTGGTTAAGGCGGTTACGTTCGGAAAGCGTGAGGGAAACAGAAAAAACTATGAGGAAATAAGGGCTTCCGTCAATGAGATAAACAGATTAAAAAAGGACAGTGACAGGTTTATTTCAGAGCGCAGGCGGATAGATAAAGGGCTGAGTAATATATTTGAAAGAATAGAGCAGAAGGAGAAGACGATAAGCGGACTCAGATGTGAAGGCAGTCCTGAGAGCATGGGGAAGGGGCTGTTCGGTAAATGGGCAGATACCTGGGAGGAGGTTAATTGCCTTTACAAGGAGCTTAGGACATTAAGAGATAAATGGGAAGCAGAGGAGTCGGAGCACTGGGAAAAGGAGTTTGATTCCTTTAAAAAAGCATATAGTAAATATAGAGACAGGGTGGCTGAGCTCTTTGAAAAATGCTATCCGCTTCTGGAAATAAAAAAGGAGGTGTGAAGGAATGCGGGAAGTCTACGACCGGGCAAAGGCTCAGGCCGATACGGATAATACGGAACCGAAAGCTTGCAAAGGGAAAGCCGGCGCGGCGCTGCTTCGCCTCCGGCAACAGTTTCCGGAGGAAGAAGCAGAAAGCTGTTTTTCGCTGCGGGATTTTTTCAGAGAGGCTATAAGACCGAGAAGCAGAGCATATATGGAGCAGATACTCGGATGTATGGAGCTGAAGCGGAAAATCGCCGCATTAAGGGACGGGCTGACAGCAGAAGGCAGAGGAGAAAAGGAAGCCAAGGCAGCTGCCGGAATTGCACAAAACGGGTCGGTAGCAGAGTGGAAGGGCAGCACGGAAAGCCGGATGCAGGAGGAGCTTGAGAGGCTTGAATGGCAGCTGAAACAGGAAGAAAGGAGGCTTTGTGAACAGCTTCCCAAAGGGGATCCGTATCTGACAAGCATTTATTTGGACAGTAATGAGGATGAATTGTTAAGAAGAGGTATTCTTTTTACGGGCGGTACTCCGTATTCGGAGGTTGAAGAGCTGTTCCGGTCCTGCAATGCCGTGACAGAGCAGGAGCGCAGTATGCTGATGCTTGGTGACCGGGCAGCAAGGGAGCTGCCGAGTCCGCTTATAGTTGAGGTATATCTGCATGCGGTATGTAAGGTATTTCCGGATGGCTCGGTGCAGATGGTAAGAAATTAGGGGGTGAGTGCTTTGATGCTCGGAATTGATTTGGGTACTGCCTATTGTGCCATGGCAGGTGTAAATAAGCAGGGTGAGCCGTATGTTATTCCCATGACCGACGGTGAGGAAATACTTCCGGCGGTAGTTATGGTTGATAATGATGAGGTTGTGGTAGGACAGGAAGCCAAGCGTTGTGCCCTGCTGGAGCCTGAAAAGGTCTGCGGCAGGATAAAGCGAAGTATGGGAGATGAGGTTACACTGCTTGAACAGAACGGCAGGAAATATTCGCCGGAAATGCTGTCCGCCCTGATAATAAAAAAGCTGACAAACGAAGCGGCACAGAAGCTTGGTACACCGGTACGGGACATTATTATTACAGTACCGGCAGGCTTTTCGGACGGAGCCCGGAGGGCAACCGCGGATGCGGTGGAGCTGGCAGGGAATTTCAGGCTGGCGGGAATGCTTGATGAGCCTACGGCATCGGCACTTTACTATTGCTATAAAGAGAAGCGCGAAGATGGTATTTTCCTTGTGTATGACCTCGGCGGCGGGACCTTTGATGCGACCCTGTTAAAGGTAAATGACGGTAAGGTGACTATTTTGGCAAAGCAGGGAGTTCATAATGCCGGTGGGGTGGATTTCGATGAATTCATATTACGGCATGTGATAAAAACAATTAAGGAAAAATGCGGCGTTGACCTGGGAGGTCCTGCGTATGAGGATGTGAGACAGGAGCTTTTGCTTGAAGCGGAACGGTGTAAAATAACTCTTAGTACGCGTATGAAGGCGGATATGGTGGTGCGTGCGGGAAATGTACGTGAAAGGGTAACAATAAGCCGGGAAGAGTTTGAAGAAATGGTGAGGCTTATATACCTTCGTACGGAATCGGCATTTTATTCTGTATTGGATTATATGGGAATGAGCGAAAAGGATATCGACCGGGTGCTTCTGGTGGGAGGTTCGACACAGATTCCGTATATAAGAAACGAGCTTCATAAGAAATTCGGGAACCGTGTAAGCTATGAGCTGGACCCTAATAAGTCAGTTGCAATGGGAGCTGCATTGTACGGAGCCTATATTGCCGACAAAACGGAGACTGCGGCAGAGAAGCTGCAGGATATCTGCGGGTACGCAATCGGTGTGATTTTGTGTGAGGGAAACGTACGTAAGAATCATGTGGTGATACCGCCCTTTGAAAAGGTACCCGTAAGAGCGAAAAAAAGATATGCGACAAAGGTTAATAATCAGAGCAAAATATGTCTTGAGATTACGGAAGCGGTAAATAAGGAGGAGAATCCGGATTATGTAAATGTGATTTGTGAACAGGAAATTGCATTACCGCCGGGAGTAAAGGCGAATACCCCGGTAGATGTGACGATTGAAATAGATGAGCGCCAGATGCTGCGGGTGTATGTTAATGTTCCTGAAAAGCAGGTTTCATGGGAGTGTGATATAAAAAGAGTGTCGGGAAAGTCTAAATTACAGTCGGCAGGGGCACGTCTTATTAAAGAGAATAATAGCAGGAAAAGAAAGATATCCGGTAATATAAAGGAATATTTTAGCGATGTTATCGGAATGAATGAAATAAAAGAACGCTTAAGCGGAAAATATGCGGTACTCTGCAAGGCAGGGGAATGGAGCCGGCAGGGGATTGCTGCGGATTCGGAGAACTGGAATTTCCTTATCGGAGGAGAGACGGGCAGCGGAAAATCCCTGCTTTCAGGAATCCTCTGCAGGATGATGTATCAGTTCGGTCTGGTGGATAATGAAAATCCGGTAACACTTAATGCAAAAGCACTTGAAGAGGATTGCAGTATCTTAGAGCAGTATTCGGGAAAAAGTCGGGTTGTTGTAATAGAAAATATTGAGTGCATATGCCCTAAAAATGAAGGCGGAAAAGAAAAAGGTTATGGGGAGATATGGCGCTATGTTACGGCACTGTTAACAAAGGAACAGGAGAACAGAAATAACAGAAGCTTCTTTATATTTTCGGGAGAATGCACATCGGTTGAAAGGCTGACAGATGAAAATCCGAAGCTTGGAAATCTTGCCACAGCACTGATAATTCCCGCTTATTCATCGGATGAGCTGCACCGTATTGCTAAGAAGCTTATCAGAGCAAGAGGCTTTTGCCTGACAAAGGAAGCCGAAAGGAAGCTTCATACAGAGCTCAAATACGAGGCGGTAGCGGATTCCTTTGCAAATGCTGTTACGATTGAGCAGATTATTGAGCGGGCTAAGGAAAACAAGGGACGAAGAGAGCTGGAAACAGGACATACGGATGTGTATTTTCAGGCAGAGGATTTTGACTTCGGAGTATCTGTCGAGGATGAATTGAACAGTCTGCTTTCTGAATTAGACAGCATGATTGGTCTGGAAGCCGTGAAGGAAAGAGTAAAAAAGGATATTCACCGTATACTGGAACGCAGAGAACGTCTCAACAGAGGTGAGGATACGGAAAAAGACAGCTTCTTTTTGCATACGGTACTGCTCGGAGCTCCGGGAACGGGTAAGACCTCCGTGGCGCGGCTGCTCGGACGGATTTACGGCTGTCTTGGTATTTTGAGAAACGGCTCTAATTTTATCGAGGCAGGAAGAAGTGATCTGGTCGGAAAGTATCAGGGCTGGTCGGCAGATAAAACAAAGGAAATTATTCATTCGGCAGAGGGAGGCGTCCTCTTTATTGATGAGGCATACGCTCTGATTCAGGGAGAAGGAGACAGCTTCGGGCACGAGGTTGTGGATACTCTGGTACAGTATGCCATGAATTATCGCGAGAGGATGATGATAATCCTTGCCGGATATGAAAAGGACATGGAAAGGCTCTATGCGGCAAACCCGGGACTGCGCCGCAGATTTCCGAATGTGCTTATGTTTGAGGATTATACGCCGGAGCAGCTGTATGAGATATTCCTGTTGAAGAGTAAGGGCAGGTATGAAATACATCCCGAGGCAGAATTACCGCTTCGTGAGCTGATTACCCGCTACAGCCGGCTGCGCGGCTATGAAAACGGAGGCGGTATAGATATCCATCTGGAGCGTCTGGCGGGAGTGATTTCCTTGCGGAACGCGGAAGGCGCGGGGGACGGAAGCCACAGAAATACGATATTAAAGGAGGACGTGGAGGCCGTCTTAAGAGATTCAAGGAGCAATCTTCCTGATTTGGAGGAGCTGCTTAAGGAGCTGGACTCAATGGTAGGACTTCAGTCTGTAAAGGAAACGGTACGGCAGGCGGTTCGTACACAGCAGTATCAGAAGCTGGTGGCAGAGCAGATGAAGGTTCCGGTTGATTTTTGTCCTGAGCACATGCTGTTTGTCGGACCTCCCGGAACGGGAAAAAGTACGGTAGCAAAGCTTCTTACAAAGATTTACTGTGCACTTGGAATTGTAAAGGATCCTAACCGCTGCGTGACGGTAACAAGGGCGGATTTGAACAGTAAGTATGTCGGCGGGGCACTTGAGGCTGCAAAAAAGAAGATTGAAGAAGCAAGAGGCGGGGTCCTTTTCGTTGACGAGGCATACAGTCTTGTACAGGATGAGCAGGACACCAACGGCATTCAGGTGCTTACAGCCCTGATGTACGCAATTGAGGAGTATCGGGGTGAGATATTGCTTATAATGGCAGGCTACAAGGAACAGCTGGATGAAATGATACGAAAGTATAATCCGGGCATGGCAAGCCGGATAAGTAAAACAGTATGCTTTGAACCCTATACCGTAGAGGAAATGGTAAGGATTTTTTATGAGATGAAAAAGGTGGACGGAATTACTTATGAAATAGAGCCGGGATTAGAGCTTTTGACAGGCAAGATAATAAAGCGGCGTATGGCGGAATATGAAGCAGAGGGAAAGGAATTCGGCAATGCACGAGGCGTACGCAACCTGAAAAATGAGGCAGTGAACCGCTTGAGAATGCGTTGCACGACGGGAGAAGCTTTGCTTGAACCGAAGAATCTGACTACTATATGCAAGGAGGATTTGGAAGGGCTGTAATAAGAGGAGGACAGGAGGGTGTTATAAATAAACACCCTCTGCCGTTTATAAAGAAGAAGGATTATTATACATAATTTTGCTTGCGGAACTCCGCCGGACTTTCACCCACATACTTTTTAAATTTCTTGTGGAAATAGTCTACGTTTTTGTAGCCTACCTGCTCGGCTATCTGATAAACCTTCATTTTGTTCTCGAGAAGCAGCTCCTTTGAGTAATTTATTCTGAGAAGGTCAATGTAGGTGTTGAAGCCCTGACCAACGGTTTTAATAAAAATTTTTCCGAGATAGCCGCTGGTATAGCCGAATAAAGGTGCAATGGTCTCAAGCTTGATGTTTTTGGTGAAATTATGGTCTATATATGAAAGAATATCGTCAAGAACCGTGTTTCGTGACGGATTTCCGGTCGCACTCATTATCATTTCAAACTGCTCGGAGAGAAAACGTATTATTTCATACAGATAATTTCTTGTACTGATAAAATCTATGACGGTTGAATTCGCTTTGAACGGAATTTCCTCCGAGGCATAGTTACGGTTCATTATTTCACGAATCTGCAAATATATATCCGTCAGGAACAGCTTAATATTATTGATATCATCTTCAATCTGCATCATGGTATCTTCAAGATCCGATAAGGTTTCAACTACCATTTTGCGGTTATAGGATTGAATATAGTCAATAAAGCGACTGACAAAATCGTCAAGTAAGGATTCGTCAAGCACTAAAGCCTTACTTTCGGCGGAAGCCTCGGAAATCCTTTTAAGCTCTTGAGGCAGCTCGTTATAGCCAAGAGCATGCTGGCGCTGTGCACAGAAGAAGCGGCGTCCGAGAAGAGTTAAGGCATCCTTATAAGAAAGGTGAACGTCGCTCAGGGAGTAAACAGGTCTTCCGTATGTAATGAACATAGAATCCATGGGACTGCCGTTCTGTAAGGGACGGTATTCAAAATCTGCAAGAAACCTTGCAAGGGAATCAAGTCCGTGAGCACCCTTTAATAAAACAACATCTTTATTATCGGCTTCAATGTGTTCAAAAACATTGTCATCGTTGTTTGTTACCTTAATAAGCTGGGCAAAGGTATAGGGTGCGGCAGTGTCCTGTTTGTTAAAATCCTCGCATATGACAATCTGATAGGAATCGGCAAGCAGATTCATTCGCTTCGCCGTATCGGAAGACAGCGGTGCGGGAAGCGTGTCTGTAATCAATTCGTACAGAGTGACATTCTTTGCCTTATTCTGTAATGCCGTAAGGTTATCGGAATGTGCCTTCTCCTGCTCGATAAGCTCTTTGATTTCTTTTACTGCCGTATACAGCTCGTCCTCATCAAGAGGCTTGGTAAGATAAAAGCGTACATTGCTTTTAATTGCCTCCTGCGCATATTTGAAATCCGAATATCCGCTCAGAATAATGCATTTACCCTGAAATCCGGCTTCTCTTGCCAGACGAATGACTTCGGTACCATGCAGCTCCGGCATTTTTACATCCAGTAAAACAAGACTGGGATTAAGTGCCAGAATTTTCTCCAGTGCCTCGTCGCCGTTTGCGGCCTCGCCACATAGCTGAAACCCAAGAGAATTCCAGTCTATAATTCGTTTTAAACCTTCTCTGATTGAAAACTCATCATCTGCGATAAAAAGCGTCTCCATATCCATCACATCCTCGTATAAATCACCGTTAACAGTTGCCTCGTGATTATTAAAGCTTTTTAAGAATAGCTACATCCTTTGCGGCAAGCGTAAGGACATCGCCGCTCCTGCAGACTGTATCCGTAAGAATATTGACGGCATCAAAATCAGGCGTGAGCTCATGAGCTTCAGAGTCATGATTCAGGAAGAAGATAAATGTGCCGTTTGTATTTGTACGTTCGGTAACCTCAACCGCATCAGGAGTGCTGATAATTGAAGCTATTCCGGTTTCCCGGCAAATGTCGCTGATGAAGCTGCGATAGAATTCTTCGTTGGAGCGGGTTGCAACATAATAGGCTTTTCCGTTGCCAAAGCTGTTGCAGGTAAGTGCCGGCATTCCGGCATAGAAGTCAGTCTCGTAGTGACTTAAGGCTTCGGCACCCTCTGTGTGAAGCAGATCGCAGATTAGCTCAGCGGGATATCTGCTGCCGTTATATGTGAAAGAATTCTGTGCTTCCTCAGGCAAAGCGTCCTCCTCCTCAACCCAGATGCCGAGGATGTCACGGAGCTTTCCGGGATAGCCGCCGACGGTAACGAGATCATGCTCATCGACATAGCCGCTGAAGAACGTGGTTACAAAGTGACCACCTGATTTAACAAAACGGCGTATTTTTTCGTCGAAGCCCGGTTTTACCATGTACATAACGGGAGCAATTACAAGCCTGTAGCTGTCAAGATTATCATTAACGCCGACAAAATCAACGGGAATGTTCAGCTTGTTAAATACTCTGTAATAATTTAGTATTTCGTCGCAGTAATGAAGTCTGACACTGGGACCTGCAGAATAGTCGGTTGCCCACCAGTTATCCCAGTCAAAAACAATTGCTGCTTTAGATTCTGTTACGCCGCCAAGTGTCAGAGCGCCGATTTTTTCAAGCTCTGCACCCAGAGCGGCTACTTCACGGAAAACACGTGTGTTTTCATGACCGGCATGGTCAATAACGGCACCGTGATATTTTTCGCATGCACCGATGCTTCGTTTCATCTGGAAAAACATAACCGTATCCGCACCATGTGCCACCGCCTGATAGCTCCAGAGACGCATGATACCCGGGCGCTTCAGGGCACAATAGGGATGCCAGTTTGTGACACTCGGTGTCTGCTCCATTAATGCGAAGGGCATGCCCTGCTTTATTCCGCGCATCAGGTCGTGACGCAGAGCCGAATCCTCGGGCTTTGCATTGTAGGCGGGATAATTGTCCCAGGAGACGAAATCCATGTACTGTGCCCACATATGATAATCAAGAGTCTGGTATGTACCCATCAGATTGGTGGTAATCGGTATGTCGGGAGTGATGGCATGAATTGCATCATATTCAAGCCGGAAGCAGTTCAAAAGGCTTTCGGAATTAAAGCGCTTGTAGTCCAGTGATATTCCCTGGAAGGTTGTTCGGTTATATTCGAAATGCTCGGACAGCATATTCGGAGCAACTATATCCTCAAAATCGTAGAAGGTGTGGCCCCAGAATGCAGTATCCCATGCATGATTGACGGCATCAATGGTTTTATACTTCTCCTTCAGCCATTCACGGAATTTTCTCTCGCAATTCTCGCAGTAGCATTCGCCGCCGTACTCGTTTGAAATGTGCCATGCGACTATGTTGTCGTAATCCCTGTAGCGCTCTGCAAGCTTAATGGCAAGTGCTTTTGCAAACTTACGATAGGTGGGGCTGTTGGGGCAGGAATTGTGACGGCTGCCGAACTTTCGTTTCATTCCGTTAAACTCGGTTCTGAGTATATCGGGATATTTTCTTGCCATCCATGCAGGATGTGCACCGGTAGAGGTGACGAGGCATACTTTCATTCCGTTTTCGCGTACCAGCTTCATGATTTTATCAAGCTTATCAAAGTGATATACATTATCGTCTGACTGAAGGGATGCCCAGCTGAAAACATTGAGAGTCACAATATCAATATGTGCCAGCTTCAGAAGGCGCATATCCTCCGCCCATGTTTCCTCGGGCCACTGCTCGGGATTATAATCACCGCCGTATAAGATTTTATTTACTTTACTGCTTCCAATCATTGAGATACCTCCTGCAGGATTATTCAAAATAAATATAGAACGCTGTATTAAAACAATTATAGCATACAGACTATACTTTTTGCTACGGAACAAATTCATGGTTTTCTACCGTGCTTTTTGGATGTGGAGCATTAAATGCGGCGGTATTTTGTGCAGAATCGGGAATTATGAAATTGACATAAGGCACAAAATAAACGATAATATAGGTTGAGTGGCTGTTTGCGCCGAAGTGCTGCAAAGCAGTCCGAAGGCTACAAGAGAATTCACAGTGCGGAATGGAGATTACAATGATTCGTCAGAAGCAGCAGTATCTGAGTCTGTTCAATATGGAGAATGCCTTTGCGGAGGATATCGAGGATGCGCTTGACCATGGTGTCATGGTATCAAATCTTGCATATAAGCTTGCAAAGGAGCTTGGCTATGATGAGGATTTCTGCCGGGAAATTGCCGATGCGGGAATGGTTCATGATATCGGAAAGCTTGAGCTTGGTGATTACTTATACGGCAGAAGGAAAAATGCTCTTAAGATTGAAGAAATAAAGTATGTCAGAATGCATCCGGCACTCGGCTTTAAGTTTTTAAATGAGCGGAATATAGGGGATGAGAAGCTGCGTCAGGCGATTTATCATCATCATGAGAATTATGACGGTTCAGGCTATCCTGACAATATAAAGGGAGAGGAAATCCCCATCGGTGCGCGTATACTTCGTGTGTGTGACGTGTATTCCGCGCTGATATCGGAGCGTCCTTACCGTGCGGCATATGATAAGGACACGGCGATGGAGCTGATGATTGATGAGGTTAAGAACTTCGATATGAAGGTGTTCCTTGCATTCATGAGAGTGGTGCATTCCGAGGATTACCATGAGCTTGAGGATTATGCAGGACGAATTAATAAGAAATCGCATATCAAGGTGAGTTAGTACCGGTATGCGTTTGAGAATAAATTGGAGGATTAGTTATGATAACACAAAGACCGAAGGGAACGCAGGACTGGTTCGGAAGGAATATGGAGCTGCGTACCGAAATTGAAAGAATTGCGAGAGAAATAAGTAAAAGCTATAACATAAAGGAGATTATTACACCTGTTTTCGAGCATACGGTTCTTTTTCAGCGCGGTGTCGGTGAAACAACCGATGTAGTGCAGAAGGAAATGTACACCTTTAACGACAAGGGTGACAGAAGCATTACGCTTAAGCCCGAGGGTACCGCCGGTGCGATAAGAGCTTATCTTGAAAACAGCATGTATAATGAGCCTGCTCCGGCAAAGCTGTTTTATGTTACGCCGGCTTTCCGTTATGAGCAGCCGCAGAGCGGAAGATTAAGACAGCACCACCAGTTCGGTATTGAGTTTGTGGGCTCAAAAAGTCCTCTTGCGGAGGTTGAGCTTATTACAGTTCTCAATACACTTATTTCGAGACTTGGTCTCAAGAAGGTTAAGCTCCATATAAACAGCATAGGCTGTCCGACCTGCAGAAAAGCATATAATGATGCGCTTCTGGCATACCTTGGCAAGTACGAGAATGAGCTTTGCCAGACCTGCCGTGAGAGAATGAAAAAGAATCCGCTGCGCGTAATTGACTGTAAGGTTCCGTACTGCAAGGAGGTTGTAAAGGATGCTCCGAGGACGGTTGACTATCTGTGCGAGGAATGCGGAACACACTTTGAGGAGCTTAAGAGTCTGCTTACCGCAATGGAAATACCGTTTGAGATTGATACGGGAATTGTAAGAGGACTTGATTATTATACAAAGACTGTTTTTGAGTTTGTAAGCGAAGACGGCTTTACGCTTTGCGGCGGCGGCCGTTATGACGGTCTTGTTCACGAGATTGATGAGAAGCAGGACGTTCCGTCCGTAGGCTTCGGAATCGGAATAGAGAGAATTTTATATTTCCTTGAGAAGGAGGGAATTGAACTCATTCCCGGGGAAAAGGTCGGACTTTATGTCGGAATACTCGGAAAGGAAGCAAGAGCGGAGGCATATAAGCTTGTCAGAAAATGCCGCGAAGCCGGAATAATAACAGAGACAGACTATATGGAGCGAAGCGTTAAGGCACAGATGAAATATGCCAACAAGCTTGGAGCAGAATATGTTGTGCTGCTCGGCAGTGATGAGCTGGCTGCCGGAAATGCCAATGTTAAGAGAATGTCTGACGGTGAGCAGAGAGAGATTAAGCTCGGTGAGCTGCCTGACTTTATTGTAGATGAGCTTAAGCTTAAATAGCACATAAATAACATCCATCCGTCTTGAATGAGGATGGATGTTTGACGATTATACGGAGGAAATGATATGCTGCGACTTGATTATGATAAAAGCACTATAGAGTCATACATTGACAGGATTGTTGATAAGACAGTTGATATGGATTTGACCTGGGACTGGCCGGGAGGCGTTGCGTATTACGGCGTTGCAAGGGCATATAAGGCAACGGGTAATGCTAAGTATCTTAATCTTCTTAAGGAAAAGGTTGATGAGTACATAGAGCTCGGGCTGCCGGCGGTCTGGACCGTGAATGCCTGCGCGATGGGACACTGCCTTTTAACTCTTTATGAGGAAACAAAGGACAAGAGGTATCTTGAAATAATCGAAAGCAAGATTGATTATTTACGCAACAAGGCTCCGAGATTTGGCGACGGAGTACTTCAGCATACGGTTTCGGCAGCGAATGATTTTCCTGAGCAGGCATGGGCGGATACCCTGTTTATGGCGGCATATTTTATGCTGAGGTACGGCGTTATGACAAAGGATGAGGAGCTAATTAATGATGCCCTCAATCAGTATTACTGGCATATCCGGTATTTGCAGGAGCCGTCAAAGGGAATTTTTTATCATGGCTACAACAATATCGAAGGAAACCATATGTCGGGCTTTTTCTGGGGGCGTGCCAATGCCTGGGCGGCATATACCATGTGCAGGGTAGGCTGTGTTCTGCCGAATGCATATCTGTATCCTAAGTTTATGGACGTAGCAGGCTCTCTTAATGAACAGCTTGCGGCACTTAAGCATTTGCAGACGGAAAACGGTTTGTGGCGTACGCTGCTTGATGATGAAGAATCCTATGAAGAGGTTTCGGCATCCTGCGGTATAGCGGCTGCCATGCTGACAAAGGGGAATCCGCTGCATTCAAAGTATATAAACAAATCAATAAAGGGTATTTCGGAAAATATATCCGAAGACGGAAGAGTTCTCAATGTTTCCGGCGGAACTGCCGTAATGCGTGACAGAGAGGGCTACAGACAGATATCAAGAAGCTGGACCCAGGGCTGGGGACAGGGACTTGCGCTCGCGTTTTTTGCGGAGCTTGTTGAAAACGGGAATGCAAGTAAGGACAGTGCAATGTAGTGTGAAAAATTACATTGATATGCTGTTTTTTCGCGCGCAGACGTACTAGGCAGTGATTTTGACTCCGCAAAGAGCGCGAGCCTTCGGCAACGTAGGAAATGCATTTTGCGAAAATGGTTCGTAAAGAGGCAAAACGAATCTGCGGAGAGTACAGAGAGAATGATAGCATGAGGGAAGTCGATGGGGACATTGATTGGGATGTCGATTGTGAAGTCCCGCTTGCGCGGAGACTTTCTCACGTGTCGCAAAGCTGCGTCAAACTTCTGCCAAGTGCTTAAAGTGCCCGCTCAGGAGAGCCTTCGCGCGCAGGCGCACTAGGCAGTGATTTTGACTCCGCAAAGAGCGCGAGCCTTCGGCAACGTTCGAAAGTCTTCCGCGCGAGCGGGACATCTACAAAACGAAACCCTAATGCAATATGAGAGGTTGCCTCTGCGAACTGTGAATGCGAATTACGGAAATATACCTCGGACAGGAAATCGAAGATAACTTTTGCGAAAGATTGTTTGCAAAGAGGCAAATTTAATCTGCGGAAAGGGCGAGAGAGTGATAGCAGTAAGTCGGAGGCCAAGCGGTCTTAGGAAGACAAATTGGAGTAGCAACTCCTTGGCTCACAG
>JAZNKQ010000109.1:0-12273 GCA_045578645.1 Lachnospiraceae bacterium
TCAAAAAAAGGAATCTCTTTCGAGATTCCTTTTTTTGAAGCACGAGACGGGATTCGAACCCGCGACCCTCGCCTTGGCAAGGCGATACTCCACCACTGAGCCACTCGTGCAAACCGCATATTCAATTGGTTAATTCGGAGAATTCCGAACGCAAAACATATAATACTATATCAAACCCCATTTGTCAATTGAAAATTGACAAATTATTGCCAATTGAAAACTGACAGATTACTCGCCTGCTGTTTTGCACTCTACTGTAAAAGCTTATGCGGTAAATACTCTCTTATCAATGTCTCATATCTGTCAAGAGGTATCGGCTTTTCAAGGAAGTCATCAAAGCCCTCGCGAATATAGTACTCTCTTGCTCCGCGAAGTGCATTTGCCGTAAGCGCGATAACACATGAATCGCTGCATTTTCCGGGCTTTTTCTTCATCTCATGCAGTGCCTCTATTCCGTCCATTTCCGGCATCTTATGATCAAGGAAAATAATATCGTAATGCTTCTCGCATATCATCTCTAAAAATGCCCTTCCACTGTCGGCAAGGTCTATTTTTATTCCGGTATCCTTTAATAAAGCCTTTGCAAGTACACGGTTTACTGCATTATCATCCACAATAAGAATATGTGCATCAGGAGCATATACACTGCATTTATACTCGGCATTTTTATCTCTTACCGCGGCCTGTGCCGGATTAAACGAAGCTGCTATCATCTTTTCACCGATACGCTTTTGAGGAATCCTTATAGTAAACTCTGAACCCTTACCGTATTCGCTTTCGACATCTATACTTCCTTCCATCTGACTCAAAAGCAGCGTAACAATGTTCATTCCGAGACCGCTACCCTCAACATAATGATTTTTTTCTATATCAAGTCTCTTAAATCGTTCAAATAAATCAGGCAAATCTTCTTTCTTTATACCGATTCCCGTATCCTTAACCCTAAATATAATTACCGATTCTTCCTCGCCGTTTTCACTGTCTACAGTGAGTACTACACTACCCTTTTTCGTATATTTCACGGCATTTGTAAGTATATTTAATACAACCTGCTTAACTCTGATATCGTCACCGAAAAGCTCTTCCGGCACACCATCATGAACAACAAACTCGAGAGCAAGCTTTTTCTCCTCTGCCATTACCTGAATTGAATTATACAAATCCGAAAGGGTTGAGGAAAGCTTATATGTATTGTTTATTATTTCGAATTTCCCGGATCTGATTTTTGAAAAATCAAGTATGTCATTTACCAGCGCCAGCAGCATATTACCTGCCTTCTTTAGCTCCTTGGCATAGCCGACAATCTGCTCCTCAGATGAATTTCTCAAAATGAGCTCGTCCATTCCCAGTATTGCGTTAATCGGAGTTCTTATCTCATGAGACATATGGGCAAGAAAATCATCCTTTGATTTATTCGCCCTATCAGCCTCCTCCTTATGCGCGATGGCTATTTCATTTGCTATTGCAAGCTTCTTCTTTTTCTTGAAGTCCGAATAGCCGTCGTAGAAACGAAGTACTGATATGCAAATACAAATCAGACAGTACAAAAGCATGTTCTCCATAGAGCCGCAGCCGAAGTCAAAGCTGAAAATATTCATGCAGGCCACTACGGTAATTGTTACCAGAACAATATTTAATATTGAATAAATCGGTAATACTGCCATCGCACCGCAGGCAGCCGCCATTCCGAAATTCCACACCAGAGGATTTGTATTCCAGTCTTCAATTCTTGAAATACACATAAACATAATTCCCCAGTAAGGCAGCACACCCAAAGAGGTATAGCATATAAACTCCAGCAGTCTCCAGCACGAGTTTCTTCGCTTATTCAGAATAAAAATCAATAAAAGAACCAGCAGCAAATACGATAAAAGCGGTATATATGTAATATATGTATACTTTTCCGCGACGTACATCGGCGATATTCCGAGAATGGTTGTAATAATACAAATCCCCGCATAAATTGAGCCGGCAACTGCAGTCCATCTTCCGAGCTTAACCTTCTGCGGAAGACTTTCTTTACGGTATTCTTCGAATATGGACAGTTTTTTTATACTCCATTTGCAAAACCTTGTCATAACAATCCCCATTTCGGAGCATGGCGCAGACCGCAATACCGATTCCTCTCACGCCATGTTCTGCTGATAATTACAAAAACAGGTATACACCCACAACATGGTTACAATTTCACTATAAAATTATATTTTTGCGATATATTGTAATTTTATATCATTATCCACAAAATATCAACCAAAACCCAGAAAAAGGAATAAAAATTGTCGTTTATAGCAAAAACCGCATTCTGTGGGCTATCACAGAATGCGATTCACATTACTCATTTTTACTATTAATATAGGCCAGAAGCGGTGCTATCATCCGCTTATCAGTTCTGTCCATTCCCGAAGCTGTCTCCAGTATACGCATATCAGCCTCTGTCATATCTGCTTTTTTACTGAGACTTCGTGTAAGCATACGGACAATCATTCTAGGAATAAAACCAACCTTTTTGGGATTATAGCCGCCTTCAAAATAGAATACCTTTTCAGGCTCTATTTTATTCTGTCCGGCAAGCTGCTCCAGTACGCTTTCGCCGGGACAGCTCATACCCGTGCCGAAAACGGCAGTACACTCAATTCCGCTGTTTCTGATTTTATCATAGCCGGATATCATACCAGCCATCAGCCATCCGCCATAGATAATGCAATCATAATCCCTTATCTGTGCCTCACATCCGTGTGTATAGGGTCTGCACTCACACCCGAGTGCTTCCGCAATCCATTCTGCATATTGCTTTGTAAATCCTGTTTTGCTTGTGTATAAAACTATACTGTTCATTTCCCCTCCGATTTACTTAACATATTTGTATTAATGGTAACATGTTACCTTTTGAATGTCAAGCACATTAATCACATCTGCGAATATCATAAATCCGCCCTACGGAAAATCTGCCATTTTCTTGGCAGCCTACATCCCGACATTAGTCCGTTGAAAAATCACCAGACACTTTTTGCCCCGGAATCATATAATAGAAACTCTATTTACAAAGCAATTGTGTCACTTCATTGACATTACACTCAAACCATTTCAAAAGACCGGTTGAAAACCGTGCCTGTCTCAGAAAAATATCACGATTTGCAGCTTTGGAACAGTAATACTGATTATAGTAATCGCACACTGCTATCTGATAGTAAAAGAGCTTTGCTGCCATCTCACAATCATACAAGCCCAGCTTCGAGTACTTCTGGTACTCAGAAAAGTAGCCGGCAAGACACCGCATGTCAATCTTTCCCTCCGCGCATTCAGGTGCCGCATAAACATACGACCTCATTATTTCCCATACAACAGGGTGAATGCATGCCGTCGTCCAGTCTATAACAGCGTTTATTCTGTCATCTCCGCATATAAGCTGGCTGATAAAATAATCACCGTGTGTTCCCGTGCAGGTCAGTCTGTTTAAATCAAATTCATATTTAGGAAAACGCTTCATCAGTCCGATTCTGTACTGTAAATCAGCCTCGATATCCCTGTCACCGTTTTCTCGCGCAGTCATGACTGTTTTCTCATACGACCTAAGAGCATTTTCCGGTGTCATAAACCGGAAGAATGCTTCTCCGATACCAACCGGTAAACCTTCATATTTGTTAAGGGCAGAATGAATTTTTCCAAGTATTCCTGCAGCATCACGCATTAGCCAGCTCGGTGCTGTGTTCCAATCATACATTATACCGTCAATAAATTCCTGAACATGAAATATACGCCCGTTATCATCCGTTGAAATGCAATTGCCTTCGTTGTTCTCAATAAACCTGCATACATTTATACCTTTATCCAGCAAATAGCTGCAGAGCTCAGGCTCTGCAGCCGGATTATTCATTTCACCTGTTTCCGGAAATTTTATTACATATTTCCTATCTGTACAATCCGCAAAATATGTGTCTGCTCCTGCACCTGCAGATGCTCTTTCTATTGAAACAACATTCAGACCATATTTCTCTTTAATCAGCTCTTTTATCATTTTTATCCAGTGCCTTTACCATCCATGCCATATTGCGTCCAAGTACTGCTGCTATCTTCATACCTTCCTTATCCGAACGTATCTCCTCCGGTGTATTTCCGTGAATCATACACCAATAGCACGAACCTATTACCGGCTGCTCATTTACCAGCGGGTATTTATTCAGGACGTCAAGCGAAGCAGTAGTTCCGGCTCTTCGCGCTGTAACAATACTGCCGCAGGGCTTGTACATAAGCTTTCTTCCCGCCGATGCATATAGTCTGTCAAGAAAAGCAATCATGCTGCCATTCGGTGATGCGAAATAAACAGGTGAACCGAATATCATTCCGTCCGCATTTGCAAGCTTATCAGCCACCTCATTAACAATATCCTTTCGAATACAGCACCCTTCTTTTCTGCATTTGAAACACCCTATACAGCCTGCAACCTCTGCCCCGATATGAATAATCTCAGCATCGACGCCATTCTCCTGCAAGGATCTTGCCACCTCTTCAAGCGCCGTATATGTACAACCGTTTTTATGGGGACTTCCGTTAATTAATACTACCTTCATTTGCACCTCACATTTATTAAATCTGCTTTTTATTTAGTGCCGGAATGCTTATTATAATGCAAACAGCACACATTATCACTGCCACAACGATCGCTGCCGCATACGAGCCCGTATCAGATGCTCCGGAAATCAATAGCGTTCCGCCCGTAAGTCCGGACGGTGTATATTCTTCAATCTGAGGAAACATCTCAGCTATATATGCCAATAAATATACAATGCCGACCCCCGCCAGAACACCGGTATTGCTTCTCATAATCGTCGAGAAAAGTACCGTCAATGCAACCAGCCATAAACCAAACAGCCACCAGCATACAGCAGAGAAAATCAGATTCTGCGCAATACTGTTATCCCAGAAGTATTCGTTATAGCCATAGGTAACTAAAAAGCTCATCCAGAAGCATATTGACCAAAGACCGGCAAGCAATATCGCTTTAGCGACAACTATCTTATATCTCTCAAGCCCCTTTGTCAATGAAAGAACCATTGTTCCTGACTGATACTCTCTGGTAAAAATACTGCTTTCTATTAATATAAACGCGAGAGCTCCCATCGGCAGATTTTTGAAATACTGTTCCCAGGAGGTCAATGCATCTACAGTAATGCTTTTCACACTCATACCGCTTTTTGCAAGAGAATCAGCCATCATCTCAAGTACCCATGGCATTAGCTTTGCAAGAGCCGGACTCATAATACCGATTAGTATAAATAAAATTCCCAGAATTAACAGCCGTCCGGTGCGAAGCTGCTCCATCCACTCCTTTTTTATCACTGCAATAAGGGATTTCATCTCTTCACCACCTCCATAAACAACGACTCAAGTGACGGCTCTACCCGCTCTGCCCTGATAATCGGAAGTTCTTCCTCACTTATGTAATTAAGAATCTCGAAAAGAGTGTACTTTTTCTCGTTAAAGCACAGCTGATTTCGCCCACTCCGCTCAAGTCCCGAAAAGCGCTGTAAAAGCTTCTGAACATCATCGTCCTTCTCAGTCTCGATGATATATTCCTCCGAACGATATTGCGACTTTATATCCGAAAGGCTTCCCTGAATCATTACCTTTCCTTCGTTTAAAAATGCTATGTCCGTACATATTCGTTCAACATCAGAAAGAATATGTGTGGAAAACAATACGGTTGTCTGCTCCCTGACGGTCATTAATATATCAAGTATTTCTTTTCTGCCCACAGGGTCAAGCGCAGAAGTCGGCTCATCACAAATCAGCAGCTTCGGGCGGTTTAGTAATGCCTGTGCAATACCAAGCCTTTGCTTCATGCCTCTTGAAAAGCCCTTAATACGGTGCTTTTCGCTGCCAAGACCAACCAGTTCAAGCAGTTCACGGCTGCGATTCTTAATTTCTCTCCCGTCAATACCGGTAATTTCTCCGCAGAACCTTAAATATTCGTACGGAGTCATAAAGGAATAAAATTCCGGAACATCCGGGAGGTAGCCGATATAGCGGTTTGTAGCAGTCTGACCGTATACTGCCCTCTCTCCCGCAACCGTAATTTCACCCTTATCCGGCTTTAACAGTCCAAGCACCGTTTTCATTGTTGTTGTCTTTCCGGCACCGTTTTTTCCGATGAACCCGAAAACACTATGCTTGGGGACAGACAAATCCAGTCCCCTTAATACCTCTTTTTCTCCGAACCGTTTATATAATCCGGTTATGTACAGCATATTTATCTCCCTCTCATTTCAACTTAAGCTTCTTCTTTTCCGATAAGGAAATAAAGAACCGGTCCGATTAAATTCATCCCAACTATTGTAACAACAACCCATAACAGGCGGTTTCCTCTTTTATAATGCTCATGTGTAAATATGTGATACAGTGTGAACCCTACCAAAACCAATTCAACAATAAGCAGCGGGATGATAAAAGGTAAATATTCCATTATTTTATCCATTACTGTTCTCCTTTCTGTAGATTTCTACGCAGAAGCCTTTATACCCGCAGCCCCCGCAGGTAAGTTTTCTGAGTGTCGGAGTATGACGCGCGAAGAAAGCCTCCTTAAAATTAGGTCGGAATACTTTATGACACTGCGGGCATATGTACGAAACCCTCGAGAAGTAATAAACGCTAATCATTATTCCGAAGATTATAACAACCGCCATACTCATGATAAACGGCCACCATATTCCCGTTGTAATTGAAAATGCAAGACTTCCCCACTCAATTATTCCGAGGGGAATCCCCATCACAAGCAGCATAAAATACACCTTTTTCAATTTCTTCTTATTTTCCATCTTGTGGGCTATGTCACCTATAGATTCAACAGAGAAATTATTTATAGCTTTCATTTCATGTCTCAGCTCATCAAGCTTATCCAGCTTTTCCTGACGATCGTTAAGCTCTTCTCGAAGAGTCGCTTCATGTCGGTCAAGTAAAACCGCAATAACACTGCCGGGATCGTTCTCCTTAAGAAGCTCACCTATACTGTTAATGGGTAAACCGATATCACGAAGGAAACATATTATCTTCATTCTGCGAAGATCATCCTCGGAATACAGACGACGTCCTCCTTCAGTCAGCTCACTCGGAACAAGTATAGATCTTGAATCATAATACTGAACCGTCCTGACAGATACATTACAAAGCTTTGCAATTTCTCCGGTTGTGTACTTTGACATAGCTTTAACCTCCTTACACAGCGCATCTTACATCATTACGCAGCGTCACAAGCAATACCTTACGCAGGGTGATTTTTTATTTTTTTCATTATAATCCATATTTCTTATCCATTGCAACATATGAGATAAATGCACATATTATTATTGAATCATAATTTAACAATCACTAAAAGGCCGCAACACAAGTGGAAAAACCTTATGCTGCGACCTTTTCATTACAAATTAATCCTCATTCCGGAGCGTTTTACCGCGATATTCACGTTAATATGTTCTGGCCCCTAAAAGAACGTGATAATAATCCTCATAATAATAGATAATATCCATAATAATATTGCAGTTCAGCGATGCTATCTGTTACCAAAGCTCAACTCATCCGCATCCTTTGTCTTATACCATACATTTTTTTCCTTCAGCGCTTCAATGCCGTTTTTGCCCAGATACTCAGCAACCTCTGACAAATCGTCCACTGTCATTATATTTTCCGGCTCCTTCACATGACATTGGACCATACCGGAGCAAACCTCTGTCATACTCTCTGCCTCAATAAAATAATTTACTTCATCAAATCCTCTGTCAGCCTGAGAACCTCCGGAGCAATCCTTTTACGCTCTTTTTTCAGAACTCTGCCATACACGGGAAACGCCAGTGCGCTCAACACAATTCCAAGTAACCCGACAACAATTCCGGTCACCGTTGCCCGGGCTCCTGTCAGGCCGAGTACGGTTCCGAAATCCGTCATAATCAGACTCATTCCGCTTCCCATCACCAGTGCTCCGACGATTCCGATAATAAGGGCAACCTTTGCAGCCTTCTTTGATACCCCTGCATCCATTTTTCTTAATCTGTTTATTCCGTCCTCTTCGTCAGACAAATATTTCTGCCTGATTTTCTTAATCTCATCCTGCTCTTTTGCGGAATATATATATGTAAAACCTGTTTCAGTATTCTTCTTTTCCATCTTAATCTCCATTCCGAAGCGTAGCGTAGAAATCCGCACATCAGTGCTTATTTACAACGCTCCCACTATTATAATGCCGTATTTCCCTTGAAGTATGTATAATCATATGAAATGCCATAGTCACAACTGCCACGCTTATGCCCGCCCCCGTTGCCATTATCATAATACGCCTTGTCTGAGGCGGTGTATCCGCTCCAAACTGCGCAAACATGGCAGTTTCCAAAAACAGCATGGAAAACAGCGCTGATGCGGTCTTTATTATCTTTGTTACAGACATAACGGGACTGTTATACTTTCGATACTTAATCATATCTACTATTGCGGTGACTGTTATGTAAAAGGTATAAAGTGCAATTACATAGATTAAAACTCCCTGATACTGAAAGCCCCTGCCAAAATACGACATCATCAGCACGGCACCTGATAACGCTAAATTAACCGTCAGCAGTATAGCTGCACAAATCCGTGCCCGCTTTAATTCAGCATAGTAATTATCTCCGATAGAATTCTTCCCGACATAGCGTACCAGCAAAAAACGCATAATTGCGATGATTCCGTAATAACCGGCGAAAATAGCAAACCAATAGGTATTGTAAATAATCGCAGATATGGCATTTACGGCTGCATAAATCAGATTTATTGCCAGCGAACTATATAGACCGACTTTAGTTCTGAAGGCAACATCCGTTAAATATCTGTCCGTATATTTATTCCTATGCAGCCTGCCGTTTATAGACCTGTAATATCGCGGAAGTGTTTTCCGGCACATCACACAAATAACCGTGAGTGTATAAAAAGCAACAACATAAAACGCACATGACAGAGGATGTGTTTCCAGCCCTTTCATAAATATCGCCACAAGTCCAATAGCAGATGCTGCTGTCAGCAGCATAATCATCCATACCGGCAAAAACAGCAGCTTTATGGCAATCCTTTTCCATTTATTAATGTGATTTTTCATACTAATCCCCATTTCTGAGCGACGTGTCGCGAGGAATATCGCAATATAAGAAATACAACCGGAATCTAATTGTTCCTGAATCTTTGAAACCTTACAATAAAGGTACTGCCTTTTCCCGGCTCACTTTCTACGCTTATTTCTCCCTGCAGAATATCTACCACTCTTTTAACCAGTGCAAGTCCCAGTCCGTTTCCCTGTGTTGCGTGTGAGGTATCGCCCTGATAAAACTTTTCAAAAATATGTGCCCCCACCTCCGGTGACATTCCGCATCCGGTATCCGCCACTTTTACTATTGCATACTTATCGGTTGCCTTAAGGGTAACAGTAACCCTTCCTCCCTCAGGAGTGAACTTAAAGGCATTCGAAAACAGATTATTCCATACCAGCGATAATAATTCGCCATCGGTATTTACCTTCACATCATCCGCTATATCGGTTTCCGGCTCTATATTCTTCTCTTCCCAGACATTCTCGTAATTAAGCAGGCAGGTACACAGCTGTTCACCCAGATCATACTCTGCCGAGCTTGAAAAAATCTGCTGCTTCTCCAGCTTATTTAGCCTTAATATATTAGTCATCATATCAGAAAGGCGGCGTGAGCCTTCGGCAATACCCTTTGCATATTCTATTCTCTTTTCCTGTTCCAGCTCCGGCAGCTGTAAAAGTGTTCCGTAATTCTGCATGACAGAGAGTGGAGTCTTCATTTCATGCGAAACATTCGCTATAAAATCAGTACGAAGCGTCTCAACACCCTTCAACTCCTCTGCCATCGTATTAAAGCAGTTAATTATCTCATTAAAATTCTCATCTACACCCATTTTATTTACCGGGCTGATTCTTGCACTAAAATCTCCCTGTGTAATTTTCACTGCCGCATTTGCTATGTATTCTGTAATTTTTTCTGTCGTCAGCTTTCTGCGTATCGCATCAATTACGGTAAACAATACGCTTAACAGTATAACATTGGCAAAGGTCAGCTTCGCTGCTACACTTATATTTTCGCTTGTAAGCTCAAGATTAAGAGAATCTGCCATTACAGACACGAACAGCATCATGGAGCAGCTTACCATAAAAGCAACCAGTAAAAAGAACAGCACATAATGATACAGTATCCTGAATATTCTATGCCCTAAATCTGCTCTTCTCATTTCAGCACCACCTTATAGCCGAGTCCGTGAACGGTTACTATCTCAAAATCCTTACAGGCAGACAGCTTCGTACGCAGCTTTGTCATGTACACATCTACAGCTCTTGGTGTAGTCTCAGTATCGGCGTCCCAAAATTCATCCATAAGCTGTGTTCTGGTAAAGGTTTTCTTGGGATATGACAGCAGCTTATAAAGAATACTGAACTCCCGGTTAGTCAAGGATATTTCTTCTTCATTCAAATAGGCAGTATGCTCGTCCGCATCCATGGTAAATGTACCAATATCCAGCCTTCTGCTCACGGCTATTTTCGCACGGCGAAGCAGCGCTCCGATTCGCAGAAACAGCTCATCAAAGTCAACCGGCTTTACCATATAGTCGTCAATGCCGATACGAAAGCCTCTCTGCTTGGATGCAATATCATCCTTCGCCGTCATAAACAATATCGGTATATTCTCATTTAGCTCACGGACATTCGCAGCAAGCTCAAAGCCATCTGTTCCCGGCATCATAATATCCGATACAATAAGGTCAATAATATTATCCGCCAATGCATCATACGCATCGCAGGCATTCAGACAGCCTATCGCCTCGTAGCCGCTGTGATTTAAAAAGGAACACACAGTTTTATTCAGATCCTTATCATCTTCTACCACCAGTATCTTAAACACGGCATTACCTCCAAAACCATATCTTCCTTTATTATATCACATAAATGTTTCTGTTTTGTTTCTGTTTTTTATATCCGCTGCATATATATCACATTTTTGCAGCCTCATAACGGGCATTTGCAGCCGCAGTCCTTTCCTTAGCCGCAGCAATCTTATCATCACGCTCTACCTGCGCCTTCGCCGCTCTCTCTGAGGGACTCATGTGCGCATCGCCCCAGCTCTTCTTTGCATCTGCCTTTGCCTTAGCGTAGGTATTATGAAATCTGTTTTCCTCAAAGTTTGCTCTTGACTCCGACTTTACAGCCTCGAATTCAGCCTTATTAACCTCATGCTGTGCCTTTGCACTCTCCTTCATGTCCTGAAATGCCTTCTTAAAAAATTCTGTCATTGTTTTTATTCTCCTTTTTATTAATAATTCGATTATTCCCTGCTCAATTCTTCTGTAAGCTCCAATATTCTGGGAGCTAAATTCTTCTTAGCCTTTCTTTGCTTCGCGCGGCACACGGGATATGCCATAAGCATTCCTGCCATACCTAAAAGCCCTACTGCTATACCGAGCACCATCATTCCTATACCGCTTCCTATAACCTGCATCGCAAGACACATACCGGTGCCGAAAACAAGTGAACTGATAATTCCCGTGCACAGCGCCTCCGCCATACCTGCATTTTTTACCTTCAAATCCAAGCGCTTCAGTTCGTCCAGTCTGCTCTCACCCTTCGGCAGATATCTTTCCCTGATTTCCTGAATCTCCTTGTTCTCTGCAGCCGAATACTTATAACTGAATGAATTTTCCTGACCTGCCACCATCTTCTCATTTGCTTCAACTAATTCTGACATACTGTAATCTCCTTTTCCTCTATTGATTTTCCTGTTTTCTTCACGGTGCTTTCGTAATTCATATCCGCACCTTATGTCTTTATCTTAGAAGCCTGATGTTTGTGTATTGTTTAGTAAATGTTAAAGTTTTGTTAAATAAGAAAGGCTCTGATTCCTACCTTTCAATAGAAACCAGAGCCTATCGCTCTTGGAACAGCCCAGCACATCAGTACCTGCTGTAAACATATTTAATACCATTTTAATTCTGTTTGCCGCAAAATACTCTCTCACAAACTGAGGAATTAGCGTGTTTTTACATCAACGCATTCTTTAACTGTATAATTCTGTCTTCAATCTTTTTTATTATCACCTTAAACTCTTCATCTGATTTTCCGGTAGGGTCTTCTAAACACCAATTATCATCAAACGCTCTACCAATAAAAGGACATCTAACATTACATCCCATAGAAATTGCTATATCTGGATTTGGAATATCTGTTATCAATTTTGAATACTGCGTTTG
>JAZNKQ010000110.1:0-1835 GCA_045578645.1 Lachnospiraceae bacterium
AGCTTTTAAAAATTCCTATAAAGTTGAAGAAAAAAGTCTGGTTTCATTATCTGTATATAATGTCGGCTATCAGCACTGTGAGCCTCTGTTTCAGTGGGGTCCCGGAACCCGCGACCATTACCTTATTCACTATATTGTAACAGGCAGGGGATTTTACAGTGTAAATGATGAGATATTTCCGCTTTCCGCAGGTGATGCCTTTTTAGTGTATCCGGATACTAATGTCACCTATTACGCACACGAGAAGGAGCCCTGGGAATACTACTGGGTCGGATTCTCCGGCAGCGATGCGCCTTCGCTTCTTGAGGCAACTGACTTTTCAAAAAGCTCTCCCGTAATAAGAGGATTCGGAGACAATCCCTCCGACAACACCCTGAAAAAGCATATTTTCCGCATATACCAGTCACGCGGCAGCTCCTATGCAAATGTAGTGAAAATGTCCGGAGAGCTGTATCTTATGCTGGCCGAACTCATTATGGCGGCTGAAAAGCCGGATGTTAAAGCCTATGACTATTCTTATGTCCAAAAGGCCATTGACTATATTGCCGCCAATTACTCATATCCAATCACGGTTGATTCAATTGCAGATTACGTCGGAATCAGTCGCAGCCAGTTATTCCGTGAGTTTAAAAAATATCTCGACCTTTCGCCAAAGGAATATCTTACAAATTACCGCATAAAGCGTGCATGCCATCTGCTGAAAACCACATCACTGTCGATAACCTCCATAGCCTACTCCATCGGCTATGATAACAGCATGTACTTCTCTAAGGTATTCAGGCGCGAAAAGGGTATGACTCCTACCGATTATCTGCGAAAACACCGCTGACTTTGCTTACTCAAGCAGTACCGCAGCCTGCGCCGCTATTCCCTCTCCGCTTCCCGTAAAACCGAGTCCTTCCTCCGTCGTTGCCTTTATATTGATTTGAGATACGTCAATATCAAGCACCTTAGCAACATTTTCTCTCATTTGCGTCAGATAAGGAGACAGCTTCGGTCTCTGTGCTATTATTGTCGAATCTATATTGGCGATTTTGTAGCCCTTACGTTTTATGATTTTATTAACCTCTTCAAGAAGCAGCAGGCTTGATATGCCCTTAAACCGGTCGTCGCTGTCGGGAAAATGCTTACCTATATCCCCCTCTGCCGCCGCACCGAGAATAGCATCCATAATGGCATGTACAAGCACATCTGCATCCGAATGTCCGAGAAGTCCCTTCTCGAATTCAATTTCAGCTCCGCCTAAAATAAGCTTTCTGTTTTCGCACAATCTATGTACGTCATAGCCCGTTCCTATTCTCATGACAACCTCCAATATAAAATCCTGCAGTAACAATGTTACTCTTCTGTTTTCCAAATAGTCTGCTCCCTTAACTCAAGAACAAAAGTATATAAGGTCAGCATATGGATTCATTCTATCACAGTATCCCGAATTTTAAAACGATTCTAAAAAAGAACAAAGAGTTCCGCGCAAGCGGGAACTCTCGCGCTGAGCGCGGTCGCCTTAGCGACAATCCTCTTCTTCGCGCGCGTGCGCATCCTCGCGGAGCTTTTTACTTTATAGGGAAGAACTTTCCTATAAAGTAAAAAAAGGAATCTGTTTGGATTCCTTTTCCTGTTAGTAGCGAAGGGGGGATTTGAACCCTCGACACCACGGGTATGAACCGTGTGCTCTAGCCAACTGAGCTACTTCGCCATATGGGACCTATAGGGCTCGAACCTATGACCCTCTGCTTGTAAGGCAGATGCTCTCCCAGCTGAGCTAAGATCCCAAAGTATTTATTCACTTTGCATCGCGCTTTATTGCCGCGCAACAAAGATTATTATATGTGCTT
>JAZNKQ010000111.1:0-23986 GCA_045578645.1 Lachnospiraceae bacterium
GATACAAAGAAATACGAATAAAACAGTCAATTTATGTGAATTGAGATATAATGATATCTGTCTTAAAGTTTAATTGTAAACAATGATTGTGCACTGAGGGAGTTGGGGTTTATGAAGATTAAACAAAGACAAGGGAAACGGATAACGGTACCTGAGAAGTTCAGACTGTTTTTTATGATTTTGCCGTTTCTGTTACTGATTCTGGTATTCTCGTATTTTCCGCTTTTTGGCTGGAGATATGCTTTCTATTCTTACAAACCGGGTTTTAAGCTTGAAGACTGCGAGTTTATGGGGCTTTACTGGTTCAAATCAATTTTTTCAAATAGCTATCAGATTGAAGAGGTAAGCCGTGTAATAGTAAATACACTTGCAATTTCGGGACTTGGTCTGGTATTAAACTGTATTACACCGTTCTTTGCCATTTTGTTAAATGAAATCGGTAACCGAAGGTTCAGGAAGGTTGTTCAGATTCTAACTACTTTACCTAATTTCATCTCGTGGGTTTTGGTGTATGCCGTTGCCTTTGCAATGTTCAATGTGGATAATGGATTTTTCAATCAGATTTTACTAAAAACCGGCATACTGGATGAACCGATAAATTATCTTGCCGGAAGCAGTCATGTCTGGCTGAAGATGACATTATGGAGTGCATGGAAAACAATTGGCTGGGGTTCGATTTTATATCTGGCAACAATCGCAGGAATAGACAGGGAATTATATGAGGCAGCCAGAGTGGATGGCGCTAACAGATTCCGTCAGGCCATTCACATAACATTGCCCGGAATAGCATCAACATTTTTAGTGCTTCTTGTTATGGCAATCGCAAATATGCTGAATAATGGAATGGACCAATATTATGTTTTCCAAAATGCGATGAATAAATCGAGCATAGAGGTTTTGGATTTATACGTATACAACATTTCACTTGGCGGCGGAAATTTCTCTTTTGGAACAGCTGTTTCAATGATGAAGTCTTTGATAAGTTTATCACTTTTGTTAATAACGAATGGGGTAGCGAAGCTTATTAGGGGATCTTCAATTTTCTAAGAGCATAAGAAAAGACTGATAATCAATAAAGGAGAAATGTGTTAGCTATGAAAGAAATGACAATAAGGGATAGTAAAAAATGGAAATCAAAAACCGGTACGGAAAAATGCTTTGATGTTTTTAATTACATATTTTTTGGTGTGTTTACGTTGCTATGTGTTTATCCGTTCTATTATATTTTTATTAATACCATATCTGATAATTCAATTGCATCAAGAGGGCGTGTGCTGTTTTATCCGATAGGTGTGCATTTGAGTAATTATCTGCAGGTAATAAAGATTCAGGGTCTGGGGAGCGCAACATTAATTTCAATTGGCAGAACCTTATTGGGAACGCTGCTTTCGGTTTTTTCATCAGCCTTTGTGGGATACCTGGTAACGAAGGAAAGAATGTGGCACAAGAAGATATGTTACAGATTTATTGTTGCTACGATGTACTTTAATGCAGGAATTATTCCCTGGTACATTCTGATGATGAATCTGAAGCTGACTAATAATTTCTGGGCATATGTAATACCCGGAATCATTTCACCGTTCAATGTGATTCTGGTAAAAACCTACGTGGAATCAATTCCGCCGGCATTGGAGGAAAGTGCACAGATAGACTCGGCAGGCTATTGGGTTAGGTTCACAAGAATAATACTTCCGCTGTGCAAACCGATTTTGGCAACGGTTACTGTATTTACTGCTGTAGGACAGTGGAATTCTTTTCAGGATACATTGTTTTTGGTTACGGACAGAAAGCTGTATACACTGCAGTTCCTTCTGTACAGGTATATTAATGAGTCAAATGCTTTGGCAACCATACTAAAGAACACAAACGGAAGCGCCGCAATGAACATGTCGCTTGTTCAGACGCCTACTTCGGTCAGGATGACTGTAACAATGATTGTGGTAGCACCGATATTATTGGTATATCCATTTTTCCAGAGATATTTTGTTAGTGGAATAATGATTGGAGCAGTAAAAGAATAACGCAACGAAAGTTGTTGATTATTATAAAAAAGGAGAATATTATGAAGATTAAAAAGTTACTTGCGTGTTTTCTTGCTTTGTCCATGCTGATGGGAATGTTAGGTGGATGCGGTAAGACAGAGACAGTCACTCCCTCAGCGGGTGAGAAAAAGGAAGAAGCAACAGGGGAAGCAAAGGTTTCAGAGACAACGGATGATTATTGGGAGATTCAGATATATTCTGAACTGGCAAATTACTCTGGTCTTCAGACAGGTTGGTTTGCAAAGCTGTTAAAGGACAAATTCAACGTTGGGTTTAACATTATTACCAGCTCGGAAGGCGGAAGTGACAGATTCGCTACGCAGATGATTTCCGGAAATCTTGGAGATTTGATTTTCTTCAGTGAGAATAACGGACAGGAGCATCTTTCAACAGCTATTGATGCAGGTCTGATTATGGATTTATCCGGTATGATGGACGAGTACGCACCGTGTATTTCTACTAATTATCCGCTTCTTTTAGAGAAGGCTAAGATTCAGTTTGGTGAAGGAGAAAAAATATACGCAATCGGTCAGGATGCGGTTCCGACAACTTCTGAATTGCAGATTGACGGCGGAACTGATTCATGGTGGGGACCCTACGGAAGATGGGATCTTTATGCAAAGCTTGGCTATCCCACAATTAGTAATTTCGATGAACTTGTATCAGTATTAAAGTCCATGCATGATCTTGAACCGGTAAATGAAGATGGCGAACAGGTATATGCAATGAGTCTTTGGAAGGACTGGGATGGAGCTAATATGATGGCCGGCAGCCAGTTCTATGCAATATTCGGATATGGTGACTGCTTCAATTATGTTTTTCCGCATGCAACGGAAGACAGCTATATCACACTGCTGGATGAAGACAGCTTATATCTTCAGACTTTGAAATTCTACTACACCATAAATCAGCTGGGTCTTTTAGATCCTGATTCAATTACCCAGACTTATTCGGATGTAGCTACAAAAGAGCAGACAGGTCGTGTTCTTTACAATTGGTTTAGTCAGATTAAGACAAACTACAATACAAGTGACCATATTGATAACGGAAAAGCAATCACATTTATGCCGTTTTCAAATCAGTGTAATTATGGTTATACCGGAAAGCCTTATGGTTACGGAAGAACTGTGTCGATTGGATCAAAATGTGAGCAGCCGGAGCGTTTGTTAAAGATTATTGACTGGATGTTCTCGGATGAAGGTTTAATGGAAAGCTATAATGGTCCTAAGGGTGGTACATGGACATACGAAAACGGAGTGCCTGTTCTTACAGAGCTTGGATGGAAGTGTCATGATGACCAGATGACAGAAATGCCGGCGGAGCTTGGCGGCGGAACTTTCTATGAAGGCTCAAATAAAGGCTTTTATGTATATCCCAGTATCAATTTCAATTTAAGCTCGACCGGATATCCTGTAAACCGCAATTTGTGGCCGAGTGTGCTTAACAGAGATATGCCTTCGATTATTGCTGACTGGAGTGATCACATGGGTGGCGCTCTGACTACCTTGGAAGCAATGTCTAAGGAAAATCTTATTGTTAAAACAATAAATCAGGCAGTGTTCTCAACCGAGGAAGCACTCAGAATGGATGATACACTTCAGCAGAAGGCCAATCAGGTGGGTTCGGTTATAACCGAGTATAGCTGGAAAATGGTATATGCTATCGATGATAACGAATTCAATTCTTTACAGGAAGAGCTGATTAGCAAGGCCAAAGGTCTGGGCTATGACGATGTTGTTGCTTTTGGTGTTAAGCAGGTAGAACAGCTGTTTAGGGCAAGAGCTACAATGCAGGCTCAGCTTGGCGAATAATACTGATTTTCTTGGGGATTGCCAATATTTGGTGGCAGTCCCCTTTTATAAAAAGTTAAAGGAGATATTTATGGGATTATATATCGGAGCAAATTATCATCCTCATGACTGGGAGGAAAAAAGATGGAGTACGGACATTCAAATGATGAAAGAAGCCGGCTTTACAACTGTACGACTTGGACATTTGTGCTGGGACAGCTTCGAACCGGATAATGGTATATATTTATTTGAATGGTTTGATAAAGTTATGGATATGTTCAATGATGCAGGAATTAACGTTGTTCTGGACATATCAATGCATCCTGCACCAATATGGGTTCACAGGTTGTGCAGAGGAGTGAATCTCGGAGGAATAAACGGAGACCTTCAATATCCTGTAAAGCGTTATATGGATGATGTTTCCGACCCCGAATATCAGATATATGCACTAAGATTTGCAAAGGTTCTGGTTAACAGATACAAAGAGCATCCTGCCTTGCTGGCATTTGGACTTTGCAACGAACTTGGCTGGTGCAACAGATCTCATTCAGATGAATCACGTCGACGTTTCATTAGCTGGTTAAAAAGAAAATATGTGAGTATTGATAATTTGAATAAGGCATGGTCGACACAAAGATGGTGCCGCAAGGTGATGAGCTTTGAGCAGATTGATTTTCCCGAAACGGAAAGTGAGGTTGGCTCTCCCGAGGCATGGCTTGATATGCGAAGATTCTTTTCTGATGGTGTCGGACAGTTTATCTGCGAATTGGAAAAACTGGTTAAGGCTTTAGCTCCCGATGTGCCGACAACTTCAAACCACTATGCAGAGAACCCCAACATGGGCTTTGATTATCTGAAATATTATCCGGATTTTGTTGAGTATCCGGGAGTCGGCTATTACACCAGTCTGACTGATCCTAGAGGCGGAATGCGAATAAACAATGAGATGATTCACAGACTTACGGAATCAGACAAGCCTATGTGGTGCATTGAATTTCAGACAGGAGGATTCGGAATTCATCACGGTCCCGGCGCACAGCTTAGAATGGTTATGATGCATTGTCTGATACATAGGACACAGATGATTCTCGGGTGGACATGGAGAACAATGCTTGCAGGGGAAGAGCAGTTTTTGGTTGGAATGCTTGAGCATGATGGCATTCCCAATGTGAATTATGAGGTATATAAAAAGGTAGCGGAGGAATTTAAGATACTGGAGAAGTATGCATTTCCGTATCTTCCGGTGCCGGAAATAGGAGTTGCTCAGAGCTATGATACGGATTGGGTTAATCAGTATCCGAATAACTACATGTTTAAGCATGATTATGCGCATGGCTGCATGACTGAGGTGGCAGAAGCCTTCAGAATGATGAATCGCGATTATAACATAGTTAATCTTAAGGCTATGAAGCATGATTATAAAATTCTTATTTTACCCGAATATGCTGTTATAACAAAAGAAGAAATTGAGATTTTAAGAGAGTATATTTATAGTGGTGGAGTAGTAATAATGACAGGCTATTCTGCAATATTGAATGAACACGGAAGTGCATATGATATTACAAAGCCGGCCGGTCTGGCAGATGTTTTCGGAATAAGAGTTGCCGGCTATGAGCGCCCCGGTGAGGGTAAATACGTAGAGATGCTTGAGTTAAAGGGTGCAAGGGCATATAAATGCGGTGATGACGGGAAAACACTTATATCATATAGCGAATATGGAAGCGGTAAGGCATTCTATATGGCAAGCCAGGCAGAAAGCAATTCATTAAAGGAATTGGTTGAAGAGATTGCGGATATAGCAGGTCTGTCTGAAGCATTAAAGGTACCGGATGGTGTTCAGGCAAGAAGGATAGCAGAAAATCAATACTTTTATGTTAATACGACTCCTGATAAGGTTGAGATTTCGTTACCGGGAGAAGGTAAAATGATACTGGCTGATATGAAGGTAAAGAATAAGCTGGTTCTGAATGGCTATGATGCAGATTTATTTGTTTCCAAGGAGTAGAATATGAGAGAAAAGGATATAGCAATTGAATCGAAATTAGTAAGCATAGTGCCATCAAAAAGGCAGCTGATGCATCAACAGAGAGAGTTTTATGCCTTCGTACATTTCACTGTTAATACCTTTACGGGTAAGGAATGGGGAGATGGAACAGAGGACGAGAAAATTTTTAATCCTACAAAGATGGATGCAAGACAGTGGGCTGAAGCTGTAAAGAGTGCAGGTATGAAAGGAATAATACTGACATGTAAGCATCATGACGGATTTTGCTTATGGCCAAGCAAATATACTGAGCATACAATTGCGAACAGTGAGTATATGTCCGGCAAAGGCAACATTGTTAAAGAGGTATCGCAGGCTTGTAAAGAATATGGTCTGGATTTTGGCGTATATCTTTCTCCGTGGGATCGCAATAGCAGATTATACGGTAAGGGGAAGGCTTATGATGATTACTTTGTAAGCCAGCTGGAGGAGCTGCTTACAGACTATGGTGATGTTTTCTGTGTCTGGTTTGATGGTGCATGCGGAGAAGGTCCTAATGGAAAAGTTCAGTATTATGATTGGGAGAGATATTATGAAACCATAAGAAGACTTCAGCCGGAGGCTTGCATACACGTGTGCGGTCCTGATGTGCGCTGGTGCGGAAATGAAGCCGGTCATACGAGAGATTCGGAGTGGAGCGTAGTTCCGAAAAGGACAAAAGACACAGAAAAAATTGCAGAGAATAGTCAGCATGAGGATGAAACATCATTTCGAGAAAGGGAGATTCATGCACAGGATAAGGACCTTGGAAGTTATGAGCTTGTAAAGGATGAGCATGAATTAATCTGGTATCCTGCCGAGGTGAATACTTCTATTCGACCGGGATGGTTCTACCATGAGGATGAGGATGACCGGGTCAGAACGGTAGATAATCTTTTGGAAATATATGAGAAATCAGTTGGCGGAAACGGCACATTTCTATTGAATATTCCGCCTACCCCGGAGGGGCTTTTTCACGAAAATGATGTTGAGGTGTTAAGAAATCTTGGAAAAAGAATCAGAGAGCTGTATTCTGAAAATCTGCTGGCAGCTGCAAAAATATCCGCAACTCCAAATGAGGAGAGCAATGGAATAAATAATGTCAGAACAGATGATTATGCTTCATGGTATCAACCAAAGGATTTCTGCAGAAATGCACTTGTTGATATTTCGTTTGAGAATGAGATTACTCTTAACCGTGTGGTGCTTAAGGAGAATATCAAGTTAGGCCAAAGAATCGAATCCTACAGAATTACCGTTTACAGGCAGGATACGGAAGTATTCAGCTATGAAGGAAGTATAATCGGATATAAGAAAATTGTACGGCTTCCGGAGGTGACGGCAACAGGAATTGTAATTGAGATATTGGACTCAAGAGTATCACCTACACTTTCGTTTATTGGATTGTATTAATGTATTTCTGTTCCATTGATGCACAGCTGAACACGGTGATTGACAGAAGCATTTGCCGTTGGTCTAAAGTGCGGAATAAAGAGATGAATTACATTTTAGTGCTATATTATTGCACCATCAGATGATAGAAATATCGTTTGATGGTGCTTTATTATGTTGTGTAACAGGAAATTGCGTCCAATTACACAAAACACTCAGTGCGATGCCAAATGCTGCATGAACAAGGAGCATCATCCGCTAAGTAGACTGTGCCCGGCTTGAGAGTCCCCGTTTGCGGCATTAACGGCCTACCGTTGCTTAACAATGCAGGAGGTAAACATTATCGGAACAGCATGGGCTGTAGCGTTTGGAGTTCTGGCAATAGCATTATTGGCATGGGGATTTGGAAAATATTCAAAAACAATGCATGGATGCACAATGATATCCGGGTATCGGTGGATGGCGCTGAATGGCTGAAAGAGAAAAAGGATACTTTGCTCAGACATTTATTTCTTAGCATTTGCGGCGCAACATTTTTCTTTACAATCGGAATAATCTGCATAATGACATCAAGCGGATTATATCATTCGAATAATGTATATGTTTTGATTGCTTATATCGGTGTGTTTACTACCTTTGGTGCGGGAATAAGTATAATTACCCGTTCAGTCCTTAGCGTATGGATACTGAAGAAAATGAAAGTCTCAGTGACAGAGGATGTTATTGAAGCTGAGACAAACGACAGAAAGAAGAAGAAATTATTAAAGTATTCGGTTGTTTTTACTCTTATTTTTGCAATACTGATTTTATTAATGTTTAAGGGTAACTGGTATATTCAACCATATATAGCAACAATTCCGTCTGTTGAGCACCGTCGGCTGTCGGCTGAATATGATTCGGAGCGTGATGTATATACAATACAGAATACCGATGGCGGTGATTTTAAGATTCTGCAGCTTACGGATATTCATTTGGCAGGAAGCTTCCTGTCCTACTCAAAGGACTTGAGTGCTTTACAGACATTTGAAAGAGCTGTGGAAATTGGCAGTACAAAGGGGATATTCTGCGGACATGACCACTATAATAACATATCGCTGGAGTATAAAGGCATCCGCCTGACATATGCAATGTCGATTGATTATCTTGCTAAATAAGCCATTCTTGATAAAAAAGGTTGCAAAGCAGATGGGTCAGTAATCGAATCTGTGATATATTAATTGCTATAAGAGCCGGTCGGAGCATATTGTTACCGACCGGTTTTTCCTTGACTTTGTATGGTGAATCAATTATAATAGCCGCGTCAGTACAAACGAAAAGGAAGGATTAGAAACATGAAGAAAAGATTATTGGTAGTAGCTGTATTAATTGTGGCCGTATTCTCTCTGACCGCATGCGGACAGAAGGAAGGACCCTGTGAGAACTGTGGCAAGGTAAGACCTCTTTATGAGTTCACAGTAGAGGGAGAGATATCTTTATTAGGCAGTTCGGTTTCAGAGTCAGAAGAGTATATCATATGCGAGGAATGCCTTGATGAGACTATCGAGCAGTTCGAGCAGTATGAGTCATTACTCGGCGGCATTATGAGCTATGACTATAAAAAGTTAAGATAGGCTAAGTATTGGTGAGGGATAAACGCTTGTTTATCCCTCATATGTTGTTATAATAGATATTGGTTCCTGCGAAAAGTGGTTAATATTTACAGAGGTACTTTATGAGGGTTAATGAATTGGCAAAGCTTGCCGGGGTAACAGTAAGGACACTGCATTATTATGACAGTATAGGATTGCTGAAACCGGATAAGGTAGCTGAAAACGGTTATAGGCAATATGGTGCCGAGGCATTCGAAAAGCTGCAGCAGATACTGTTTTTCCGTGAATTGGAGTTTCCGCTTAGTGATATTAAGCTGATAATTGATTCCGGCTGCTGTGAAAGACGGGATATAATGAAAAAACAGCGCGAGATACTGGTAAACAAGAAAAAGAAAATGGAAGAGCTTATTAATGCATTAGATAATGCAATAAACAAAGGTGAGGAAATAGATTTGAAGGTATTTGATAAATCTGAGCTTATTGAATTAAAGGAGAAATACGCAGCGGAGGTTAGAGAACGCTGGGGAAATACAGAGGCATACAGGGAAAGCCTGAAGCGTCCCGTAAATGATGAAAGTCAATATATATCCATGGTGGATGGCGCATATGAAATTATCGGGCGTTTCAGCGAGATGCTTGATATGGAAATGGAGCCGGAATGCGAAGAGGTTCAAAAGCTTGTCGCTCTTTGGAAGAATTATATATCTGAGCATTATTATAAGTGTACGGACGAAATATTATTTGGCCTCGGTCAGATGTATGTCGGTGATGAGAGATTTATGAAAAATATAGACCGCAGCGGTATAGGTACTGCTGAGTTTATGTCAAAGGCTATTTCATATTATTGTGAAAGGGGAAAAGCAGACAAAGAGAATAAAGAGTAAAAATAAGCCTCCGGCTATTATCATATAACGCTTTGACAGAAAAGAAAGCAGTATATAATAAGCGGAGGCAAAATGGTTTTATATATATGATTGCTTAGATACCGGCGGTTTCCTTAATGTATTTGCGCGCCTTGAGGGCGTATTCAAAAGGATTTGCAAGGGCAGGGTCCTGTTCTGCTTCGACAAGGAGCCAGCCTTCGTAGCCTGAAGCCTCAAGGATACTGAAAATAGGAGCAAAGTCTATACAGCCGTCACCGGGAACAGTGAATGCACCCATTCTTACACCCTGAAGGAAGCTTTTGCTTTTCTCTTTAACCTCGGAAACGATTTCGGGGCGAATGTCCTTAAGGTGTACATGCTTGATTCTGTTAACATATTTTTTCAAAACAGATAAATAGTCTTCACCTGAATATGCAAGATGACCCGAATCGAAAAGAAGATAAACATATTCGGAATCTGTCGAGTTCATCATACGGTCAATTTCTTCGGCGGTTTGAACTACCGTACCCATGTGATGATGGTAAACAAGCTTCATGTCCTTTTCGGCAGCAAGCCTTCCGAGCTTGTTAAGGCCGTCTGTAAGAAGTGTCCATTCTTCATCGTTCATAATATATTTTTTCTCGAATACAGGAGTATCCATCTGACCCTGGATGCTGTGACCCTGTTCGGAAACAACAACTACCTTTGCACCGAGGGCGTGAAGAAAATCACGATGTGCGATAAATGCTTCAGCTGTTTCCTCATACGGCTTTGTAGTAAGGAAGGAGCTGAACCATGCACTTGCAATACGAATGCCGCGAATATCCATATATCCTTTAAGTACAGCAGGGTCTTTCGGGTATTTATTTCCAACCTCGGTTCCTTCAAAGCCTGCGAGTGCGGCTTCACTGATGCACTGCTCGAAAGTATTTTCCTTGCCTAAATCAGGCATATCATCATTTGTCCATGCAATCGGTGCAATTCCTAAATAAACATTATTGAACATTTTAACCTCCAAATAAAGGAACTATATCATCAGAATTCTATTTCGCTTAATTTAACGGGTCTGTTTTCATCAAGTGATTTCTTGGCAGCCTTGGCAATAAGGATAGGCTGAAGACCTGCATTAATATCTACGGGAACCGGCTTATCATTTTCTACCGCATCAACGAAGCAGCTAACTTCCTTAATAAATGATGCCATATAGCGCTCCAGGAAGAAGTAGAGCGGTTTTTCGGCAGTTACGCCGTCTTTGTTACTGAGAACGGCAGTAGATACCGTATCGTTGCCGACCGAAATCTGTCCGAGTGAGCCGAAGGCTTCTGCACGCTGGTCATATCCGTAGGCTGCCTGTCTTGAGTTGTCGATTACGGCAAGGGCTCCGTTTGCAAGCTTCATTGTAATGATGGCTGTGTCAATATCACCTACGTTTGCAATGTCTGGATTAACGAGTGCAGCACCGGCCGCATAAACCTCGGTAACAGTGCTTCCCGAGAGGAAGCATACCATATCAAAATCATGTATTGTCATATCAAGGAACATTCCGCCGGAAACCTTAACATATTCAAGCGGCGGAGCTTCGGGGTCTCTTGCTGTTACGTGTAGCATATGGAGGTCGCCGATTTTTCCTTCTGTTATTGCGTTTCTTACGGCTTCAAAATTGTGGTCGAAGCGACGATTGAAGCCGACCTGGAATTTAAGTCCGGTTTCGGATAAAGCTTCCATAACCTCTTTGATTTTAGCAAGATCCTGAGAAATAGGTTTCTCGCAGAAAACATGCTTGCCGGCATGAATTGCTTCTATGGATATATCTGCATGGGTATTTGTTGATGAACAAATTAGAACAGCAGCAATATCGGGATCGTTTAAAATTTCATGATAATCGGTATATATTTTCTTAATACCGAGATTTTCTGCCCAGCTTCTCTGGACATCTGTTAAAAAAGGATCTGCAATTGCCTCAACAATGGCATTCTTCACTCCAAAGGTAATCCCCTCACTATGTACCTTGCCGATACGTCCGGCGCCGATTATACCTATTTTAAGCATAGATAAACCTCCTGAGAAAAATAATTGGCATTCCGGCAAAATGAAAAGATGCCGTGAATGCATCGGTTGTATTTCTAATATAGAATAGCACCTGTTTGTTAAATATGCAAGCATAAGTTAACAATAAAATACTATTAAGATATAGATGACAAAACAAATATAACAATAAAATAACAAAAAGATAACAATTTGCTATTGATTATTTTAGGATTTGGTGCTATTCTTAGAAAAGCGAATTATAAAGTTACATAAATATATGGGAGATGAATATGGTTAAATCACTTCGATTAAGAAAAATGGAGGAATACATACTTGAAAAGGGTGTTGCTTCCATGGATGAACTTTGTAAGCAGTATGAGATTTCGATGAACACCTTAAGAAATGATATTGCGGAGCTTTCGGAGAAGGGAACGATAAAGAAGGTTTACGGCGGTGTATGCAGTAATATTACCGTAAGCGGTAACGCAATTGTTTCTTACGAAGAAAGAAAAACTCAGAATGTGCAGTGTAAGCGTGAAATTGCGGCTGCGGCTGCAGAATATGTTCAGGACGGAGATATTATTTATATTGATTCGGGAACAACTGCGGCAAGCATGGTTGATTATCTTGAGAACAAATCAAAGCTCACGATAATTACCCACAGTCTTGATGTAATAAATAAAGCATGTCATCTGAGTGGCGTAGAGGTGTTTTGCCTTGGCGGCAAGTTTCAGAATTCAACGAACTGCTTTATCGGAGCTACCGCACTCGGTATGATGGAGCACTATAATATAGGTAAGGCCTTTATGGCAACAAAGGGGATTACCGCTGGCGGAGCGATAACGGATTCATCGATGGGTGAATACGATATTAAGCAATGGGCAGTTAAAAAGAGTAGTGAGGTTTTTCTAATGGCTGATTCCAGAAAGTACGGAAGAGCGGGCTTAATCAGTTATACGAATCTGGAAAAGATTGATACGCTGATTACTGACAGCATGGTTGAGGAGTCGTTGCTTGAGCTGTGCAGAAAAACATCTACAAAGGTTAGAACAGTATAAGGAAGGGGCATGGTTATTATTATGAGTGAAGTAAAGAAGTTAAAGCTGTGGATTAACGGATGTGCCGTTGAGTCCAAAACAACAAAATATATGGATGCATATAATCCGAGTACCGGAGAAGTTATTGCAAAGGTTCCGTGCTGTACCGAGGCAGAGGTTGAAGAGGCGATTGCCAGTGCAAAGGCAGCATATCCCGGCTGGTCCCAGACACCGGTTATTAAAAGAGTGCAGATTCTTTATAAGCTGCGTGACCTTCTTGTTGAGCACATGGATGAGCTTACATATCTTGTTGCTCTTGAGAACGGAAAAGCATGGAGTGAGGCACAGGGCGATGTGCTTAAGGCAAAGGAAGGAACCGAGCAGGCTATTTCGGCACCCTCACTGCTTCAGGGCGAGAGCCTTATGGATGCCTCAAAGGGCTATGATTCGGTATTATATCGCGAATCTCTCGGTGTATTTGCCGGTATAGTTCCCTTTAATTTCCCTGCAATGATTCCGATGGGCTGGATGACACCTATGTGTATTGCGTGCGGCAATACCATTGTTCTTAAGGCAGCAAGCTTTACACCGCAGTCTGCATTAAGAATAGCCGAGCTTTATAAGGAAGCGGGACTTCCCGACGGTGTTATTAATATAGTTACCTGCTCAAGGAATGAGTCTGAAATTTTCCTTAAGCATCCGGATGTGAAGGGAATTACCTTTGTCGGTTCAACAAAGGTTGGTTTACATATTTATTCCGAGGCGGCTGCTCACGGAAAGCGTGTTCAGTGCCTTTGTGAGGCGAAGAATCATGCGCTTGTAATGGATGATGCACCGATTGACAGAACGGCGGCAGGTATTATTAATGCATCCTTCGGCTGTGCAGGGGAACGCTGTATGGCACTTCCGGTTGTTGTGGCACATGAAGCGATTGCAGATAAGCTTGTTGAAGCAATTGTCGCTGAGGCAAAGAAGATTAAGGTCGGACCTGCATATGATAAGGAAACGAAGCTTGGCCCCGTAATAAACGGACCGCATAAGGAATCCGTTCTTGGCTGGATACAGAAGGGAATTGATGAAGGTGCGGAGCTTGTACTTGACGGAAGAGATGTAAAGGTTGAGGGTCATGAAAACGGTTTCTATATCGGGCCTACGATATTCGATCATGTTAAGCCCGGTATGACTGTCGGTGACAATGAAATCTTCGGACCCGTACTTTGTATAAAGAGAGTAAAGAGCTTTGAAGAGGGTCTTGAAATTATGAATGGTAATCCGTTTGCAAACGGTTCGGTTATTTATACCCAGAACGGATATTATGCAAGAGAGTTTGCACGTCACACAGACGGCGGTATGGTCGGAATTAATGTAGGTATTCCCGTACCGGTGGGAATGTTCCCGTTCTCAGGACATAAAAATTCCTTTATAGGTGATTTACATTGTCTCGGAAAGGACGGCTTCAGATTCTATACGGAAACAAAGGTTGTAACCACGCATTGGTTTACCGAGGAGGAAGGCCGCTCAAAGCATGTAAGTACATGGGACGGTACAATCTGATATCAATTAACCTATAGGCTGCTTTCACTGAAGCGTCAAGGCAGCCTTTAATTGGCAGGCGCTTCGGAATGGGGATTTTTATGATAATGACAGTTGGACAGGCGGTTGTCAGATTTCTCGACAATCAGTATGTAAGCTTAGATAATAATGAGACAAAATTTGTCGACGGAGTTTTTACGATATTCGGTCATGGCTTCGTTCTCGGTCTGGGTCAGGCACTTGAGGAGAATCCCGGAAGTCTTAAGGTATATCAGGGAAGAAATGAACAGGGAATGGCTCATACGGCTACTGCCTTTGCGAAGCAGAACAACCGGCAGAAAATAATAGCATGTGCCTCATCCATTGGTCCGGGTGCAGCCAATATGGTTACGGCGGCAGCTACGGCTACGGTTAATAATATACCCTTATTGCTTTTTCCGAGCGATACTTATTCAAATCGCCAGCCGGACCCTGTATTGCAACAGTTCGAGCAGGAGGACAGTCTTGCAATAACGACTACGGATGCATTTAAGCCGGTATGCCGCTATTGGGACCGTGTTAACAGACCGGAACAGCTTATGACGGCACTGCTTCAGGCGATGAGGGTTCTTACGGAGCCCGGAATCACCGGTGCGGTATGTATTGCGCTTCCTCAGGATGTTCAGGGAGAAACCTTTGATTATCCGGAAGAATTCTTTAAAAAGAGAGTACACAGAATAAGAAGGGCAGTTCCGATAAGCGAAGAGATTGCTGATGCGGCAGAATTAATTAAAGGCTCAAAAAAGCCGCTTATAATATGCGGTGGCGGTGTACGTTATTCTCTGGCAGGTGAGGTGCTTGAAGCATTTGCTGAGAAGTACAATATTCCTTTTGCGGAAACTCAGGCGGGAAAGAGTGCATGTAAGTCATCAAATCCTTATAATCTTGGCGGAATCGGTGTTACGGGAAATCTGGCGGCGAATAAAATTGCACGCGAGGCGGACTGTATAATTGCAATCGGCTCACGAATGACAGATTTTACAACAGGTTCAAAGGAGCTGTTTGGAAGCAGAGATATTAAGCTTGTAACAATTAATGCTTCACGATTCCATGCAATGAAATGTGATGCGGCAGGTATTGTGGGTGATGCGAAGGTATGTCTTGAAGCACTCGATAAAGAGCTTGAGGCTGATGAATACCGTTCCGGCTATGCAGATGAGATAAAAGAAGCAGAAAGCGAGTGGGGACGCGAGATGAAGAGGCTTGCGGATTACCGCTACGGTGAGAGCTTTGAGCCGCTTATTAAGGCAAGGGATGAAAGAAGCATAGAGGAATTTGTTAAGGTTACGGGCGGAAGCGTTACTCAGACCTCGGCAATCTGCATGATAAGAGAGCTGATTGATAAAGACGCAATAGTAACAGGCGCATCAGGCTCACTTCCCGGAGATTTGCAGCGAATGTGGACTACTGATGCAAGGGATTCATACCATATGGAATACGGCTATTCATGTATGGGTTATGAAATCTGTTCCGTACTTGGTGCAAAGCTTGCATATCCTGAGAGGGAATGCTATGCGTTCACCGGAGACGGAGCTTATCTGATGCTTCACAGCGAGCTGCTAACAGCAATGCAGGAGCAGAAGAAGGTTAATATTCTGCTGTTTGATAATTGCGGCTTCGGATGTATTAATAATCTTCAGATGTCAAACGGTATCGGAAGTCTTGCAACGGAATTCAGATACAGAGAGGACGGGAGCGGAAGAAGACCTGCTGACAAAAGAGAAGCAAGCAGACATAACGGCGGACTTATTCCGATTGATTTCGCAAAAGCTGCATCGGGCTACGGACTTGTTACATATACTGTCAGGACGCTAGAAGAGCTTGAAAATGCTCTTATTGATGCAAAGAAGCAGACAGTTTCAACGCTTATTGATATTAAGGTGCTTCCGAAGACAATGACAGACGGCTATGGTGCATGGTGGAATGTCGGTCTTGCATCACATTCGGGTATTGAGGCAGTAAACGAAGCCTATGAAAGGGTATGCGAGAAAAGAAGGACAGCAAGGAAATATTAATTTTGGATATATAGAGAAATGTTCCCTGAATGGATAGTGTAAAATTACATTGATATACTGATTTTCTACACGGCTTTTTGTGCCGAAGCGTCACAAATAAGCCCATATGCGCGATGAGAAATCACATTCGTGAATTTCTCAAGCGGATTCATACGCTACGCTTCGGAATGGGGATTATCATGAATAAGAAGTATGGTTATCCGAGATATGACGATAACGGAGTAATGGAAATTGTCACAAGAAACGGTGAGCACAGTGATATGCTGCAGGACGTTTTTGTGATGAAGCTGAAGGCGGGAGATAGTAAGACTTTCTTTAGTGAGACTGATGAGCAGGCAATTCTTCTGCTTTCAGGCTGTATTGTGTTTTGCTGGAATGATGAGGTACGTACCGGAAGAAGAGGTAATGTATTTGATGACGGTGTTTACTGCTTACATATTCCGGCAGGTGTCAGTGCAACGGTGAGGGCAGAGGAATCATGCGAAATTCTGATACAGTCAACGGAAAACGCAGGAAGCTTTGAGCCGAAATTCTATACACCTGCGGATTGCAAAGATGTTATCTCAGGAGAAAATCTTTGCCGTAATACCTGTGTAAGGCTTGTAAGGACGGTTTTTGATTATAATAATGCGCCGTATTCCAATATGGTGCTTGGTGAGGTTATTACCACACAGGGAAACTGGTCCAGCTATATACCGCATCATCATCCGCAGCCGGAGGTATATTTTTATAAATTCGACAGACCGCAGGGCTTTGGCGCAGGCTTTATCGGTGATGATGTGTTTAAGATTAAGGACGGGAGCTTTTGTGCAATACCAGGCGGAAAAACGCACCCTCAGGTAACGGCACCCGGATATCGCATGTATGTATGCTGGATGATAAGACATCTGGAAGGAAATCCGTGGACTGACAGAATAGATGACGAAGACCATACATGGCTTTATGATTTTAAATAATGGAAAGAAGTGTGAGTGTTATGAGTGAATTTAAGGGAAAGCTTCATGAAACTGCGGTAAGATTTCCGCAGACACATATTTGGATGGATTCATGCGGTGAGGAGCCTCTTAATTTTGGTATTGAAAGAGGAATAGTAGGTGCTACAAGTAATCCTGTAATTGTCGGAGCAGTTATTAAATCAGAGCTTCCGTTCTGGGAGGGCAGAATAAAGCATTATCTTGAAGCTATGCCTGAAGCAACGGAAGAGGATATTGCATGGGCAATAATTTATGAGGCAGGAAGAGAGCGTTCAAAAAAGCTGCTTCCGGTTTTTGAGGAAAGCAAGGGTAAAAAAGGAAGGCTTTCCATTCAGACGAATGCAAGATTTTACAGAAGCCCTGAGAAAATGCTCGCACAGGCAGAGGAGCTGAATGCTCTCGGCGAAAATATGCAGGTAAAGTCACCCACCTCAAAGGCAGGAATCGAAGCCTTTGAAGAAATGACATACAGAGGAATCAGTATTAATGCTACAGTTTCGTTTACAGTACCTCAGGCTGTTGCTGTTGCAGAGGCTGTCGAAAGAGGTCTTAAAAGAAGAGAGGCAGAGGGACTTCCGACAGAGGATATGGCACCTGTATGTACGATAATGGTAGGACGGCTTGATGACTGGTTAAAGATTGCAACAAAAAGTATTGCACTTACATATCCGGAGGCGCTCGAGTGGGCAGGAGTTGCCGTGTTTAAGGAAGCCTACAGAATATATAAGGAGCGCGGATACCGTACCAGACTTCTTTCTGCAGCCTATCGAAACAGATATCATTGGAGTGAATTTGTAGGCGGCGATATTTCAATGACAATACCCTATGACTGGTACAGAAAGATTAATGACTGTAAGGTGTCGGTAGAAGACCGAATGGGCGATTCCGTAAGGGCAGAATATATGGAAGAGCTAATCACGCTTCCTGAGTTTAGAAAAGCATTTTTTGAGGATGGCATGAAGCCGGAGGAGTTTGAGGAATATGGTGCTTTCAGAAGAACCATTCAGGGCTTTATATCGGGATATGATGATTTATTAAAGCTGATACGAGACTATATGGTAAAGCCAGTATAGGAAGGTAATGAGGACAGAGTCTTGAAAGAGGCTCTGTTTTTTGTAGTTGTATCTTGTAGCTGATTGACAAGAGCGAGGGTTGGAAGTATAAATAATATAGGAAAATTTTGCATTATATTTAGAAGAATGGAGAATTGAATGATTTTAGATGTAAGCCAGCTGACGCACGGCTTCGGTGACCGTGCAATATTTCAGAATGTATCCTTCAGATTACTGAAGGGTGAGCATATTGGTCTTATCGGGGCAAATGGTGAAGGAAAATCAACATTTATGAATATAGTTACGGGTAAGCTGCAGCCCGATGAGGGTAAGGTTGAGTGGGCAAAGAATGTCAGAGTAGGCTATCTTGACCAGCACGCGGTGCTTGAAAAGGGAATGACTGTTGAGATGGTTTTAAGAGGGGCCTTTTCATATCTTTTTGATATGGAGGAGGAAATGAACCGGATGTTTGAGCAGATGGGAGATGCCGATGAGGCAGAGATGACAAGGCTGCTTGAGGAAACGGGAACCATGCAGGACATGCTTGAGCAGCATGACTTTTATATGATTGATGCAAAAATCGAAGAGGTCGCAAGGGCACTGGGTATTCTTGACTTTGGGCTTGACCGCGATGTGGAGGAGCTTAGCGGAGGGCAGAGAACGAAAATTCTTATGGCAAAGCTGCTGTTATCAAAGCCGGATATTTTACTGCTTGATGAGCCTACAAATTATCTTGATGAAAATCATATTGAATGGCTTAAGCGATACCTTCTGGAATATGAAAATGCGTTTATCCTGATTTCACATGATATACCGTTCTTAAACAGTGTTGTTAACATTATTTATCATATGGAAAATCAGGAGCTCAACAGATATGTGGGTGACTATGATAAGTTTACCGAAGTATATGAGATGAAAAAGCTTCAGCTTGAGGCGGCATATAAAAAGCAGCAGAAGGAGATTGAAGATCTTAAGGACTTTGTCGCAAGAAATAAGGCTCGTGTTGCAACAAGAAATATGGCGATGGCACGTCAGAAAAAGCTTGATAAGATGGATATTATAGAGCTTGCTGCGGAAAAGCCGAAGCCTGAATTCAATTTCAAAAATGCGAGAACACCTGGCAAGATTTTGTTTGAAACCTATGACCTTGTTATCGGTTATGATTCAGAACGTCCGCTTTCGAAGCAGATGAATCTTCGTATGGAGCGCGGTGAGAAGATAGCAATTGTAGGTACAAACGGTATAGGTAAAACGACATTTCTGAAAAGCGTTCTGGGACTTATTGAACCTCTGTCAGGACGAGTTACTACCGGTGATTATTTATATACCGGATATTTTGAGCAAGAAATGAAGGCAGGAGATAACAGCTGTATAGACGAAATATGGCAGGAATTTCCTTCGTATACGCAGTATGAAGTCCGCTCGGCTCTTGCAAAATGCGGTCTGACAACAAAGCATATCGAGAGCAGGGTGAAGGTGCTGAGCGGCGGTGAGCAGGCAAAGGTGAGACTTTGCAAGCTGATTAATAAGGAAACGAATGTATTATTACTTGATGAGCCGACAAACCATCTTGATGTCGATGCAAAGGAGGAGCTTAAAAGGGCATTAAGGGAGTACAAGGGGTCAATTCTTCTAGTATGCCATGAGCCTGAGTTCTATCGTGATGTTGTAAGCAAGATATGGAATATGGAGGAATACTCATTACTGGGTTGATGGAAAGGAACGTAGCAATGGCAGAGAATGCTTTATGTGAGGAATGCATATATTACAGTTACGATGAGGAATATGACGAGTATAATTGCGGACAGTCATATTTTGATGAGGACGAATATTCACGAATGTGCAGTGACACTCGTTCGGGATGTCCGTACTTTCGACGCGGCGATGAATACACAATCGTAAGAAAACAGATTTAATGACGGAGGATGGAAATTTGCTTGAAAGAATAATTAATAATCCTGAAATCAGAACCTATATAGAAAGAGCGGATGCAAGCTTATCAGCGCTCGGGTATACGGAGCACAGCTTTGCGCATGTTTCAAGAGTATCAGAGACTGCGGGATATATTCTTGAAACGCTCGGTTACAGTGAGCATGAGGTTGAGCTGGTTAAAATAGCCGGATACCTTCATGATATAGGAAATCTTGTAAACAGAACCGATCATTCCCAGAGCGGAGCGGTAATGGCGTTCAGAATACTTGACCATATGGAAATGCCTGCAGAGGATATTGCAGTTATAGTAACTGCAATCGGCAATCATGATGAGGGAACCGGAGTTCCGGTTAATGCCGTTGCGGCAGCACTTATTCTCGCAGATAAGTCCGATGTAAGAAGAAGCCGTGTGCGTAATCAGGATATTGCAACCTTTGATATACATGACAGGGTTAATTATTCGGTAAGAAAATCCCAGATGAAAATAAATGAAGAGCATACGCTGATTAAGCTGAAGCTGGATGTTGATACAAAGTACGGCAATGTTATGGATTATTTTGAAATATTCATGAACCGTATGATAATGTGCAGAAAAGCAGCGGAGAAGCTGGGTCTGCAGTTTAAACTGATTATTAATGAGCAGCAGCTTATCTGATTTCATGTGCAAGTGCTCAGAAAAGAGGATTATTATATTTCATAATTAAGGGAAATATGTTAAAATCAGTTATGGTAAATACTTCTGTTTGGAGGAACTTATGAGGAGATATGCAGGGAATGTAATTAGGGGAATACTGCTTGCGGCAGCATTTTGCGTACTTTTTACGGCAGGTAATGACAGCGCGGTAGGGGCATACGCAGATACTGATACTTTTTCATATGAGGGAATAATATATGAGATAGAAGCGGATACCGGCGAGGCTGTAGTATGTGGTGCCGAAGAGAATATGCAGGTACTTGAGATACCGGAGGTGATTTTTGCAGACGGAAAGGAGTATGCTGTAACAGGTATCCAAAAAACTGCATTTGCGCTTGATTCCGAATTGACTAAGGTTGCCATACCTGACAGCTGTAAGGAAATCGGTGAGGGAGCGTTTTATAAATGCACCGCTCTTGGTGAAGTAAGCTTTGGAGAGGATAGCGGGCTTAATTATATCGGAGCCGCAGCTTTTGCATATTCGGGTGTTGAAGAGCTTATTCTTCCGGATTCACTTTTGGAGATTGGACAGTCAGCTTTTTATAAGGCATCTGAATTAAATGTGATTCATATCGGTAAAGAAACAAATAAAATAGGTGTCGGAGCCTTTTCCTATTGCAGTAATATATATTCATTTTCGGTTGATGAGGATAACAGCTGTTTTACCGTCGAAGCTGATATTCTGTATAATCATGATAAAACAAATCTTATATCGGGAATTGCAGCTTACGGAAGTGTTGAGCTTTATGCGGGTGTTAAAACTATAGGTGAATATGCTTTTGAAGGGAACTGCTATATAACAGAGATTGTTTGTCCTGAAGGAATGAAGGAAATAAAGGGCGGGGCATTTTTATGCTGCGAAAGGCTTGAGAGAATTATTATACCTTCAACAGCTGATAATATTGCGTACAAGGCACTCGCTTATTGCAATAGCCTGAGCAAAATTAAAGTTTCCGAAGAAAATGAAGCCTATAAATCTGAAGGCGGAATGCTTTTAACAAAAGACGGTCAGATATTGATTTCATTTCCTGCGGCGAAGGGCAGTATTAATATACCTGACGGAGTTAAGTATATTGCAAAATGGGCATTCTGCGGGAATGACGGGATAACCTCTGTTGAAATCCCGGCAGGAGTTAAAAAGATATTTGAAGGAGCGTTTTACGATTGCAGTAATCTTTCACATGTGAAATTTTATTCACTGAAGACAAAGCTTTCCGATGCTTCCGAGACAGCGGGCTTCTGCGGTATTTTCCATAATACTGCAAGGTTTATGGAGATAAATCTGCCTTACAGTAAAAATGCGGGGCAGGAAGGAAGCCTTGAGGCACTTCTTGAAGGACATTGTGACGAAGAAGTCATTTTTACAAACAATTGATTTTTCTTCGGTATATGACCGAAAGGCTCTGTTTAATGATACATGGCTGTTGTATGCGTTAAGGAGGATTTATGAAAATAACTTCACTTCTTATTAAAAATTTTAAGACGATTAAAGAGCTGAATATTGATGAAATTGAGAATGCACTTATTATTGTCGGAAAGAACAGCACCGGAAAGACTACAATTCTCCATGCCATGCTTGCGGTTGCAGGAATGTATGAAATAAGGCAGGGTGATTTCAATATGCCTGACAGGAATATTGAAATTGCGATTAATCTTGAAATCAGTAATGAAGATATTATTAAGTTTCATGAAAACGGTGTGTTAAGTAAATATAAGGCCTTTGATATGTGGTATAAGGATTTTTGCGACAGACTGCCGACCTTTGTGAGAGGAAAGAGCACGGAGGAGAGCATCTGGGAGCCTGCCGACCCTGAGGAAAAGGAGCTTGGCGGAATCTTATCGTTTGTGTTTGTTGCAGATACGGAGCTTAATATCAGATATTCCGACGGTATTAATAAGGATAATGATAATATCAGAAAAATCTTTCCCAAGATGCATTTCATTGATACCTCAAGACGCGTACAGGCAATACAGGATGACATTTTCCTTGCCCAGACAAAGAATGCACTGACAGGTGTGAGAGAGTCGGTTTGCATTTACGATCAGGCACTTCCGTGTACAAACTGCTTTAAATGTATTCCGGATATAATTTCTAAGAGGCCGGAGGAGCTTTCCATTGTTGAGACTGTTAAGCTTCTTGAAAGCAAGCTTTTACAGCTTAATCTGGACAGCTTTATGGAAAAGTTAAATAATAATTATGCACGAAACAGCGGAAGACATCAGAATATTAAGTTTGTCATGAACTTTAATACTGAGGAATTGTTTAAGCTTGATACGGTAGTTTTAAATCGTGACAGATATACAGCAGATTCCGTTAAGACGCTGAGTGCCGGTGCAAAGAGTATATATATCCTTTCATTGCTTGAAGCCTATATAGAAGAAAATAACAGTATTCCGAGCATTATTATGATGGAGGACCCCGAGATTTATCTTCATCCGCAGCTGCAGAAGGCTGCCAGTGAAATACTCTACAGGCTGTCAAAGAAGAATCAGGTTATTTTTTCAACACATTCACCGAATCTTATATTTAACTTTAATTCAAAGCAGATTAAACAGGTTGTACTAAATGAGGAGTTCTATACGACAATAAACGAGAATACGGATATAGACCATATTCTTGACGATCTCGGATATACCGCAAATGATCTGATGAATGTCAATTTTGTATTTATTGTTGAAGGAAAGCAGGACAGCAACCGGTTGCCGCTGCTGTTAAAGAAGTACTATTCAGAGGTATATGGCGATGACGGAATGCTGCAGCGTATATCGATTATTACGACAAACAGCTGTACCAACATTAAGACCTATGCGAATCTGAAATATATTAATAAGCTGTATCTGAAGGATCAGTTCCTGATGATAAGGGACAGTGACGGTAAGAGACCCGAAACGCTTGTTAAGCAGCTGTGTTCTTACTATTATGACCGCGGGCTTGAGGATAAGGGGAACGTTCCGAGAATCCAGCCGCGAAATGAAGTCGGAG
>JAZNKQ010000112.1:0-50918 GCA_045578645.1 Lachnospiraceae bacterium
CCAATTCATTCCCGGGCTGCACAAACCGCACCGCGCATCATTTCTCCGGTGCCAATTCATTCTCAATCCGTACAGACCGGCATACCTTCCAAATATAGGCATCAAAACAGGGTGTCGCACCTTCCGGTGCAACACCCTGTCACATCACATATTCAATTCGCTTTATTCACCTTATTCCTCAGCGCCAAGCTTAAGTGCTGTTCTGTTGGCATCAATCATTGCCGCTTTTGTGGGAGGAACGCACTTTAAGAGTCCCGCATCAAGAGATTCTGCCGATACAAATCCCTTTTCCTTAAAGAGCTTGCCGACAAGAATAATATTTGCAAGTCCCTTTAAGCCGTTTTCATCAGCAAGCTTAGTAGCCGGAACGTAGTAAACGGTTACATCTGTTCTCTCAACCTTCTTTTCAACAACTGAGCTGTCTACGATTATTGTACCGCCGGGTACTACCGCATCCACAAACTTGTCAAGTGAAGGAAGATTCATCGCAATAAGTACATCAGGATTAGTAACAAGCGGTGAACCAATGGAACGGTCACTTACAACAACGCTGCAGTTACAAGTACCGCCACGCATCTCGGGACCGTATGAGGGAAGCCAGGAAATCTCCTTTCCGTCCATAAGTCCTGCATATGCCATTACCTTACCTGCAAACAGGATACCCTGTCCGCCGAAGCCCGCAAGCAAAACATTCATTGTACCATCCATTAGTTTTCACCTCCCTGTGTCTTATCCTTATATACACCAAGAGGATAATATGTGAGCATATTGTCCTGCATCCACTTGATTGCATCCTTGGGAGCCATTCCCCAGTTTGTGGGACAGGTGGAAACTACCTCAATAATTGAATAGCCCTTCTTGTTAATCTGGTTCTCGAAGCCCTTCTTAATAGCCTTCTTGGCAATATTAACGTTCTTAACGCTGTCAACGGTAACACGCTGTGCAAGTGCAACACCGTCAAGTGTGGAAAGCATCTCACATACTCTTACGGGATAGCCGGCAACATTAACATCACGACCATAGGGTGTGGTCTGTGTAACCTGTCCGGGAAGTGATGTGGGCGCCATCTGACCGCCTGTCATTCCGTATATTGCATTATTAATAAATATAACCGTTATATTCTCGCCTCTTGTAGCGGCATGAACCGTCTCGCAGGTACCTATGGCAGCAAGGTCGCCATCTCCCTGATATGTAAATACAACATTCTCGGGCTTAGCTCTCTTGATACCCGTAGCAACAGCCGGAGCACGTCCGTGAGGTGCCTGTACCATATCGCAATTAAAATAATTATAGCTGAATACCGAGCATCCTACTGATGCAACGCCTACTGCGTTACCCTCAACTCCAAGCTCGTCAATAACCTCTGCAACCAGTCTGTGTACAATACCGTGTGTACACCCGGGGCAATAATGAAACGGAACATCCGTTAATGCATGCGGCTTCTCAAATACTTTTTCCATGCTTATGCCTCCTTTCCGGACAGTTCTTTAATCTTTTCAAGCACTTCTGCGGGTGTGGGGATAATTCCGCCCGTACGTCCGAAGAATTCAACAGGCTTTCTTCCGTTAACCACAAGCTTAACATCCTCAACCATCTGACCCATGCTCATCTCAACGCAAAGATATTTCTTTGCACCTGCAACAGTCTTCTCAATAGCTTTCTCAGGGAAAGGCCAGAGTGTAATCGGTCTTAAAAGACCCGCCTTTATGCCGAGCTCTCTCGCAGAATTAACCGCACTTCTCACAACACGTGACGAAGCACCGTATGCAACAACAACGATATCAGCATCATCTGTAAGATACTCCTCCGCACGCTGCTCCTCTGCCTTAACAGTCTCATATCTCTTAAAGCGCTCAATTACCTTGTCCTCAAGAGTCTTAGGATCAATGTAAAGGGAATTTACTATATTATGAGGTCTCTTGTTCTCATGTCCGCATGTAGCCCACGGCTTCTCGGATACATGAACCTCTTTCTTATCAGGGAAGGATACAGGCTCCATCATCTGACCAAGCATACCGTCAGAGAGAATCATAACGGGCATTCTGTATTTCTCGCCGAGATCGAATGCATCGCTCACCATATCAGCCATCTCCTGAACCGTTGAAGGCGCAAGCACGATAAGCTGGAAATCTCCGTGTCCGGTTGCCTTTGTAGCCTGCCAGTAATCTGCCTGTGAGGGCTGGATACCGCCAAGTCCCGGACCGCCTCTCTGTACGTTTATAATAACTGCAGGTAAATCGGAACCTGCTATGTATGAGATACCCTCTGTCTTTAAGCTGATTCCCGGTGAGCTTGATGATGTCATCGCGCGCACTCCCGCTGCTGCCGCACCAAGTACCATATTAATTGCGGCAAGCTCTGATTCTGCCTGTAAAAATAAACCGCCTACCTTCGGCATTCTCTTTGACATATACGCCGAAAGCTCTGTCTGGGGTGTTATGGGATATCCGAAGAAATGTCTGCAGCCTGCCTGGATTGCAGCTTCCGATAATGCCTCATTACCCTTCATTAATATCTTTTCCGACATCTTTACTTCCTCCTTTTCGGAATATTCATAATTAGCGATACACTGTAATAGCAACGTCAGGACACATGATTGCACATGATTTACAACCAATGCACTGACTCTCATCGGTTAGCTCTGCAGGGTGATAGCCCTTATTGTTGATACGTGTCTTTGACAACGCAATAATACCTTTGGGACAGGCGTTTACACACATTTCGCATCCCTTGCACAGCGCTTCGTCTACAGTTATTTTTGCCATACTTACGCCTCCTCATTTATATTTACTCCATCCGGAGTATTAAGCTAATCCAAACCTCTCCATATAGTCTTTACATATATATTAATCGGTATGATTTTGCTGCCTTCAAAACGGACATCCGTTTCACTTACCTCAAGCTCACTGTTTACTGTTGTATGAAGCAGCGAAAGTCCGGTGATTCTGCTGACTTCCTTTGCATATCTTATGCCCTCGGCTATTGTCTCTGCCGTTGTATCATCCATAAGATGGGAATTATTAACCAGCCGTGTTGCCTTGAGCCTCGATACCCGTTCGATTTCATTAAGAATCTCTGCCGCCTCCTGCGGCTTTACGGTCATTCCGCGGTAGCGGTTTACCACATACAGGAAATCGTAATCCGTATTAACAAGCTTCGGATAAAATCTGCCGAGTACCGTTGCACCGACATCGTCTCCTCCGACATCAAGAATAACGATATCCTTTCCCTCAAAAACCGAATACATCTCTCCCGGCAGGGAAGGTATGTCAAGATTTGTTGCCGCAAAGACCGGAGCAATAACTTCAATTCCCTCATTTTCCAGAAGTTCGCGATAATCAGACGTTCTGAAATACGGATTCACAAGATCCATATCTACTATCGTTACCCGCCTGCCCTGCTTCTTATATTTTAACGCAAGATTAATTGCGTAGTTTGTCTTTCCGCAGCCGTAATGACCGCATACAATAATAAAATTCTTTAAACTTTCCACATTAACCTCATATGTAAACAAACCGAAAAAGCGCCAAACCGTCAATACAAAAACCGATATACCGGTTGTTAAAATCGTATTATAACAGTTTTAGCGCTTTAACGCAATATATTTCCAAAGAAATACTAATTAACAGACTAAAGCCCTGAAATCCTGCTGCCGTCCGATTTATTCTCAGGGTGCTTTACCTGCCGGCGTTAACAGATTTCTCATTGTCTTCATAAGACTCTCAAAGTTTACCGGCTTTGAAAGATGCGCATTCATTCCCGCAGCTACCGATTCGTTTACATCTTCAAGGAACGCATTTGCCGTCATTGCAACTATCGGAATTGTCTTTGCATCCGTACGGTCGCTGTTACGTATTGTACGGGTTGCCGTATATCCGTCCATTACCGGCATCTGAACATCCATAATAATCATTTCATAATAGCCGGGCTCCGAAGCAAAGAATTTGTCAACACCGCTCCTGCCGTTATCCGCCCATTCGCATATTATTCCCAATGCACCTAGCAGCTCCATTATTATCTCGGCATTCAGCTCATTATCCTCGACAATAAGAACTCGGGTTCCCTTAAGCTCCTTTTCACAGGCATCGGATTTGATTTCATTCTCCTCTTCCTCATTAATTACGGGAGCTTTCTTTTCCTCAGCCTTTCGCAGCTTCAGATGCACATAGAAGCGTGTTCCCTCACCCTGTCTGCTTTCGACATTAATTGTTCCGCCCATAAGCTCAACAAGATTCTTGGTTATTGCCATTCCGAGACCCGTACCGTGTGTTTTGCCTGTCAGTGCACTTTCCTCGCGCTCAAACGGATTAAACAGCCTTTCAATGAATTCCTCCTTCATCCCTATGCCGTTGTCGCTAATAACAAATCTGAAATGAACATAATTTACCGACGCATCCGGAACACGTTGAATCGACAAATCAATCGAACCGTTATTACGCGAATACTTGATTGCATTAGAAAGTATATTCATGAGAATCTGCTTCAGTCTGACCACATCACCGTGATAATAATCCTCCGTGATATCAGCACAGCTGACGCTGAAGCTGAGCTCCTTATCCTGAATCATATACTGGATTACCGAGGTCAGCTCGCTGATAAGCTTCGAAAAGCTGAAATCGGTCATGTTAAGAGTTGTTTTACCGCTTTCTATCTTACTCATATCGAGTATATCACCGACTAAATCCAGCAGAAGCTGCCCCGAAACCTTAATCTTTGATGCATAACGGGCAACCTTTTCAGGATCGGTTCCTTCCTTTTCCAGAAGCTCAGAATAACCGACTATCGCATTCATGGGTGTACGTATATCATGTGACATATTTGACAGGAACTCACTTTTTGCGTTATTCGCGTGCTCAGCCTTACTCACCGCAAGCTCAAGAAGCTGCTGCTGCTTTTCAAGAAATCTCTGAGTACGCTTATTCCGTCTGATATGCCACAGCATAACCAGAAGTATAATTGCAAGGCCTACGGCCAGTGATAAAACCACTCCGGCCATCAGAGCCACCTCAGGATTGTTATAAATAAACCACTTTATTGAGGTATCTGTATTAACCTGCTCTGTATATCTTATTACCGTCTCTTTATACTTATCTGACGAATAACCCGAAATACATTTTGATAATGCACTGACCAGCTTATGATTAATATCGCTTCTGACTGCAAATCCGAAGGTGCTCTCACTTCTCTTTACAGTATTTAGAATAAGTGAATTTGTTATATCCTCGCTTACAAGATATTCACCTATATGCTCAAAGCAAAAGGTTGCATCGGCAATTCCCTCCCTTACAGCCTCAACAGCCTCCCAAACCGTATCACAGAACAGCATTTCGGCTTCCGGACAGTACATTTTCATATTTTCTTCAACAAATTCCGAGTGCGCTACCCCGATAACCTTCTTAACCGCTCCGCTGAAATTTCTTCTGGTTATTTTTACAAGCGGTACCGTCAGATACCCCTTAGTCTGCACATATCCCAGCTCTTCAGCCTCCGAATCCTCTGTTTTCAAATCAAGAATCACATCTATGGTGCCTGATTCCAACAATTCACGATAATGCTCACGGTCATCAGGCTCAATTATTTCATAATCGATTTCAAGTTCATCTGCAATATCGCGAAAAATATCGGGAATTATTCCGACAGCAGTGCCGTCCTCAAACCATGAATACGGTCTGCGGTCAGGATTGCACATTACACGTAAATGCCTATCACCGTAGGAATATTCTTCAAGTACGGCCTTTTCCTCCTCGTCAAAGGTCAGTACAACCGAATCCTCATTACTGTAATAAGTCTCCTGAAGCTTTGATCTCCAGCCATGCTCATAATAATCCATCATTCGTATGGCATTATTAAGCTTCGTCAAAAGCTCCTTATCATCCTTTCGCATCATGCCGAATAAATCAGAGGAGGAAAAGGAATCCAGCACACTTACGCCGTCGCTTCTTGCCATATCGCTGCTTATTGCAGCATCAATTTTCCCATCGTGAAGAGCCTTATAAAGCTGCTCAAACGAGTTGTAAAAAAAAGTATCATAATCAAAACCGCATACCTTCGCATACTCCCTGAAGGCCTGATTATGATTATTGTCAAGCATCATTCCCAGCCTTTTTCCGCTATATGTACTATAATCACGAGGAATAAATCTGTTATCATTCTCCCTGATGCACATTACGGCAACGGTTGTTCCTATTGCCTCATCAGTAAATGCAAACTGCTCTTCTCGCTCCGCATTTTTCTGTGCATTAATCAGAAGGTCGATATCTCCGCACTCAAGCATTTCGAGAAGCTCCGGCCAGCTTTTTCCGTATCCTGCATATTCAAAATTGAGATTTTCATATCTGGAAACCATCTGGAGAAAATCATATCCGTAACCGCTTTTATGCCCCTCATCATCAAGCATATAGAAACCGTCCATTTTCAGCACTCCGACCTTAACAGTCCTTATTTCGGCTGCAGATACAATTTCGTACGACGGAAAAATAAATGCAATGCAAAGGATAAGAAAAGCAATATTTCTTAAAAACCCGGCACGCATTATTCTGTTTTTTATTGCCATACATTCTTTCCCTATCATTTGTATTTTCCTCCCATAAATATTTTAATTCCTCTTCCTCTCTTTTACAAGCAATTTGTAAAGTATTATATACACTAATATGAAAAGAATGAAATATGAGTTGCTATATGCATAATGAAAAACTTGATCCCGAGCTTACGCTCTCGCTTACACTTCCCCCCGCGCAGCGCTTCAAAACCGATAACCTGTCTGTAGGCTACAGCAGTCAGACAGACACCTGGGAATTAATCATACGCTATAACGGGGATATTAAACGTGTTGCAGATATTGTCGGATTTTCGGTCTTTACGCTGTATGCCGGCTTTGCAATTATAATAATTCCCGAGGCGTTGATTGAAGAGCTTCCGAATTACCCTGAAATTATCTATGTTGAGAAACCAAAAGCTCTGGTCCTGGAGGACACAGCTGCCCTGCGTGCTTCCTGCATACGCAATACCATTATTCCCGGAGTCAAGGAGCTAAACGGCAGCCAAACTTTAATTGCAATTATTGACACCGGAATAGATTATACGCATCCCGACTTTATTGATTCCGAAGGTCAGACAAGAATACTTTATCTTTGGGACCAGACAATTCCGGGCGGAATCTATAACTCCGCATATATTAATGAAGCACTCAGCATTACAAATCCTTTCGAAAGAACTGCCTTTCTGCCCTCGCGCGATATTAACGGACACGGTACAGCCGTTGCCGGAATTGCCGCAGGTAACGGACGCGCCTCGGGCGGAGAATATTCCGGTGTTGCCCCGGAATCAGAGCTAATCATAGTAAAGCTCGGCAATCCGGCAGATACCGGCTCTCCAATGACCGCGCAGCTTATGAGTGCAGTAGATTTCGCCGTAAAAACCGCAGTTGCTGCAGGTCGCCCTATTGCAATTAATATAAGCTACGGAACTTCATACGGTGCGCATGACGGCAGCTCACTTATTGAAGAATATCTGACGGCCGTCGCAGGCTACTGGAAAACCTCAATATGTATCGGAACGGGAAATGAGGGAGCTTCGGGAAGGCATGCCTTCGGATTTCTTGCTTCACCGCAGGGGCTAGCTCCCGCCGTTCCTGAAATAATACAGTTTACGGTTGCGGATTTTACACCCTATATCAGCCTGCAGCTCTGGAAAAACTACTACGACAGCTTTAACATCTATCTGATTGCGCCTGACGGGGGCACGGAATACGAAATTACGCGTATCGGAGATGTCCACAGATTTATATACGGCAGCACGGAAATAAATGTCCTATATACAGCCCCTTCCCCCTTCAGTATACGCGAGGAAATATACTTCGATTTTTCGGTTGCCGGAAACGATAATTTCACAGAGCCGTCATCAGTCGGACGAAGCTTTATCAGCCCGGGCGTCTGGACGCTTCGACTTATTCCCGTAAGCATACGTGACGGGAGATATATGCTTTGGCTGCCCTCCGGACCGGCAATACAGGGCAGCAATCGCTTTTTACAGCCCGAAGCAGACGGAAGTGTTACAATACCTGCAACTGCACGCGATGTAATAAGTGTAGGTGCATATAATCCTGTTTCCGATGTCCCCGCCTCCTTTTCGGGACGCGGCTTTTCGGGCAGCGGCTATAACAGACAGATTATCCCTACCATTACTGCTCCCGGTGTCAGCATAACAGCACCTGCTCCCGGCGGTATATACTCACAAAATACCGGGACCTCTTTTTCAACTCCCTTTGTGACAGGTGCCGCTTCTTTGCTTATGGAATGGGGAATCATAAAGGGAAATGATCCTTTTTTATACGGAGAAAAGCTGAAGGCTTTTCTTATTGACGGCTCAAGACGTCCGTTTGGAGCAGCTTTTGAATACCCGAATACGCGAACCGGCTGGGGCACTCTCTGCCTCACCGGAAGTATCCCTGTTTAATAAGTGTTTTCCTGTAGAAAAATCCTAAGTTTTATGATATAAATAATCTGCCGGTAATATTTACGGTAAATTTATATACTCAGAGGGACAGCTTTGAACGGATTATCTGCAAAACATATGACATATACGGCAGTCGGAACGGTAATTATCGCAATTTGCTCATGGATTACCATACCCACTGCCGTTCCCTTTACGCTTCAGACCTTTGCTGTTTTCCTCGTTCTCGGCATTCTCGGCGGCAAATACGGAACACTTTCAATACTTTGCTATATACTTCTCGGACTTGCGGGAATACCTGTGTTTTCAGGCTTCCGCGGCGGCATCGGAACTCTGCTTGGCGCAACAGGCGGCTATATACTCGGATTTCTCGCCACAGCTCTGTTTGTCTGGGGTTTCACTTCCATTTTCGGCAAAAAAATAACAGCCCTCGGCATTTCATTTGCTCTCGGGCTGCTTATCTGCTATTTATTCGGCACCCTGTGGTATACGTTCATATATACCGCAGGCAGCCGTACTGACTTCTTTTCTGCTTTATCTGTATGCGTTATAGGCTTTATTATTCCTGATATAATCAAGCTTTCTCTTGCGCTGCTGCTGATTTGGCGCTTCCGTAAATACAGGCTTCCTTTATAGCAGCTCTCCGGTCGTCCTTACGGTTATTTCTCCGCTTCGCAATACTCTTCTTACACAGCTTCCGTCACTTTCTGTTGCAACAATAAGTCCTCCGGTATTATCGATATCCTCGGCAATACCGCTGAAGGTCCGTCCGTTTTCGGTGAAATTTATCCTTTTCCCGAGAACAACAGAACGTTCCCTGTAATACTCAAGATATGATATATCTCCGATTTTCCCTGCGATTTTCATAAGCTCCGCAGTTACTGCTGCTATAAGGCGGTTTTTATCGAGATCTGCCTTACCGAGAGACGCTGCCGAATCCTTAATATCATCGGGAAACATTTCTGTAGTCACATTAATACCGACTCCGATTATTACCTCTTTAACAAGTCCGGCTTCATAATCATTAACCGCCTCGGCAAGTATTCCGCAAATCTTCTTACCGCCTACATATATATCATTTACCCACTTAATACCGACCTCTATTCCTGTCGTGCGCTCAATTGCCGCTGCAACTGCCGTTGCCGCTGCCGTTGTTACGGTAACCGAGCTTTCAAATACGGCACCGAAGGGAAGAAGAAGTGTCATATATATCCCGGTATCAGCCGGAGAATAAAAGCCTTTTCCCTGTCTTCCGCGACCCGCGGTCTGCTTTCTCGCTACAATAAGCACCGGTCCCTCCGTACCGCTGTTTACAAGCCTTTTTGCCTCATTATTAGTCGAATCCGTTTCATCAAATACAATAACCCTTGGAGGGCACATAATGCCCTCCAGAGGTAAACACTTTTCTATTCCGTCTTTACTGACTGTATGATTTTTCACTCTAGTAACCATGCCCTTTTCATAACCAGCGAACTTTGCTCTAGTAACCTTGCCCTTTCCATAATCTGCGAACTTTGGGCCGCAGGCTCAAATTCGCGTGCGAAAAATCATAACATATGATTTTTCGCACTATTCCCTGCCATTCTTCTTTTTACTGATAATCATGGCTACAACAAATATTGCCGCTGCCGCAGAAACCTGAATAAGCACACTGCTGATAACCAGCTCAAGATCCGCTCCCTGTAATACGGTATTGAATCCGAGTACATCATTTGCCCTTACATACCAATATGTCGGAAGAAAGCGTGAAAACTTAAGAACACTTTCACTCATAATTGACAAATCAACGAAAACTCCGCTTAAAAACGCAATTGCAAGTGATGCAGTCGTCGAGAACATTGAAATCTGGCTTTCATTTTTTACAACAATACCGATAAGAAAGGCTATGCTTAAAAGAAACAGCATGGCAGCTCCCGAATTGAGCATCAGATAGGGAAGCATATTGCTTTCCATAATCTCACTGCCGTACATAATCAGAGAGATTATTACGACAATTGCCCATAATGCCACACCGACTACACCGCAGCCGAGTGCAAGCTGAAAATTCTTACTTCTCACCTTCAGGGCCGAGCATTTCATACGCTTTGCAACGTCAACATTATTAAATGCCATTATAACAGTTCCGATGACACTTGAAAACAGTGCCATAAACAAATAAATAACAAATCTGTAGTAAAAGGAAAAGCTCTGCATTCCGTTTAATGCGCCTTCATCAGCAAGTCTTTCGGCCTCAGCCTCCATAGCAACATTCTGCATTGCCCTGTCATATGCCGCTTCCGGCTCCAGACCGCAGTCAGAATAGGTACGGAATGCCGAGAGAAACTGCTCAAGATACATGTCAATATAAATTCCCGAATATGAATTCGGAGCCGAGGTTGTCTGTAAATTTACATCTCCTCCGTTTAAGAAGCTCTCACCAAAGCCCTCGGGGATAATTATTACATATTCAGCCATCTCAAAGAAAAGTGCATTCTGAAGTGCGGCAATATCATCCTCTATCTCCACATATTCCTGCGTATCCGTAAAGTAATCCCTGATACCGCGGCTGATAAATGAATTGTCCCTGTCAATTACGCAAACCTCAACCTTTTCCTGCTCAAACACCGCCTCGGTCGGGGACTCATAGCTTCCGATAAATAAAAAGCTCATTGTAAAAAACACGGCGAAATATATTATAAAAGAAACCTTTTCCTTTTTGGCAATCTTCCAAAAGGTATTAAACACTAACATACTTTGTCCTCCTAACCGCAAAGAAGCTTCCAATAATCAGAATTGCAGACATAGCTGCAAGGATAGCTATATTTATCGTAAACTGCTTATAGTCACTGTATACCGTCAGGCAGAAAAATGAATCGGTAATAAGCGCTGCGGGATTAATCATATTAAGTATCGGTGCATGAACCTGCACGATGTATTTCAGCTGGTGCACCATAAGTCCGGCAAGAGCACTCGTAATCATCGAAATACTGAGTGAAATTGCTATTCTCTTATTCATATTACCCTTAGATACGGCGCCGATAAAGGTTCCCATTCCGACACCAATCAGACTTCCGAAGAAGCATACCAGCAGGAACAGTGCCGGCTGTGTACCGATTTCAAGCCCAAGCCCGAACCGCAGGTAAAGCCATGCGATAACAATTTCAACAAAATGAAGAGTAAAGCCGGCAAGCATATCCGCAATAATCAGCTTCATATGATGAACCGGGGCAATAACCCTCCTCGCACCGAGCGGTGATGTATTTGCCTGTATATCCTCGGCATTTGAAAGACCTACGAAGCTTCCGTACATACATGTCATTGCAATAAGCGCATAGAAATACTGTAAAATACTGTCGACCTTCTCTCCGCCGAGAGAAACCGAATCAATACAGTCAACCTCCTCCTGTATTCTGCCAAGAATTTCGTTCATATTGTCAGGATTAAGCTCATATACATCGTTGTACATTGCCATTACCCTGACATACTGGTCGACAAATTGCTTTGCAATACTCTGGCTCATTCCGTTTTCGGACGAAATCACCTTAAATTCACTGCCTGCGCAAATGATTACCTTTATTTCATCAGCCCGCAGCTTCTCCACTGCCGTATCATAATCAGTCTCGCAGATATTGAACATCTTCTTTCCCTCGCCGTATTCAACCTGCTTTATTATTTCGGAGAATACAGCCGATTCCATACTGTTATCCGCGCAAACAGCCGCGTCAATACTGCTGAAGCTTTCTGCAATCTCCTTTGAATTACCGAATCCGAGGAAGAAAAGGGTTCCGAGCAGAATCGGGAACACAAGTGACCAGAACATTACGGTTTTCTGTCTGACAAGTACTGCTATTCTGTATCTGAATAAATTAAAAAACATATCAGTCACGAAGCTCCTTTCCCGTTATTTCAAGGAATACATCATTCAGAGTCGGAAGCTCTGAATACACTCTTCCGAAGGAAACATTCTTCTCCTTAAGATAATCAAGCACTCTTATAAGATTATGCTTTCCGCCGCTGCAGCTGATAATAAGCTGCTTATCCTCATACACTGCCTTATATACATGAGGCAGCTGCTTTATATCACTGATAATCTCATCCTTCATGTCGAGAAGCTCAATTCTTATATTCTCGCTTGTCTTAATCATCGCCTTGAGCTCATCATTCGTTCCGACCGCAACATTTCTTCCGCGGTCAATAATAGCGATTCTTGAGCAAATCTGCTCAACCTCTTCCATATAATGCGAGGTATAAATAACTGTTGCACCGTTCTTATTAAGCTCCTTAATTCCCTCGAGAATCTTGTTTCGGCTCTGAGGATCAACCGCAACCGTAGGCTCATCAAGGAATATGAGCTTAGGCTTATGTGCAATTCCGCAGGCTATATTAAGTCTTCTCAAAAGACCGCCCGAGAGCTTCTTCGGATGAAACTTTGTAAAATCCTCAAGTCCCGCAAATTCGATTGCTTCATCAACGTACTTCTTCCTTAAGGCACTGTCATTAACATAAAGTCCGCAGAAATAATTAATGTTATCCCTGACGGTCAGCTCGTTGAATACCGCAACATTCTGTAATACAACTCCAATATTTCTTTTACTTTCATAGCTGTCGGGATTCATCGGCTTTCCAAACACCTCTATAACTCCCTTGTCATACTGCAAAAGTGACAGAATGCAGTTCATGAGAGTAGTCTTGCCCGAGCCGTTCGGTCCGAGAAGACCAAAGATTTCTCCTTCCTGCACCTCAAGATTAAGATGATCAAGTGCAACCAGCTCCTTATATCTTTTAACCAGATTTTCAACCTTAACTATCATGTGTTATCTCCTTATATAATTATTTAATTGCATTATGTGGTAATAATAAACCTTATTCCCACGCTTTAACAGTGACTGACGTCACAAATACGGCTCCGTTTTATGTGACAAATGTAATTTTTTAAAATTTTTGAAAAAAAGACTTGCATGTGCCCTTAGGGCACCTTTTATAATGAATTCAGCAATTAATCACAAGGAGGATAAACATGAAATACTTAATAACCGGAGGCGCAGGCTTTATCGGAAGCAATTTTATCTATTACATGCTTGATAAGCATCCTGACTGCAGCATTGTATGTCTTGATAAGCTCACATACGCAGGAAGGCTTTCTTCATTAGAGCCGGCACTCAAGGACTCACGCTTTAAATTTGTAAAGGGAGATATTTGCGATCGCAAGGAAGTGTTTTCTTTATTTGAAAATGAGAAGCCTGATATTGTAGTAAACTTTGCAGCAGAAACCCATGTTGACCGTTCAATCGATAATCCCGAGGTATTCCTTCAGACAAATATTATCGGTACTTCTGTTCTGATGGATGCCTCCCTGAAATACGGTGTTACAAGATATCATCAGGTTTCAACCGATGAGGTATACGGTGACCTCCCTCTCGACAGACCCGATTTGTTCTTCACGGAGGACACACCCATTCGCACCAGCAGTCCCTACAGCTCGTCAAAAGCGGGCGCAGACCTTCTGGTTCTCTCCTATTACAGAACCTTCGGTCTGCCCGCTACAATAAGCCGCTGTTCAAACAACTACGGTCCCCGTCAGTTCCCCGAGAAGCTTATTCCGCTTATGATATCAAATGCATTTGCAGGAAAGCCTCTCCCCGTATACGGTAAGGGAATTAATGTACGTGACTGGCTCTATGTGGATGACCACTGCAGCGCAATCGACTTAATTATCAGCAACGGCAGAACCGGCGAGGTATATAATATCGGCGGTCATAATGAAATGACAAATATTGATATCGTTAAGCTTATATGCAAGGAGCTTGACTGCCCCGAAAGCCTTATTACATTTGTTCCCGACCGCAAGGGACATGACCTGCGCTATGCCATCGACCCCGCTAAAATTCATTCGGAGCTTGGCTGGCTGCCGTCAACAAAATTTGCAGACGGTATAGTTAAAACCATAAACTGGTATAAGGCAAACAAATCCTGGCTTACGAATTCCGTTTTCGGGCAATAAACAGCCCCGCTTCTTTTGTAACCCTGAAGCCGTATGCGCATGCTTCTTTAAGATAGCTTTTGAACTCGCGATAGCTGTCAAGTATATATCTGTTCTGATTTCCATGACACGAAAGGATATAGGAGGCAAGCGCGTCCGGCTCAGTTACATTCAGACAATCCTCATATTCATGCCACTCCACTGTTTCAAAAATACCTTCAAGCAATTTCCCGCCGTTTTTCTTTCCGAATATCTCATAAAGCTTTTCTGCTTCGAGCACAATGCGGTCGTCAAATTCCTTCGCCAGTGCTCCGATTTCCTTCATATGATTCTCGCCGTAGGTACTGCATATCAGCCTTCCGCCCGGCTTTAGGACGCGGAATATCTCCCGGCAGGTCCTTTCGGGATTTTCAAAATAAAACATCGCATGATTCGCAATTACGATTTCAAAGCTGTTGTCAGGATACGGAATCTCACCTGCATCAATCACCTTAAAGCAAAACTTTCCGTTTTCACCGGGCAGTTTTTTCTTAAGGTCTTCGACCATTCCGTAGGAAATATCGGAAAGAATAATGCTTGTATCTGCAAGCTCATCTGCTTTGTCCAGATTCTCAAGCCAGAGAGAGCCGTCCCCGCAGCCAAGCTCCAGAATGTGCATTCCGCTTTTAATTCCGCATTTTTCGTAAATCCACGGAAACCAGCCCTGAGAGTTTTCGGAGAAATGGCTGTGCAGATATATTCGTGCAGATATATTCGATGCATTCTGATACTGGTTTTTCATACTCTGCTCCATACCCGACAGTCTGATAAGCTCCAGCACTCCGTTCCAGTCAACCGTACCTTTACTGCAAAACTCCTCCTCGGTCCGGTCAATGGCTTCAAGAACCAGCTTCATACTGTCGATCCGGTCACATATGAGCTTACGCTGCAGTCTGAGAGTCTTTGCCGCATATTCGGCATCAGAGCCGTTTATCGTAAGCTCCTTTATCTCATCAAGTGAAAACCCCAGAAATTTAAAAAGCAGAATCTGCTGGAGCTTTACAAAATCAGTATCGCTATAAAATCTTGCCCCCGACCGGCTTACAAATGACGGCTTAAGTATATTATGCTCATCATAATACCGAAGCGTTTTTTTAGTTATATGTGCAAGTCCGGCAAATTCCCCGGACGAATAATACCCTTCCTTTTTCACGCCTGCCTCCGTTTCTTTTCGCACAATTATATCACAACAGCGTTGTCTTGTCAGTAAATCAGCTTCATATCTTGTTAATCGGCGGCTTTTGTAGTAAAATCACCCTTATCAAAATTAAGGAGTAACGGGCATGGTTGTAATTGCAGACAGGATAATAATTACGCTGCTGTCAATGGCAGTATATCTGCTGAATGTTGAAGGCTCATTTGAAGACATTCTTCTTTTGTTTATCTTTCTGACGCTCTCGGCAATCTTTATGTATATCGAAAGACCGATTATAAACAGCTGTATTGCCATTATAGGTCTGCTTATATCTTTTCTGTTTCCGCAGACTGTTTTCATCATCCCCCTGCTCGCATACGATTCAGCATTTTCAAAGAGAATCGAAATGTATATGTTTTCAGCCTTTACGGCATTAATCACACTCTATTTCAGTCCGTTCAGATTCGAAACACTTATATACATTATATTAATTGCCGCAGCCGCTGTATTTACTGCCCTGCGAACCGAAAAAAAGCTCCGTACGGAGCAGCAGCTTGTTTCGCTTAAGGATTCCGAACGTGAGCTTCATATATTAATGGGCAAAACCCGTTCAGACATGCTGGCAAGACAGGAGTCCGAAATACATATTGCTACCCTTAAGGAACGAAACCGCATAGCAAGGGAAATCCACGACAATGTCGGCCATATGCTCTCACGCTCCATACTTATGGTAGGTGCGCTAAAGGCCGTTAATTCACAAAATGCACTCACCGAACCGCTTGACGGTCTTAAAAGCACTCTTGACGGTGCAATGGACAGTATCAGAAGCAGTGTTCACAATCTTCATGATGAGGCCATTGACCTTCGTGCCAATATTGAGCTGCTTATTAAAGATTTCAGCTTCTGCACAATAAAAATGGATTATGATATGAGTGACAAAGCTTCACGCGATACGAAATACTGCATTCTTACCATAATTAAAGAGGCTCTTTCAAATATCTCAAAGCACAGTAATGCAACCTCTGCCGAAATAACCCTGCGTGAACATCCGGGGCTTTATCAGCTTCTTATCCTTGATAACGGTACTCAGACAAAAAGTACGGATAATACGGGAATCGGACTTGAAAATATGACAGACCGTGTAAGAGAGCTGGGCGGAACTATTTACTTTAAATCTGAAAACGGATTCAGAATTTTTGTTACCATTCCAAAGACAGAAAACAACAGATAATAAAAATAACGGAGACAGATTAATATGAATATTCTCATTGTTGATGACGATAATCTTGTTTGCACCTCATTAAAAATCATACTTGAAAGCACCGGGGAGGTTACCGTTGTCGGAACAGGTCATGACGGTACGGATGCCGTGAGGCTTTACGATGAGCTGCTTCCCGACATACTGCTTATGGACATAAGAATGAAGGAAATGTCGGGACTTACTGCCGCAGAGCAGATTATCGGCAGGCATCCCGATGCCCGCATACTTCTTCTTACCACCTTCTCAGATGATGAATACATCGTGAAAGCACTTAGATTCGGAGCAAAGGGCTATCTGCTTAAGCAGAATTATGATTCCATACTTCCCGCTCTTAAGGCCGTACACTCAGGTCAAAGCGTATTCGGAGAGGATATTATCGCAAAGCTTCCCTCGCTTCTGGGAGGTCTGCCCTCAGAAGCTTCTGCAGAAGCAGATTTGCAAAAAAAGCTTACGGCACTTTCACTTACCGAAAGGGATTTTTCCGTAATTCGTCTTATTGCAGAGGGCATGTCAAACAAGGAAATTGCCGAGGAGCTTTTTCTCAGCGAAGGAACGGTACGTAATTATTTAAGCGTCATTTTGGAAAAATTACAGCTGCGTGATCGCACGCAGCTGGCTATATACTACTATAAACATTTCAATTCGTAACTCTCCGTCAGTTCCCGGACATAAGTCCGCAAAGAGTTGAATAAAGTGCATTTGCATTTACCGGCTTACCGAGATGACCGTCCATACCTGCTTTAAAGCACTTCCGGCGGTCTTCTCCCGTAATATTCGAGGTCAGTGCAACTATTACAGATGCTTTACCGTTCTTCTCCATTTTCCTGATACTCTCAGTTGCTTCATAGCCGTTCATCTTCGGCATCTGGATATCCATTATTATAAAATCATAATATCCCTCTTCTGCCTCTCCGAATTTCTCAACAGCCATAATTCCGTCCTCAGCCTCTTCAACGCTGATTGCAAAGCTCTCGAGAACGTTTCTGGCAACCGCCCTGTTAATCTCAACATCATCAACAAGCAAAGCCCGTTTTCCTGATAGTAAGTTCATGATTCTACAGGAGTCTCCTGTGGATACAACCGCTTCCACTCTCTCCCGCTCATTTGTAATACCCATTTCCCCATATTTCTCCCCAAAAACATCTTCCAAAACGCGGTATAAACCTTATCGGTACAGCCCATACCGCATTACGGCAGTTATTAATATTACTACTATAGTGTTGTTTTGTCAACTTCTATAGATGTTTCATACTCTCCTTAGATTAGGTTATACTATTTCAAAAGGAGTGATTCCATGGACGAACAAAACGCAGAAGTCGGAAAACGGATTACCGACATCCGCAAACGAAGAGGATATACACGTGAACATCTGTCTGAGCTGGCAGATGTATCCGTTCAATTTCTGGCTGATATAGAAAAGGGCAGAAAAACCATGACGGTTACAACTCTCCGCAAGGTTGCTTCAACACTTAATGTATCAACAGATTATATAGTAAACGGTACCTTATCTCACGAAGAGAACGCAGAGCTTAATGCCATGCTTTCATCAATGCCGAAGGGAGTCAGAAAGCAGGCTGAAAGGCTGCTTTCCGTATATCTTGAGGCGGTTGCCGCTGCGGGCAGGTCTGATGTCTGACAATATCTTTCAAATATAATATCAAACGAAAATGAAGAAAGCCGCATAACTCATTTGAATCATGCAGCTTTCTTTTATATATTTATTCAGACCATTAAACCGCTTTTGTTTCTTTAACCGAAATCCGGAACATTTCGCACTTCATTCCCCTGAGCGCCTCAGTTCTCTTATCCGGCTGCGCATCGCCTACATAAACCTCATACTCACCCTTATTAAGCATAAGCTTACCCTCTGTATCATATAAAGCAAATGCAGATGCATCAAGGCTAAAATCAAGTGATGTACTCTCACCCTTCTTAAGTCTTACCTTCTTAAGCGCCTTAAGCTGACAGTTCGGAGCATCCTCGTTAAGATATTTTACATATACCTGTACGGTTGCCGCGCCGTCAAAATCACCGGTATTCTTAACACTGACCTTAAAATTAACCTTTTCTCCCGCATCAATGGTATCAGTGCTTATATCCGAAAGCTTCTCCTCGAAGCTTGTATAGCTTAAACCAAATCCAAACGGATATAACGGCTCCTCCTTCATATATCTGTAGGTTCTGCCCTTCATTGAATAATCTGTAAATTCAGGCAAAGTATTGTACTCATGGTAGAAGGTTAAAGGAAGCTTTCCTTCAGGACAGCATTTTCCGAATATCATCTCGGCAATTGCACTTCCGCCCTGTGAACCGGGGTACCAGCCCTGAATAATGGCTGCCACATTCTTATCTGCCCAGTCAAGATTAAGCGCACTTCCGGATAAAACTATTAACACAACGGGCTTTCCGACAGCCGCCGCCTCCTCAAGCATCTGCTGCTGTATTCCGGGAAGATTTAAGTTAGGCTTATCACCGCTGCCGTACTCATTTCCTGTATCACCCTCTTCACCCTCAAGGCTTGCGTCAAGTCCGACACATACAAATACCACATCGCTGGCTTCACAAAGCGCCTTTACCTCAGAGCTTCTGTCATTTGCAATTCCGAGTGCAGAAACTCTGTCCTTATATAAATGACAACCCTCTGAATAATGAATTCTTATACCGCTGCCCTCAAGCTCTTTTCTTAAGCCCTGAAGTATCGTTACATATTCGGATGCGGTTCCTTCATAATTGCCGACAAGAGCCCTTCTGTTATCAGCATTCGGACCTACAATACCGACAGTCTTTATGCTCTCCTTCCTGATAGGAAGAATACCGTCATTCTTAAGAAGCGTAATACATCTTTTTGAAACCTCAAGATTAAATGCCCTTGACTCGTCCGTATCAACATCGCTGTAATCAAGTCCGCTGTATTTATTGTTCTCAGGTCCGTCGAAAAGACCGAGCTTCATTCTCGTTGTAAGCACGCGTGTAAGTGCCTCATCAATCCTGCTTTCCTCCACAAGATTCTGCTCAACCGCCTGAAGCAGATACTGGAATATATTACCGCAGTTTAAGTCACAGCCGTTATTCATTGCAAGCGCCGATGACTCTGCAGGTGTCTTTGTAACACAGTGATTCTCGTGGAAATCCTTAACAGCCCAGCAGTCTGATACAACATGACCGTCAAAACCCCATTCATCACGAAGAATGTCCTTTAATAAGGTCTTGCTTCCGCAGCAGGGTTCACCGTTTGTTCTGTTATACGCACCCATAACAGCCTCAACTCCGGCATCCTCAACCAGAGTCTTGAATGCAGGGAGATAGGTTTCTCTGATATCCTGAACACTTGCCTTTGCATCAAAGCTGTGTCTGATTGCCTCAGGACCGCTATGTACGGCAAAATGCTTTGCACAGGCAGCGGCCTTAAGATAATTCTCATCATCCCCCTGTATTCCCTTAACAAATCTGTAACCGAGTCTTGAAGTAAGATACGGGTCCTCTCCGTAAGTCTCATGACCCCTTCCCCATCTCGGGTCACGGAATATATTTACATTGGGAGCCCAGAAGGTAAGTCCCTTATAGATGTCGGTATCTCCGAGTCTGTCATGCATATTGTACATTGCACGACCCTCAGTTGAAACAACCTCGGCAACATCAGCAATAAGCTCCTCATCAAAGGATGCGGCAAGTCCGATTGCCTGCGGGAATAAAGTAGCAACACCGGCACGTGCAACACCGTGCAGTGCCTCATTCCAATAGTTATATGCCTTTATTCCGAGTCTGGGAATGGCCGGAGCAGGATGTCTCAGCTGATATACCTTCTCCTCGAGTGTCATCTGTTCAACAAGCTCTTTGGCACGTTTCTTATAACCTTCAATTTTACTTTTGCTAATCATAAACCCTCCATCTACTCAACATATCCGAAGCCCAGAATAGTAAAATCTTTATTCTCATTGCCGGCATGCATTTTAATTTCTATCTCATGTTTCACGCTCTCTTTACCGCGCACGATGATATACGGATTACAATGAGTCCACCCGATTTCTCTCGGATCTATTGTCTTAGCAAGGACACCGTCCGCATATACATCTGCTTTTCCGGCATTGTTGTCTCCCGAATCTTTATATACAATTAAGAGAACGCGACATTTAATTTGAAGCCTGAAGCTTTCCTCCCCTGTACCCGAGGAATGCTTCCAGTTATACGGAAACTCGGGTGTGGCGACGGTATTCTCGTCGCGCTCAACCTTCTGCAGCTCTGTATCCGTGCCGCAAAAGCCTCCGCACTCAATACTTACACCGTCCGGTATATCCTTCCTGTCAAGAAGCCTTACCGTCTCAAAGCTGTCTCCCAGTACTGCCTTAACACCTGTATAGCTTTCATCCGAAGCCTTCTCCTGTCCGTCAAGCTTTGCAAACAGATTTGAAAGACAATCTGCCATAATACGGTGTCCGGTGTTACTCGGATGATATCTGTCATAGAAATACTGATTCTTTGAAAGAACCCTTCCCGTCTCTCCTGTCAGATAGAACTGCTTCGTAACCGCCTCCTTAACACTTACCATCGGTAAATTGTACTGGCGTCCTACGGGTATCATCCGCTCCTCAAGATTAAAATCATCCGCAAAAACCGAAAACAGAAGTATAACTGCCGGACTGTTCTTCCCAAATAAAGCCTTTCTCACAAGACTTTCAAAGCACTCGCCGTTTGTCTCATCACCCTCGTCATTCACCGCAAATTCAATGACAACTATATCCGGATTCTCAGCGCCGTCCTTAGTTACCTCACGGTCATAGCGTATCATACCGAGCTCGGAGGGAGTACCTCCGACTCCTGCCTTTACATATTTAATATTGTCGCCGCCACCGCAAAGCTCTTTAAAGTACTGATACGTTCTGTACGCATAGCAGGCAGTATTAATAGGGGTTGCCCCGGCACCCTGGGTAATGGAGCCTCCGATAAATGCTATCGTAACCTCCCCGCCGCTTCGCGCCCTGTCAATTGCCGCTTTTATACGGCTGTTATTACCGCACCATATCAGTGAGCGGTCTATCATTTTCTTATATCCGTCAGAATCAAAATCAACCGGCGTTTCAGGCTCACAAAGCGGTGCCTTAAAGCCGTCATTAAGATAAAGCTTAACCGAAACCGTTGCAAGCTGTTCTGCCTTCTCAAACTCAAAACGAATCTGCCCCGGGATATCATCGTCATCAGACCATTCAACTTCATTAAACGGAATTAAGTATTCAACCCCGTCAGGAGTCAGCTCAATCTCAAGATTTGTTCCGCTCCCGTATGTATCTGTCTTTCCGTACATCTGATAAACAAATTTTGCCCTGCAGTCCTGATTTGAAATAAGAGATACCCCGATACTGTGTACCAGCCTTCTGAAGCCCTCGGTGGTTTTCAGAAGCTTAAGCATCTCCTCATCGGTAACATTACCGACAATAGCCGCATTGCTTATCATTCTTCCGTCATTCATAAACAGAAATTGGATACCCCTTCCGTCGGGCTGTTTACTTCCGAAAATCTGTTTATCATGTATTATGTAAAAATAATCCCTTTTCTTTATCGGATCCTGCGGTGCTACCGGCCCCTTCATAGTAACCCCCCATTTCTGAGCAACTTGTCGCGAAGAATATCACAATGGCTATTTGTTATCGCCCGGAAACAAATAACCGTGCGAAAAAACCACTGCGATACCATGCTATAACATTCTAAATTTATCTTATTCCTTAGCAGAATTATGTGCTTATTAATTATTGCGATTATGGCATTCATATCTTGCTTATTTTAAATATAGTTTTTTTAATTTTACTATGCATATTTACTTCTTTTGTCCGATATGGTATGCTGAAATTGTGAATAATGCTGTTCGCGAAAGTATTGATATCCGATTTTTTGTCTCTTTTTTTACGCAACAATCGCAATAAATGGCATTTTCCAGACAACATATAGGCATCGTATCGCAATAAATGATATATGTAACTAGTATTTACATGCGTTAGCATTTTTACAGGAAGCGAGGATAAGGATGGACATATTATATCAGCAGATTACCGGAGACTTTCAAAGAGAGGTTATCGGAGACCACGAGAAGGTTGCTTACTTCGGCGGCTCAACCGTCCGTATATGGAAGAATCAGGAATCAGCCAGCTACCAGACTCACTGGCATTCCGCGGTTGAAATTGTTATGCCGCTGATCAACCAGTATACGGTCGTAATTCATAACCACAGGTATATCCTTAATGTCGGTGATATTCTTGTTATTCCTCCCGGAGAGCTTCATGAGCTTATTGCTCCCTCCTCCGGCGAAAGAATGATTTACCTTTTTGACATAACACATATTTCCAAAATAAAAGGCTTCTCAAGTGTGCTTCCTTTTCTGACAACGCCGATTCTTCTTACCAGGGAAAACGCACCCGATATTTATGAATCCGCCAGGATTCTTCTTAACAATATGAGTGAAGCATACTCAAACTCCGAGGTCCTTTGGGAGCTTTCCGTTTACTCATATATCATAAGTCTGTTTGTATTAATTGGTCAGAGTCACATCGACGGAATGATGGCTCCGCCCAACACGGCGACAAATCAGCCTAAGGAGTACATTGAGAAATTCAATCTTGTCTTTGACTATATTGACAATCACTACATGGAGGAGCTTACGCTCGAGAAAGTAGCCTATCTTGCAGGATATTCAAAGTATCATTTTACAAGACTTTTCAAGCAGTATTCCGATACAACCTTTTATGACTATCTGTGTCATAAGCGAATACGTATTGCCGAAGAGCTTCTAATAAATCCTTCCATGAACATAACGGAAATTGCACTGCGGTCAGGCTTCCCGAGTATTTCAACCTTTAACCGCATGTTCAAGAAAACCAAAAAATGCACTCCGACCGAATACCGAAAGCTGCACAGATGGAACTCCATGATGTAGCGGCATAAATAAACAGAGGACATGGCAGACGGCAAAAACCATCAAACCATTCCTCTGTTATTTATTACTTTTTATTACTTAAATGTATTTTCCATTATCGCGTCTATAATATCCTCATAGCGCCATACCAAAAGAACTCTCGATAACAGTCCGAAGTCCTCTCCGCCGTCACTGTAGAACGAATTATTGTCCCACCAGAGACAGGGCATTTCATATTTTGTTGCGGTACTGATATAATACTTCGCAAATTCAACTCTGTCCGTAAGATTATTATCCTTATTTCGAGCTCCGTACTCTCCGATGACAACCGGTATTCCGTTTACAACAAACTTTTCATTAAGCCTCGACATAAATGACTCAATTTCCTGCGTACTTGTTGAGGACGTTACGTCAAAGGTATTAACACTCCACTGCTCTGTAGGTGATGCAAGAGCAAAATTATAGGGAATATATGCATGTACCGAAACCATAAGCTTATCCGCTACGGTATCTGTAGGGAGTACAAACAGCTTGCTCAGAGCTCCGGCATATGAAGCACAATATCCGGGAACCATCAGGTATCTCTCCGCATTCTTTCCGCCGGATGCGCGTACCGTATCAACAAAAACCTGATTCAGTCTGTTAATGCAATCGGCTGAATCCTGACAATCCTTACTTCCCTCGCTGAAATTCCATTCATATCCAGTATCTTTAAGTCTGGGCTCATTTATTGCTTCAAATATAAGATGCTCGTCATAATCCGCAAAGGTCTTTGAAACCTGCTCCCAGATACACTTCATATAATGAGCCGAGGTTTCATAGCACTCAGATGACGGATAATAGTACTGCTTAAAAACATCGTGATGTATATTCACAATAACATACATACCTATACCGTAAGCATAGTCCACAACCTCTTTTACCCTGTTAAGCCAAGCCTCACTGATTGTATGATTTTCTCCCGACACATGATTATGCCACGAAACGGGAATTCGAACGGTATTAAAGCCCCTCTCCTTAAGCATATCAAACATTTCCTGCGAGGTCTCAACATCACACCAGAGAGTCTCATATCTCAAATCATCATATTTATTGTCTTCAGTATTTGCATCAAAAGTGTTTCCAAGATTCCATCCGGTCTTAATCCCTTTTGCAAATGCAATCGCAGGAGGGTCAATTTCCTCGGCAGAAGCATCGCTGACGTTATTATCAGCTTCACCGGCTTCTGATTCCTTATCGATACCTGCATTTTCCGAAACCGCATTATCATTCCCGGACTCATTACTGTCTGTGCCGGAAGCTTCCGAACCGGAGCATCCGGTAAGCAAAATTGTAAACAGCATTATTAAAGCAATTACCTTTTTCATTTCATCCTCATTTCTGCGCAGCCGCCATGCTGCCTTCACATAACCTGCGCCGTCACTTATACGCGCGAAATCACACAGATAATAAGAATGCTTAATAAAACAAAAGCAGACTGTATTAAGCCGAAGTAATCGCGCTTAATACAGCCTACCTCAATTTTCAGGGTTTGTCTACCTGTTTTTTTTCATTACACTGCGATATCCGAAGAACCCTCCGACAAGCACAACCACAGCTGCCACTGCTATTATGAGCGGCCAGTTGCTGTCGTCAGTTTCTGTATCGCTGCTGTCCTTTGTCTTCGCCGAATCATCCGAAGTCTTACCGCTGTCGCTGTCCGGCTGTCCCTTATCGGGTATCTCTACTGTTACATCCGATGTATCTGCTTTATCGTCCTGCTCCTTTACGGCATCGGCACTCTTTACAAGCACAACCGCAGAAACGGCATCAAGTGTTATTTCATTGCTTACATTTCCGAGAATCTCCGTTCCGGCACGCTCGCCGTCAACATACATATCCCAGCTGCCTTCGGGAAGTGTAAGCTTTATCTCTTCACTCTCCGCGTTGAATGCCGCAAAAATATCACGACCTCCTTCGCCGTCAGCCTCGCCCGCAAGTGTATATGCAATAACATTATCATAGCCCGTATCAAGGAAGCTTAAATAACTGTTAACCGCATCTGTCGTTGTAAGTCTTAATGCCGGATGCGCTTTTCTGAAAGCTATAAGTCCCTTGTAATAGTCAAACATATCCCTATGTGAGGTCTTTTCAGCCCATTTTAATGAGTTAACCGCATCTGATGATTTATAGCTGTTTTCATCATAGCCTGTTGATGAGTTCGGATTAACCTTACTTCTGCAGATTTCCTCACCCGAATGAATAAACGGAATACCCTGTGAAGTAAGCACAATTGCTGCCGAAAGTCGATTCATCTTCTTTCTCAGGCTTATTGTGTCTGTCTTATTTGAAATCGCCAGACGGTCCCATAAGGTGTTGTTATCATGACATGCGGCATAATTGATACACTGTGTAGGTGCTCCCGCCCAGAAGCTGTCTGCCGAATCAATCTTACCGTAATCAAGAGCCTTATAATCGGTTGCTGCCACAATACCGAACTTTATTCTTTCTGTCTTTCCGTCAGAGCCGCTTACAAAGCCCTTTGAGGTAGTTGAAAATACACTTCCCTTTAAGCCGTCGCGCATATCATCACTGAATACGGCAATTCCCGAATCCATAAGATAGGTATTCTTCTTTAATGCCGCATCACTGTCCTCAAGCTGACAGCTTCCTGCATTCCAACCCTCGCCGTATACAATAATATCAGGATTAATCTCATTAAGTGCTGCCCTTACTGCATTCATTGTCTCGATATCAATTAATCCCATAAGGTCAAAGCGGAAACCGTCAATATGATATTCAGTAGCCCAATAGGTTACCGAATCAACGATATACTTCCTGACCATTGAACGCTCCGATGCAACCTCATTACCGCAGCCCGAACCGTTTGCATAATTATCGCCGTTCATTCTGTAAAAATACTGGGGCACCGTAAGGTTAAAGGGTGAGCTGTCCGTATTATAGGTATGGTTGTAAACCACGTCCATTACCACACGCAGACCGTTTGAATGCATTGCCTGCACCATCTGCTTGAATTCATTCACGCGTACCTCACCGTGGTAAGGGTCGGTTGAATATGAGCCCTCGGGAACATTATAATTCTGAGGATCGTAGCCCCAGTTAAAGGAGGTCTTTGCCGCACTTTCGTCAACGGAAGCGAAGTCATAAACAGGGAGCAGATGCACATGTGTCGCACCAAGCTCAACGATGTGGTCAATACCTGTCGCCATTCCGTCTGCATTCTTTGTTCCGTTTTCGGTAAATGCAAGATACTTTCCTTTATTAACAATATTAGAATTTTCATCCATTGAAAGGTCTCTTACATGAAGCTCATAAAGAACTGCATCGGTTGCATTTCCAAGCTGTGGAGCCTCATCCTTATCCCAGCCCTCGGGATCAGTTGAATCAAGGTCAATTACCATGGCTCTCTGACCATTCACACCTGTTGTCCGCGCATACGGGTCAACAGCCTCATTTACCACGCCTCCGAAATGAAGCTCATAGGTATAATAAACACCGTTTAAGTCACCCTCGACAACTGCCGTATATGTACCGTTCTCAGCTCTTTCCATAGCCACTGTTCCGGTCATATTATCGCCGGAGCCCTCTGAATAAAATCGAATATTTACACTCTCGGCAGTAGGTGCCCATACTCGGAATGCCGTACTCTCCTTAGAATAAACCGCACCCAGGTCGTTTCCCGTATATGTATATGCTTCTTCAAACTCAGCGGTAGAATAAAGTCCGTTAAGTGCAATTGCCGCTGCTCCGAACTTTTCATGCTGAAGCGTATATGAATGTGATGCTGTCATGCTCTCTCCCATAATTATTGTTGCGGATGTAGACAGTCCCTTTGCATCAACCTTAATGTCTGCAATAAGATACTGCTTTCCGGTTTCATCCGTAATAATATATTTTTCCTTTTCACCGTCCTTGGAAACCGATATCGGCGCTGAGGTCGAATACTTTACATTTCCTTCTTCCGTTACGGACGCAGAAAGGAATTTCGGTGACAAGTCAACCTCTGATGCATCATACAAAATTTCCTCAACACCCTGTACGAGATATACATCAAGCTTTCCGTCAGCGGCTCTGCCAAGATCAATAAATCTGTCGCGGTCAATGTCCTTAGCCTGCCAGTCATTAAGCCTCACGATAAGTCCCATCTCATCCGGAGAACCCTGCGGTATCGTAACCGTAAGATACTTTCCGAAATCATCCTTATCTTCAAACTGATAAGCTTTACCGTCACCGCCCGAGGGCCACAGCCACAGATTCCAGCCTGCGTACGATTCGTCGTAGCGATGATAGTGCACGGTCAGAGTGATTTCCTCCTCCGTTGTTCCCGCTGCCTCTGCATAAACAGGCATCTTCAGAGTCAATGCCAGCAGCACAAGCAAACAAACCAGAAAGCTTTTTTTCCTTAACTTCTTCATAGTCTTCTACCCCTGATAATATTTGTATTTTTTCGAACTTTTCAGCAATATAGTGCCTTTGTTCCACTAAATATTACCACGTTTTTATTATCTTGTGAACCCCAAATCGAAATTTTACGAAATTTTATTGCGATTTATATCCGTGCATAATAAAAGGACTGAACCCCGCTTAGGATTCAGTCCCAAATAACATCTTCTAGATTATAAGCTATACCAGCGGGTAAAACAGAGGAACAAATATCAATATTCCTATATAGCATAATACCGATAATACTCCGCCGTATTTAAGATAATCGGAAAATTCATATCCTGCAACTTCTGTCATTGTAATCTGTGCCGCCGCAAGGGGTGTACAACATGCAACACTTGCCGCAAGTGTAATTCCTATGCAATAAGGCATATAGCTGAAATCCTGCTGTGTACATATTGACAATGCTATAGGAAGCACAATAATAACCGCTGTTGAATTGGTAATGAACTGACTTATAAATAAGGTCAGCAAAACCAGAATCGCAAAGATAAGGAACGGAGTCTGACTGTCACCGATAAGAGCAGTTACTGCTTTTCCGATAAGCTCTCCTGACTTTGCCACAGTAAGTGCATTGGCAAGACCGAGACACGAGGCCAGAAATACTATCGTTTCCCATGAAAGCTCCTTTACAACATCCTTAACATCACAGCATCCCGTTAATATGCACAGCAAAGCCGCACACATGGCAGTTTCTGCAACGGGAAGGAAAGAAAAGACATAGGAAAGTATCATCAATACAATGATAACAAACATAATCGCTATCTTTTTCTTATCATAATCAGTTGATAATACTGCCTGTCTCTTCTCCTCCGACACGCCCATATCCACATCAGCCTGCTTTCCCCAAATCCGGTTTCCGGATTTGTATCCGAAGAATGCAGTATACAGTATGAATATGGCAAACAGACATAATGCCGGTCCGGTAAGACTCCACATGCCCATTTCAACACCAACCATCTTACTCATCAGACCGTTTGCAGTCAGCTGGGGGGTACAGCCGATTAAGGTTGCACTTCCTCCGAACATAACCGCATAGGCTATCGGTAAAATCAGATTTCTCTGCTTCATGGTCGATGAAGTTCTGCAAACACTGTCAACAATCGGAATGAAGGCTGCAAGAACAGCCGTATTGGCCAAAAACATTGCCAACAGTCCTCCCACTATACAGGAGACCATCAAAAATGCCTTTTCACTTCCGTGAGACCAACGGACAATCTTTCGTCCTATAATCTGTGCCGCTCCCGTTTTGAACATAGCGATTCCGACAATCATGGCACTTGCCATCAGCAGTACAATACTGCTTGAAAAGCCGGAGAAGGCTTCCTCAAAGCTGGCAACCTTACAAAATACCATAAGCAGGCAGCCCATACATCCGACTACCGCCGCAGGGAAAGACTTTGTAATAAACAGCACAACACACAGCGCTAAAATAATAAGTGCAATAACATCCGGTTGCAAAGATTCACCTCAAAATTCTAAATCAAAACCGATTATACAATTGTCCAGCCACCGTCAATAAGAAGAAGCTGACCTGTTACATAGCTTGATGCATCTGATGCAAGATATAACATTGCTCCGTTTAATTCGCCCGGATTTCCGCGACGTCCCATAGGGCAGTTATTCTTAATTGTATTCTCGTATCTGTCGTCAGTTACCTTGTCAGCCATCTCGCTCTTGAAGTATCCGGGTCCTAAGGTATTAACTGTAATACCGCTCTTTGCCCACTCTGCTGCGAGAGCCTTTGTCATCATGTTAACAGCACCCTTTGCTGTTGAATAACCTGAGCGGGGGAATCCGTTCATGGTTACCTGGCAATGGAATGAACCGATGTTAACAATCTTACCATAGTTCTGGGCTACCATCACACGACCAACTTCACGTGCAAAATAGAACACACCGTTAACATTAGTGTTCATAACTCTTTCCCACTCTTCATTTGTTGTATCAAGAATAGGAGTTGCAAAGCCTGCCGCTGCATTGTTGATAAGGATATCGATTCTTCCGAATTCCTTAACAGTAACATCAACAACATTCTTAATCTGCTCAGTATTTGTTACATCGCAGGGAATAGCAAGGCACTTAACACCGTATGCTTCAACTTCCTTCTTAACCTCTTCAAGCTTCTCTACACGACGTGCAACGATTGTAACGTTAGCACCCTGCTCAGCAAGACATAATGCAAACTGTCTTCCAAGACCTGATGAAGCACCTGTTACAATGGCATTCTTGCCACTGACATCAAAATAATTAATCATAGTAAACACCCTCCATATTAATTAAGAATTTATTACATCGGCTTATAGCCCATATCTTCAATCTTCTTCTTGCTTGCAAATGTTGAGAATAAGTATAACACTGCAACAACTACCATTAATACTGCGAAGATAACCCATGCAAGCTTATAGGTACCGGTAAGGTCAAAGATAATAGCAGCAATTGTAGGTCCGACAATCTGTCCTACGTTACCGGCCATATTCATCCAACCACTCATAACGCCGTATTCCTTGTCGCCAAAGTTTCTTGCTGTTATAAGGAAAGGAACTACTGAAGGAAGAGCTCCGCCGATCATATACAAAGGAATCAGTATTGTTGCAAACACCATATTGCCCGATGAAAGCGCCATACAAACGAATACGCCGCCGTAGAATAATGGAGCAATAACTGCTGTTCTCTTAATATGTAAAACATCTGAAAGAACGCCGAGTAAGAACTTACCTAAAATCAGTGTTCCGAGTGCACTTGAGTAGATTGATGATGCCTCAGCTGCATCTCCGGTTACTGATGTATAGTAATCAACAAACTGCTGTGAGAATGCTGCTGCACCAATCATGGTAACGCAGCCTGCAAGCCACTGTAACCACCAGCGTGAAGTCTTTAATGCCTGCTTACCGGTGATACCTGCCTTCTGGAGTGATACATTACCGGCTGCTGCAACTTCTTCAGGTGAAGGATCGCCGACACGTGTCTCAAATCCCTTATCTGCGGGCATGTTAACTACTAAAAGTAAAGCTATCGGAATCATAATTGCAAGGCAAGCTGCCATAGCAAGGTATCCTGAACGCCATCCGTGCTCTGCAATAACATAGTTGATAAGCTTAATCCATACTAACGCACCTGCACCGCTACCAAGCATACCGATTGACATAGCGGTTCCCTTAATCTTAGGACCAAACCAGTTGCTTACCATAATGGTAACAGGGAGATTTGTTGCACCTGCCCAGCCGATACCCTGGATACCTGCGATAATCCAAAGCTGCCAGATACTGGTTGCAAATGACATAGCTACGTAGCAAATTGCTGCCAATCCGACACAACCCGTAAGCACAAACTTCATGGGGAATTTCTTGTAAATCTTTCCGATGAAAGCTGAGCAAACAAGCATTACAACTGTCATGATTGTGTTCATCTGGGTAAATGCGGTACGTGAAACACCTAATTCTTCACAAACGGGTCCGTAGAATAATGATGTACAGTTTACCTTAATAACGTAGCAGATAAACATTGACATAAATCCGCAGAAAAGCATTACCCAACCATAGTAAAACTTACCATTGACTTTCAAAATGTTATTTTTCATGGTTCCTCCTACATATAATAATGTAATAATATTACCCTGGGGATTTTCAGACCCCAAAACACGGTCATTATAGCACAATATGTCCGCCATATCAACCGCAAAATGACTTAAAACGATATTTTTTTACTTATTTCCAATGAAATAAAAGGGCTGCATAATACAGCCCTTTTCCAGCTTCTCTATGTAATTATACGATTGTATAAATCCATCCCTCAGGTGCCTTAATCCTACCCATCTGGATTCCCGTAAGTGTCTCATAGAGCTTCTTAGTAACAGGTCCCATCTCAGTCATTCCGCTCGGGAAGCAGATTTCCTTACCATGGTCAACAATCTTTCCGACAGGAGAAATAACCGCTGCAGTACCGCAAAGTCCGCACTCGGCAAAATCCTTAACCTCTTCAAGTGTTATCTCTCTCTCCTCTGCCTCAAGTCCAAGATACTCCTGAGCAACCTGAATCAGCGAGCGGCGTGTAATTGAAGGAAGAATACTGCTTGACTTAGGAGTAACAACCTTATTATCCTTGGTTACAAACAGGAAGTTTGCACCGCCGGTCTCCTCTACCTTTGTCCTTGTAATAGGATCAAGATACATATTCTCATCGTAGCCCTCGTTATGAGCGGTAACAATTGCATGAAGGCTCATTGCATAGTTAAGACCTGCTTTTACATGTCCTGTTCCGTTCGGTGCCGCACGGTCAAAATCACTTACCTTAATTGTAAGAGGCTTTGCCCCACCCTTAAAATACGGACCTACGGGTGTTCCGAAAATACGGAACTGATACTCGGTTGCAGGCTTAACACCAATAACGGGATTGGTTCCGAACATATAAGGTCTTAAATAAAGTGTAGCTCCCGAACCAAACGGAGGTACATAATCCTGATTTGCCTCAACAACCTGACGAACCGCATCAATGAACTGCTCTCTGGGGAATGCGGGCATCTCAAGTCTCTTTGCTGAGTTTTCAATTCTCTCGGCATTTAAATCGGGACGGAAGGTAACGATATGTCCATCCTCTGTTGTATATGCCTTAAGACCCTCAAAAACAGTCTGTGCGTACTGAAGTACTCCCGCACACTCACTTAATACAACAGTAGCATCTGAAGTAAGTCCGCCTTCATCCCATGCTCCATCCTTATAATTTGAAACATATCTCTTATCGGTCTGAATATATCCGAATCCGAGATTTGCCCAATCAATATTTTTCTTCATAATCTTTCCCCTTTCCTTACATTTATTTTAACGACAATATTAGCATATTGAAGGACTAATAACAAGTAAAAAATTAATATTTATTCATATCCTTTTCTGTTATTCCCTAAGGAATTCAGGTAAAAATAATAATTCTATACAGAAATTAAAACTCGTGTTATACTGAAAAGAGTTTTGATTAATACACCGGATACGTTATAACTACAGAACGGAGATATATAAATGAAGCATAATAAGGATATATTCGAAAATAATGACCGCCCCGCCGGCATACGCATAAACAAGTATCTTGCCGATGCAGGCGTATGTTCAAGACGTGACGGCGATAAGGCAATTGAAGCCGGTAAGGTCACCATTGACGGAAAGCCCGCTGAAATGGGAAGCCGTGTTCTTCCCGGTCAGACGGTCTGCTACTGCGGCAAAACCATTTCAAAAATTAACGAGCTTGTGCTTATTGCCTTTAATAAACCCATAGGAATAGTATGCACAACCGACAGACGCGATCCCGACAATATTATTGATTTTATCAGCTACGATAAAAGAATTTTCCCCATAGGCAGACTCGATAAGGAATCCGAAGGACTGATTCTGCTCACAAATGACGGTGATATAGTAAATAAAATACTCCGTGCCGGCAACTTCCATGAGAAGGAATATCTCGTAACGGTCAACAAGCCCGTTACGCCGGAGTTTCTGAAGAAAATGTCTGAGGGTGTACCGATTCTTGACACGATTACCCGTCCCTGTAAAATTGAGCAGCTCGACAAAACCTCATTTAAAATTATTCTTACTCAGGGACTTAACCGCCAGATACGCCGAATGTGCGAAGCACTCGACTACCGCGTGCGCGCGCTGAAAAGAGTCCGCATAATGAATATAAATTTAGGCAGACTTAAAACGGGAACCTACCGTAATCTGACGGATGCGGAGTTGAATAAGCTTAATGAGCTTATCAAAGACTCGAGCAATACACCAATAACTTCTTAACGGAGGAATATATGACAGACCGATTGACCGAGCTCACAAATCTTCTTTCCGAGGCGGCACGCGCCTACGAGCAGGAAGATCGTGAAATAATGAGCAACTACGAATATGACAGACTTTACGATGAGCTTAAAAGACTTGAGGAAGAGACCGGAATCATTCTCGCTAACAGTCCGACCGTCAATGTCGGCTATGAGGTTCTCAGCGCACTTCCGAAGGAAACTCATGAAAGTCCGATGCTCTCACTTGATAAAACAAAAAGCCGTGAGGAGCTTTCCGCCTGGCTTAAGGATAAGGAAGGGGTACTCTCCTGGAAGCTTGACGGTCTTACTATTGTACTTACCTATAAGGACGGCAGACTGCTAAAGGCAGTCACCCGCGGTAACGGTGAGGTAGGCGAGGTCATAACCAATAATGCCAGAGTATTTAAGAATCTTCCGCTCTCAATACCCTTCCGCGGTGAGCTTGTACTTCGCGGCGAGGCAGTTATCAGATATTCGGATTTTGAGAAAATAAATGCAACCATTGAAAACCCCGCAGACAAATATAAGAACCCACGAAACCTCTGCAGCGGAACAGTTAGACAGCTTAATAACGAAATAACGGCGCAACGCAATGTTTATCTTTATGCATTTGCACTTATTGACCTGCGCGCACCGGGCGACACATCAGAGGCCGCAGTTGAAATTCCTGCTCTTCCGCTCCGCTCAATGCAGCTTGACTGGCTTGCTTCACAGGGCTTTGAGGTTGTAGAAAGGAAGAAGGTTAATTCAGAAACCGTAATTTCAGCTGTCAATGAATTCTCCGGCAAAATACCCGGAAACGATTTTCCTTCAGACGGACTTGTTCTGATATATGATGATATAGCCTATGGCAAATCCCTCGGCAGAACATCAAAGTTCCCGCGCGACGGAATTGCCTTCAAATGGGCCGACGAGATAAAAGAAACCGTTCTTCGCGAGGTTGAATGGAGTGCCTCCCGTACCGGTCTTATAAACCCCGTGGCAATATTTGACCCTGTTGAGCTTGAGGGAACCACGGTCAGTCGTGCGAGTCTCCATAACATAAGCATTATGGAACAGCTTGAGCTTAATATCGGTGACACCGTTACGGTTTACAAGGCAAATATGATTATCCCGCAAATTGCAGATAATCTCACGCGCAGCGGCATGATGCATACTCCGGATTTTTGTCCGGTCTGCGGTGAAAAAACATATATCCGCCATGAAAAAGAGGTTAAAGCACTCTTCTGCCCGAATGCCGACTGCCCCGCCAAAAAGGTTAAGCTGTTTGCGCATTTTGCAGGAAGAGACGCAATGAACCTCGAAGGTTTATCAGAAGCTACGATTGAAAAGCTTATTGATGCAGGTATGCTTCATAAACCGGCTGATTTTTTCAGGCTTGAGAAGCATGCCGGACAAATTGCTGAAATGGAGGGCTTTGGCGAGAAATCCTGCAAAAACCTTTTAGCCTCCATTGAAAAGGCAAGGCAGACAACCTTACCAAAGCTTATTTACAGCCTCGGAATTCCTAACGTCGGACTTTCAAATGCAAAGCTCATCTGCTCTGCTCTTCGTGACGGCAGTCTTTTCGCAGCCGACAGCCGGAATAATACAAGCCTTGCCGGCATGGATGCTGATATTGCACAAATCATTTTTGCTGACAGGGAAACCTTAACAGCCATACCCGGCATCGGCGAAGTCATTGCAGGTTCCTTTGCGGACTATTTTGCAGATGACGCTAATCTGGCTTCCTTCACCGAGCTGCTCTCTGAGGTTGTACTTATAGCCGAAGCTGCTTCTTCCCTGAAGCTTGAGGGCAAGACCTTTGTAATTACCGGCTCTGTCATGCATTTTGCAAACCGCAGCGAGCTGAAAAAAACAATAGAAGCAAACGGCGGTAAGGTAACAGGCTCCGTTACCGGAAAGACAGATTTTCTTATTAATAATGACAGTACCTCGGGTTCTTCAAAGAATAAGACCGCAAAGGAGCTTGGTGTCAGTATCATTACCGAGGATGAATTCTTAAAGCTTATTGAATAGCCCATAAGGAGGAATTAAGATGCCTATTAAAGTTCAAAACGATTTACCAGCAAAAAGAGTCATGGAAGAAGAAAATATCTTCATGATGGATGAAAACCGGGCTGTTTCCCAGGATATCCGTCCGCTGAAGATTGCAATTCTGAATCTCATGCCGCTAAAGGAGGCTACCGAAATTCAGATGCTGCGCTCCCTTTCGAACTCTCCGCTGCAGATTGATATGACCTTCCTTACCACATCAACCTATGTGGGACAGAACACGGCGAAGAGTCACCTTGATAAATTCTATCTTACCTATAAAGATGTAAAGAATCAGAAGTTTGACGGTCTTATTATAACAGGCGCTCCCGTTGAAACACTTGAATACACGGAGGTTGCTTACTGGAACGAGCTCTGCGAGATTATGGAATGGTCAAAAACCAATGTCACCTCAACCCTGCATCTTTGCTGGGGTGCCCAGGCCGGAATATACTACCATTACGGAATCAACAAGACTCCGCTTCCCAGTAAAATGTTCGGCATTTTCGAGCATACCGTCCATAACAGGAAGGAGCCTCTTGTCCGCGGATTTGATGATACATTTTTTATTCCGCACAGCCGTCATACAACAATCCTGCCCGAGCTCGTGCATGCCGACAAAAGGCTCACGGTTCTTGCCGACTCAAAGGAGGCGGGAATCTGCATTATCATTGCGCAAAACGGTAAGCAGATTTTTGTATTCGGCCATCCCGAATATGACCGCATGACCCTTGACCAGGAGTATAAGCGTGATCTTTCCAAGGGACTTAAAATCGAAATCCCGAAAAATTATTACCCTGACAACGATCCGGATAAAAAGCCTCTTCTGCGCTGGCGTGCACATGCGAACACCCTTTACAGCAACTGGCTGAATTATTACGTATATCAGGTAACACCTTACGAATTGTAATCAATTACAGGCTCATACTTATAGCTTTATCGCAATATAGCACAATTGACAAAAACCCCTGACATCAGACAGCTGTCAGGGGTTCATTACATTCTATATTAGCTTTTATTTTGAAAGCATCACCTTATCACTGGTGAATTTACTTCCGCTTGATGCCTCAAACATCTGAAGAAGCTGTTCTATGGTGAGTTTTTTCTTCTCCTCTCCCCTGACATCAACTACAATCTGTCCTTCATGCATCATAATAAGTCGGTTACCCACTCTGATGGCATCTGCCATATTGTGGGTTATCATAACGGTAATAAGATTATCCTTTGCAACAATCTCTTCCGTAATATCCAAAACCTTTTTTGCCGTCTTCGGGTCAAGGGCCGCAGTATGCTCATCAAGAAGCAAAAGCTTCGGCTTTTTCAGTGTTGCCATAAGCAAGGTAAGCGCCTGACGCTGACCTCCCGAAAGAAGTCCGACCTTGGCTGTAAGCCTTTCCTCAAGTCCCAGGTCAAGAATTTTAAGAAGCTCCTTATATTCCTTTCTTTCCTTCGCCGTAATTCCCGGGCGGAGCGTTCTTCTCTTTCCGCGGCGTGCCGCAAGAGCAAGATTTTCCTCAATCTGCATATCAGCTGCGGTACCTGTCATAGGATCCTGAAAAACACGTCCGAGATATTTTGCACGCTTATATTCAGGTAATCTTGTCACATCCACTCCGTCAATGACTATACTTCCGCAATCAACCGGATAAACACCCGCAATCATATTCAGCATAGTCGACTTACCGGCTCCGTTTCCTCCGATAACCGTTACGAAATCACCCTCATCCAGATGCAGATTGATTCCGTTAAGTGCTTTTTTCTCATTAATGGTTCCGGGGTTAAAGGTTTTTTCTACATTATTAATATCAAGCATTTACCTTACCCCCTTCGTTCTTCTCATATGCTTTTCCGTATACTGTCTTTTCCAGTGCGGAACAGCAAGGAATATCGCAACTATTGCCGCCGAAAGCAGCTTTAACAGATTTGCATCAAGACCCATGGTAATTACAGCCTGAATAACAATGTAGTAAATTACCGAACCAAAGGCTACCGACAGAAGTCTTAGCGCAAAGTTTTTAAATATCCTTCCCAATAATGCCTCTCCGATGATAACCGCTGCAAGGCCGATAACAATCGAACCCTGTCCCATCTTTACATCCGCGAAGCCCTGATACTGTGCCAGAAATGCACCCGAAAATGCAACAAGACCATTTGAAAGCATAATTCCGAGAACCTTGTTGAAATTTGTATTGATTCCCTGCGCACGGCTCATGTTTAAATTCGAGCCCGTTGCTCTTATTGAGCAGCCAAGCTCAGTTCCGAAGAACCAGTAAAGTATTGCAATCGTTATTATTAATACAATACCTACCGTTATTAAGGGATTATGAACGGCAAATTCCTTAACCCATCGAAGAGATACAAGCAAGTCTGTCTGATTAACGTTTACAGACTGATTCGCCTTTCCCATAATCTTAAGATTTATGGAGTAAAGCGACAGCTGTGTAAGAATGCCTGCCAAAATCGGCGGAATTCCCATAAATGTATGCAGAAGTCCCGTAATTGCACCTGCAAGGAGACCTGCACCAAAGGCTGCAAGCATGGCAACCCATAAATTACAGCCGTTAAGTATCATCATGACGGCTACTGCACCGCCTGTAGCAAAAGAGCCGTCTACCGTAAGATCGGCAATGTCAAGGATACGGTATGTAATGTACACACCAATTGCCATAATTCCCCATATTAAACCCTGCGAAATTGACCCCGGCAAGGCATTAAAAAGCTGTTCTAATATTTCCATATAAACCCACCTGTTAATTTTTGATATACAATCAACCGGAGATAATTTTTCTCCGGCTGAATATTTTATTGCTATTCTGTTTCTATTGAAACATAACCTTCAAGAGGTGTGATTCCCAAAGCCTCGCAATTCTGCTTATTATACTTGGGTGTCTGCTTTTCAGCATACTCGACAGGCATTGTAGAAATGTCTGCACCATCCTTCAGAATCTTCACCGCCATCTTACCTGTTGTATATCCAAGGTCATAGTAGCTGATTGAAAGTGTGGCAATACCGCAACCTGAGCAAATGCCTTCCTCACCGGCGATAACCGGAATCTTCTTAGGCTCACAGATATTATCGATAATTCCCGTATTCTCCGCAACAGTGTTATCTGTAGGAACATAGATTACATCACAATTGTCTGCTGCAGTTGTACAAATCTGGGCAAGGTCATTTGAATCCGTAAAGGGATATAAGGTTGCTGTAAGACCCTTCTTTTCAAGCTCTGCCTTTACAACATCAACCTGATACTGGCTGTTTGCTTCCTTTGAGCAGTAAAGCAGTCCGACTGTCTTTGCATCGGGACACCATTCAATAATCATTGCTGCCTGCTTATCAAGGGGTGCAAGGTCTGAAGTACCGGAAATATTTCCGCCGACAGTACCGTTAAAGTTCTTTAATTCAAGTGCTACACCGTATTCTGTTACTGATGTTCCGAGAATCGGGATATCACCGGTTGCAGCAGCTGCAGACTGAAGCGCCGGAGTTGCGTTTGCCATGATTAAATCAACATTGTTGGATACGAACTGATTAGCAATGGTTGAACAGGTAGCAGGATCTCCCTGACCGTTCTGAACATCGAACTCAACCGCCTCAGCACCAAGCTCATCAATAATCGCCTGCTTAAAGCCTTCCGTTGCTGCATCGAGAGCAACATGCTCCATCAGCTGGCAAATACCGATTTTGTATTTTCCGTCATCCTTGCTGCCTGAGCACGCTGAGAGCGAAAACATACTTCCTACACAAAGCACAAACACTAATACTAATGATACTACTTTTTTCATTACTGATTCTCCTTCTTTTTGACTGTTAAGTCTTGCTTTTGTTTGAGCCCTATTATATAATACAGTTCACAATTAGCCAAACAAATGCTTTTGATGTTTAGCATCGATATTTTCGATGCTGCAATGCACTTCGCTCAGAAACAAATAAGCCCCTATCCGACGCTTCGCTCAGAAATGGAGAATAGTGTGAAAATCATATACTATGATTTTTCACACAGCTATTTGTTTCTGAACGAAAACAAATAGCCATTGCGATATTCCTCGCGACAAGTCGCTCAGAAATGGAGAATAGTATGGAATTACGAAATCTTATCACATTTATACATGTTGCCGAGCTTGGCAGCTTTACTAAAACAGCCGAGCAGCTCGGTTATTCCCAGTCAACCGTATCTTTCCAGATTAAGCAGCTTGAGGAAGAGCTTGGTTGCCTGCTTTTTGAAAGAATAAATCATACCATAACACTTACCGAGCGCGGACATGAGCTTGTTTCATATGCACATCAGGTGCGTACCCTGACAGACGATTTCAGGGAAAAGCTGGTTGAAGAAAAGGAGCTTACCGGCAGCATTCATATCGTGTCGCCCGATTCGGTATGCGAGGAAATGATTACTTCACATTATATTGATTTTCACCAAAAATACCCCGGTATATTCGTCCGTTTCACAACCGGAGACTCCGGTGTCATGCTTGACATGCTGGACCATAATGAGGCAGACGTTATTATAACGCTTGATATCCATCTGTATAACAAGGATTATATTATCGCCAAGGAACAGCCTCTTCCCATGCATTTTGTTGCATCACCGGATTCAAAATTTGCGAATGTTAAGGACTTATCAATCAGAGATATTATTAATGAACCTTTTATCCTTACCGAATTCGGACAAGGCTACAGACGTGTTTTTGACAGGGAGCTTGCAAAAAAATCATTGGAAATAACCCCTGTCCTTGAAATCGGAAGAACCGATATTATTACATCAGTGGTTTCACAGAGCAATATGATTTCTTATCTTCCTGATTTTGTAACAAACCCGCTGATAAAATCCGGCAAGCTATGCCATCTCGATGTGTGTGACCTGAACATAGATATATGGAAGCAGCTGATATATCACAAAAACAAGTGGCTTTCAAAGAGCCTGAAAACCTTTATTGATTACGTAAAGGAGGCTGAGTTTTCATCTGATTACAAAATGCCGTAAAAATCGCCGGCTGCGGTTTTCCTGCTAATAAGGACCGCAGCCGGCGAATCTCATATATCTGTTAGGGAAATTGCTGCTTCACAGCGTCAACCGGCACGTCAATCGGCATTTTCCCTAATTAAAAGCGCACATATTCTGAGCAGTTCTCCTACTCCCCAGGCCTGAGAATAACAGCCCTTCCCTTCTTTCGGCGCATCTGCATCAAATACCTCCGCTATACCGTCAAGGCAACCCTCTGCCATATGCTCCTCAAAACAAAGCAACATATTTCTTACCTTCTCTTTAGCATGCTCCGAGTAATCATTAACCTTTAAATATGCCTCAAAAAAGGCTCCGCTTAAAAATGACCATACCGTTCCCATATGATATGCCTCGTCGCGGCTCACAAGATCTCCCTCATACCTTCCTTTGTACCCCTCTTCTCCGGGTGCAAGACTTCTGATACCGAAGCAGGTATAAAGCTCTCTTTCAACCGTATCCACAATCTCGTGTTCAATTTCGGGCGTAAGCATTGTATTTGGGAGCAATACGGCAAAAAGCTGATTCGGACGCAGCGAAGCGTCCTTTGTACGCCCGTCCGGTCCCGGCTTACTGATTACATCATACAGGCAATGCTTTTCAGGATTATAAAACTCCCTGCAAAAGCTTTCCTTTACCTTCCCTGCAAGCTTACCGAATGTTGCGGCAGACCCGCTTCCCTCGTACTGCAGGGCAAGCTTTTCCGTCACGCAAAGCGCATTGTACCAGAGTGCATTTATCTCAACGGGACAGCCGTGCCTCGGAGTAATTACACGGTCTCCTATTCGGACATCCATCCATGTTATCTGGTCAATACCGCCACCGCCGTAAATAAGACCGTCACTGTCCATTCCTATTCCAAAATCCGTTCCTGTCATATAGCTGTGTATTATTTCCTTCATAACAGGAAACAGCTTATTCCTTACAAGCTCATTATCACCGGTATACTTAAGATATCTGTCAACAACATGAAAATACCACAGAGATGCATCAATGGTATTATACATCGGCATTTCATTGGCATGGTTTGCAAACACATTCGGCAGTAATCCGTTTTTCACATATTTGGCAAAGGATTCAAGAATTTCACCTGCTTCACGGAATCTGCCCGTAGTAAGCACAAGACCCTCGAATGCAATCATTGTATCGCGTCCCCAGTCAAGAAACCACGGAAAACCCGCAAGAATTGTTGACAGCCCCGTTGACTCTCTTTCAACAACAAATTTATCAGCAGCATTTACGAGGCGCTTAAACATTAGTCCAAGCTTCGTATTATCAGGCTCATTATTCCCATGCTGCTTCATAACACAGGAAAACGCAGCCGACAGCCGCCTGTTTATATATTCCTTTTCCTGCAAAAATGGATCGGTCTTAATGAAGTCCTTTATTTTCCCCAAAAAGCCCGCATTCTTAACGCATGCTCCGCATACAAGTCTGAAGCGCATTGCTTCCCCTGCCGGAAGGCCGGCAGAAAACGTGCACGGAATACAGCTGCACCCGACTCCGGTAAAGCCTGTGTTTTCATCCTTAATATAGTGTATCCCCTCAACATACCGCATAGCTTCATCATCCGCAGTATCACACCGGCAATCCGGCAGGCTGCCTTCTTCATAGAATCCGCATTTCCCGTCTGCATTAAGTCCGCCTGATACATGCAGATATATTTCATGCTCCTCATATTCATAGGTTTTATTTCCCGGTATCAGACATACTGTCTCACTATCAATAATTTTCTTGTCAAATATCAAATCCGATTTATCCGCAACCGTCGCAGGCTCACGGAATGTAATATGCGGCTGTATTTTAAAGCTAAGGGGTCCGGAGCTAATATTCCTCACATAATAATCAAGCATTACCATATTTTCCGAATGGGATAAAATTATCCTTTTCTCAACAATTACATCTTCGGTCTGATAATCATATTCCGGATAAGTATCATACCGAAATCCTGCCGCATTTGCAGACGACAAAGATATTCCCCCGACAAATTCATCCATACCGTCCATAATAACGGCTCTGTCAGCAGGTGCATGAAAAGCAGCCGTAAGATAAGAGCTGTACATTCTGTTAGCCCTTCCGGCAAGCGTCATATTTGCATAGCCGCCCTTTATGTTGGAAAGCAGCCATTCATGCTGCAATCCGCCTTCTCCCTTTACAAAATATTCTTTACCAAAAGTATACATTACTACTCATACCTTTCTCATATCATACTGAACAGCCCGCAGCTTCCCGGCCGTATATAATAAATACCTGTTCCCTACAGGAAAATTAGGGTGCAGCCCTAAAACTGCACCCTAAATGATTAATTTAATTATTTGTAAAGTTCAACAAGCTTTAAGAGATGCTCGTAGCGATTCTCTGCAGCCTTTTCTGACTTCTCAAAGAGCTGTTCTGCTCTCTCAGGGAATGCCAGCTTAAGACGTGTATAACGTGTCTCATTGTTAAGGAATTCCTGATACGTTCCGTCTCCGGGCTTAGAGGTTAAGGTGAAAGGATTCTTACCCTCTGCCTTAAGAGCAGGATTGAATGAGAAGAGATTCCAGTAGCCTGCTGCAACAGCCTTCTTCATCTCATCCTGGCAGTGGTTCATACCACCCTTAACTCCGTGAAGTTCACAAGGAGCATAGCCGATGATAAGTGAAGGTCCGTTATAAGCCTCAGCCTCTGCAAGAACCTTAACTGCCTGTGCAGGGTTAGCACCGAGAGCAATCTGAGCAACGTAAACGTAGCCATAGCTCATAGCGATTTCTGCAAGGCTCTTCTTTGAAACTTCCTTACCTGCTGCTGCGAACTGGAAACCTCACCGATATTGGAAGGCTTAGAATCGTGTATGCCTGTATTTGAATACATCTCTGTATCGAATATCATGATATTAACGTTCTCGCCTGAAGCAAGTACATGATCAAGTCCGCCGAAGCCGATATCATATGCCCAGCCGTCACCACCGAGAATCCATACTGACTTCTTGCTGAGGTACTGCTTCTTCTCAAGTACTGACTTGCAAAGCTCGCAGCCTGCAGCTGCACCCTTTTCAAGCTCAGCGATAAGAGCTGTAGCTGCCGGTGCATTATCCTTGGTGCTGTCCTTGGTCTCAATAAACTTATCGATTGCTGCCTTAAGCTCTGCAGGTGCAGCAGCGTCAGCATTAATCTCGTTTAACTTAGCAATTGCCTGCTCACGAAGAACCTTCTGTCCGAGGTACATACCAAAGCCGTGCTCTGCATTATCCTCGAATAATGAGTTAGCCCAAGCGGGACCCTTCTTAGAATCCTTGTTTACTGTGTAAGGGCTTGTTGCTGCGGGACCACCCCAGATTGATGAACATCCTGTTGCATTTGAGATGTACATCTGCTCACCGAAGAGCTGGGTAATAAGTCTTGCATATGATGTCTCAGCACATCCTGCACAGCTGCCTGAGAATTCAAGGAGCGGCTGGTTGAACTGTGAACCCTTAACTGTTGTATCAGCAGGCATTCCGGGCTTCTTGCCTACATTAGCTACTAAGTAGTCAAATACAGGCTGCTCGTCAAGCTGTGATTCCTGAGGTACCATCTTAATAGCCTGAACCTTATCAGGACAAACTGTAACACATTCGCCACAGCCCATACAATCAAGAGGTGATACACTCATGGTGAATTTATATTCTGAAGCCTTAGGCTTAGTATCGGCAAGCTTAATGTTTGAAGGAGCTGCCTTAACCTCATCCTCGCTTAACATGAAAGGACGAAGTGTTGCGTGTGAACAGACAAATGCACAGTTGTTACACTGGATACACTTCTCTGCATCCCACTCAGGAACAAGCACTGCAGTTCCGCGCTTCTCGTATGCAGATGCACCGATAGCAAACTGACCGTCAGCGATATCCTTAAATGCAGATACGGGGAGGCTGTCACCATCCATAAGAGCGATGGGGTTCATCAGCTTCTCAACCATCTCAACTGTTTCCTTGTTGCCCTCAAGCTTCTTGGGAGCGGGATCAGCTGCAGGGTTCTTCCAGTCTGCGGGAACCTCAACCTTATGAAGAGCATCAACACCGGCATCAATAGCCTTCCAGTTCATCTCAACAACTGCGTCGCCCTTCTTACCGTAGGACTTCTTAGCTGCCTGCTTCATGTACTCAATCGCCTCATCGATAGGCATAACGTTAGCAAGCTTGAAGAATGCAGACTGAAGGATGGTATTTGTTCTCTTGCCCATACCGATTTCAGCAGCCTTATCGATAGCATTGATTGTGTAAAGCTGGATATCGTTCTCAGCTATGTACTTCTTTGCTGCAGCGTTGAGCTTCTCACCAAGCTCTTCGTCTGACCACTGGCAGTTAATCATGAAGATTCCGCCCGGCTTAACATCCTGAACCATCTTATATCCCTTAACAACATAAGAAGGATTGTGGCATGCTACGAAGTCAGCCTGATTGATATAGTAAGGGCTTCTGATGGGCTTGTCACCGAATCTTAAGTGAGAAATGGTGATACCGCCTGTCTTCTTTGAGTCATACTGGAAATATGACTGGATATATTTATCAGTGTGGTCACCGATAATCTTTGTTGAGTTCTTGTTAGCACCAACAGTTCCGTCACCGCCGAGACCCCAGAATTTGCACTCTACTGTTCCGGGTGCTGATGTAATGGGTGCGGGCTTAACCTCAGGTAAGCTTAAGCCTGTAACATCATCAACGATACCGATTGTGAAACGGCTCTTCGGAGCATCCTTCTCAAGCTCTGTATATACGGCAAAGATTGATGAAGGGGGAGTATCCTTCGAACCAAGTCCGTAACGTCCGCCTGAAAGAACGATGTCGTTAAGACCTGCTTCACGGAGTGTTGTTGCGATATCAAGATAAAGAGGATCAGCAAGAGCTCCGGGCTCCTTTGTACGGTCAAGTACTGCAATCTTCTTAACGGTCTTGGGAAGAACCTTTAAGAAGCTCTCAGTTGACCAGGGACGATAAAGGCGAACCTTGATAAGACCAACCTTCTCACCCTTAGCTGTAAGATAATCAACAACCTCTTCTGCAACGTCACATACAGAACCCATGGCGATAATAACGCGCTCTGCATCTGCTGCACCGTAGTAGTTGAATAAATCATAGTTTGTTCCGAGCTTCTCGTTAACAGCCTTCATATACTTCTCAACAACTGCGGGAAGAGCATCGTAAACAGGGTTACATGCCTCACGGTGCTGGAAGAATACGTCACCGTTCTCATGAGAACCGCGCATAGCGGGCTTCTCAGGATTGAGTGCATGCTCACGGAATGCCTTAACAGCATCCATATCGCACATATCCTTAAGATCTTCATAATCCCAGGTCTCAATCTTCTGAATCTCATGTGATGTACGGAAACCGTCGAAGAAGTTAATGAACGGAACCTTACCCGAGATAGCTGAAAGATGAGCAACAGGGCTTAAGTCCATAACTTCCTGAGGGTTTGACTCAGCAAGCATAGCGAAACCGGTCTGACGGCATGCATAAACGTCACTGTGATCACCGAAGATGTTAAGTGACTGTGTAGCAACCGTACGTGCTGAAACATCGAATACACAGGGAAGCTGCTCAGCAGCAATCTTATACATATTGGGAATCATAAGAAGGAGACCCTGTGAAGCTGTAAATGTAGTTGTGATGGCACCTGCAGCGAGTGAACCGTGAACGGCACCTGCAGCACCTGCCTCTGACTGCATCTCAACAACAGTTACCTGATTGCCGAAGATGTTTTCCTGACCTGCAGCTGACCACTGATCTACGTAGTCTGCCATAGGGCTAGAGGGTGTAATAGGATAAATGGCAGCAACATCTGTATACGCATACGCAACGTGTGCGGCAGCTGTGTTACCATCCATGGATTGTTTCTTTCTTGCCATTTGTATGACCTCCTTATAATATCAGGGTACATAGACCCCATTCAAAGCATAGTCTATCATAATTCGACACTTTTGTAAACACGCGTACCCCTATTTAAAGGATTATTTTTCCCATTTAAGACACTCCGGCAGACATATATTTACAGCCGTATCGCATTCACATACGCTACGGCTGCACAAATCCAAAATACTGCTAAAGCAGAATACTATTTTGCTGCTTTCTCTGCAAATTCCGTATTAACCAGAAGCTCATACGGAACTCTTTCTGCCAGTTCTCCCGCATCAGCCAGAATATCCTGAAGCAGTGTAAAGCTTTCCTCTTCAAAAACGAGATCAGTCTTCCAGGTCTGCTGATTGTAATAGCGCGACACAATATTAACAATTCTGTCAATATCAGTTTCCGCAAACTGCGGCTGTATCACCTTTGCAATCTCCTCGGGCGTATGTGAATTTACATAATCCATACCCTTCTGGAGAGCATTTACAAAGCTCTGAATCACCCCGGGATTTGCCTCAATATAGCTCTTTTTTGCACAATATGCGGTGTACGGCACCTTACCGCTGCTGAGTCCGAGTGAGGCAACAACCGTTCCCGTTCCTTCTGCCTCAAGTGATGATGCCGCAGGCTCAAATTCGACGCTGTACTCTCCCGTTCCGGCAGCAAAGGCCTGTGAGGTCAGACCGAAATCAATATTCTGAATTATTTCAAGATCTGTTTCCGGATTAATTCCGTTCTTTTTCAGTATATATTCAAACACCATCTGCGGCATTCCGCCCTTTCTGCCGCCGATAACGGTCCTTCCCTTCAGAGTGGTCCAGTCAAATTCAGGGAGCGCCTCTCCCGATGTGTCAGTCTTTTCTCCCGAGGCATTTCTTGCCACGAGAAAATTTCCCGCACGCTGCGTAAGCTGGGCGAAATTGACCGCATAGTCATCGGCACCCTCGTTATAGATATATATTGATGCCTCACTTCCCATAAAGCCTATGTCCGCCTCTCCGCTGACAACCGCCGTCATCGTTTTATCGGCACCGAGACCGTTCGTAAGATTCACCTTAAGTCCTTCCTCTTCAAAATACCCTTCTTCAATAGCAACGTACATCGGAGCATAGAAAATGGAATGTGCAACCTCATTCAGCTCAACCTCCGTTAATGTACCTTTACTGTCACAGCCTGCAGCTGTACACAAAAAGGACAGCACCATAAGCATTGCCGCTACTGATGCCGTCCGTTTTAAAATTCCTGCGATTTTTACTTTAATCATAAAGCACCTCAGACATTCATATCACTTTATAATATTATGAACACCTGAAAATGTGCATGTTTCTAAATTATTTCCGACGAAAAAATCCGTCTAAAGGCTTAGGGTAAGGCTTTCACCCGCTTTAAGGCATACCTGCTCATGTCTGCCCGCGTAAACAAAGTCAGTGCTTAAATCAGACTTGGCACGAATAAGGCAGGATACAAGCTTTCCGTCATTCCATGACATATCAAGCTCCGCACCGCCCTTTATACAGATGCCTCTTACAGCTCCCTTATCCCATGCAGAGGGAAGTGCCGGCAGAAGAACAACTCTTTCGTCCGTGCTTTGCACCAGCATTTCGGCAACTGCTGCCGTCGCACCGTAATTACCGTCAATCTGGAACGGCGGATGATTATCAAACAGATTGGGTAAAGTGGATTTAATCAAAAGCTGCTGATAATTATAGTACGCCGCATCCCCGTCCCAAAGCTTTGCATAGTTATTTATTATCCATGCCCTGCTCCAGCCGGTATGACCGCCGCCGTTTGCAAGTCTGCGCTCCAGCGTCCTTTTTGCTGCCTCAGCAAGCTCGGGAGTCTTATCAATGGTTATCTGCTCGGACGGATGCAGACCGTAAAGCTGCGATACATGCCTGTGTCCGGGCTCAGCCTCATCATAATCCTCTATCCATTCCATAATCTGACCGTGCTGTCCGATTCGTGTGGGCGGAAGCTTCTCTCTTGCTTCGATAATCCGCCTGTTCAGCCCGTCATCCACACCCAGAATACCTGCTGCCTCTATGCACTGGCTGAATAGGTCGCGAAGTATCTGATTATCCATTGTAACACCGAAAGAATTCGAGCCTCTTTCTCCATCCGGAAGAATAAAGGTATTCTCGGGAGATACCGAAGGACAGGTTACAAGATATCCCTTATATTCCACAAGGAAATCAAGGAAGAACTCCGCCGCCTCACGCATAATCGGGAAGTTTTCGCGTAAGAATTCAATATCCTTAGTATACCGGTAATGTGTCCACTGATGTGTGCAGAGCCATGCCGCACCCATTACCCAGTATGAGCCCGGAATCCAGTGATCCTGAACAGCCGTATCACCCCAGAGGTCTGTATTATGATGCGCCACAAAACCCTTACAGCCATACATCTTTTCGGCCGTTATCCGCCCCTGCGGAACCATTCTCTTTATGTGGTCAAACAGCGGCAGATGACATTCCGATAAATTACAGCTCTCTACGGGCCAGTAATTCATTTCGGTATTTATATTAATCGTAAATTTACTGCCCCACGGCGGATTCATGTCCTTGCACCAGATACCCTGCAGATTTAAGGGAAGTGTCCCCGGTCTTCCGCCGGCAATTATCAGATATCTGCCGAAATTGAAATACAGCTCGTCAAGCCCCTTATCACCTACAGTATCCGAAACCGCCGCAAGTCTTTCATCCGTCGGAATAAGCTCCTTTTCCTCGTCTCCGCAGAGGTTTAAGGCCATCCTGTCATAAAGCGCCCTGTAATCCGCAATATGACGTTCCTTCAGCTCCTCATAGCTAAACGAAAATGCCCTTTCGAATATCGCATCGGCTTCACCCTCGATATCCTTCATTCGGTATTCGGTTCCTGCCGTAAAGAGGAAGGTAGCCTCATCGGCATTCTCGACAATAAGATGCTCACCGATTATTTTAACCTGTCCGCCCTTTGCTCTGGCACGAAGCTCCGCACCAAAGGCAAGCCCTCCGTCACCTATCTTTCCAAACATATGAATTCCGCATTTTTCGGGCTGCTTAAGCTCCCAGGAATCCGGATTTCCGGTCTTTTTAACGGAGTTATAGAAATTCTCCCTTATAATAACCGAGCTTGTATTAATGCTTGCTGCCTTATCGGCAGTAATATGCACTACCATAGCATCATCCGGCTGGCTGATGAAGGTTTCCCTTCTGTACCTTATACCGTCTGCCTTAAACTCACATACATGAACCGCATTATCCAGTGACAGCTCACGACGATAATCCGTAATCACTGCATCTCCAAGTCCCATATCAATCCATAAATCACCAAGACTCTGATAGGGTCCCTGACTTTGCGGCACACCCGACATTGCGTAGCGTATGAGCTTCTCCGCCTCGGATATTTTCCCGTCAAAAATCAGCTTTCTGATTATGGGCAGTGCCTCCTTCGCATCGGGATTATTTCTGTCACGGTATCCGCCGTACCATACGCTGTCCTCATTAAGCTGTATATGTTCACTTGCCGGTGAACCGAAAATCATTCCGCCGAGCCTTCCGTTTCCGAGAGGAAGAGCCTCCTCCCAGCGTCCGGCCGGCTTTTTATACCATAAAGTACTCATTATGCCTCCGTATTCTCCAATTTAATGAAGCTAAAACGTGCATATGCATCGCATTCCGTGCCATTTCCGGATGCATACATTCCGATAACATTTCCGACAAAGCCTCCCGCCATTTCCGTACTCAGATAATGTACGTCAACAGCAGGCAGCAGGACATCTGTGTCCTTTCCCTTTGCAAAGGGTACAAGCTCCTGATTCTTCTGTTTAAAGCCAAGCTCGATGTATGAGACATCGTCCTTTGTACAAATCGGCTTACGGTAAAGCTCAGTCTTATGCCCCTTTTCATTTTTGATAAGCACAATCCCTTTTTCCGCTTCATTAACATATACCAAAAGCTCTAAGGATGCCTCATCACTCTGTACTATTACCATTCCGCAGCTAAGCTCACAGGCGGCTTTATTCCTTACGGCATTTACTGCCTCCGAATAGTCCATACC
>JAZNKQ010000113.1:0-12927 GCA_045578645.1 Lachnospiraceae bacterium
CCTCGCCGATTACCTCGGCATCAACTCTGTTTACGGCATTTTCAACAATATTGCCATCCTTATCGACTGCATATACGGTAAGGAACATCATATCCCTGCCCGTTGCCCGGTATATTTTCTCTCCTGCGCCGAATTCCTCGACACAAAGCTTAACAGCATCCGTAAATGAGTCACGACGCTCGCGTGCTATTTCATTTCCGTTTTCGTCATATGCAACCGCCTCAATAAAGCCCTTTGTATAGGGAACCTGCCAGGTCTGTGTAAGCTCCTTACCGTGCTTATGGTCGATTTCCTTCCTTCCCTTTGAAGCACCGTTTACAAACAGCTCAACAGCTGGCGCATTTGATGAAATCCTTACGTCTATTATCTGACCCTCATTGAAATCCCAGTAAGGGAAAAGGTGTACCATGGGATTTTTCTTATAGTCGGTCCACTCCGCCTGATAGATATAGAAGGTATCCTTAGGGAAACCGGCTGTATCAATCTGTCCGAAATAGGAATTCTTATTATGATACGGTGTAGGCTCGCCTATATAATCAAATCCCGACCATAAATACTGTCCTGCCGAAAAAGGAGTATCTCTTTCTGCCTTTATGCAGAATTCCGAGCTTTCCGCACCCCAGCTGGTAGTACAGTTTCCGAGTGTTGAGCACTGCTCGTCATCATCCGCAAGAATGGAAACACTGTAAGGGAAATGATATACTCCGCGGCTCTGAACCGTTGAAGAGGTTTCGCTTCCGTATATCATCCAGTCAGGATGAGCCTCATGATGCTCATTATAATATTTCTCAGCATAATTATAGCCTGCAAGCTTAAGAACATCGGCACACTTCTGTGCACCCTCCCAGGGCATGTAATTTGAGCCTATTGTAACAGGTGCATTTCCCCTGTAATCATGCTTTCTGACATTGTCCATTAAATCCTTTGTAAGCTGCACCGCTGACTCATCCGCATGAGTATCATAAATTTCATTTCCGATACTCCACATAATAACCGACGGATGGTTTCTGTCTCTCTTTATCCAGGACTCAACATCCTTTTCAAAATTATCATTGAAAAAGCGTCCGTAGTCATACTGTGTTTTTGAACGGCGCCACATGTCAAAGGCTTCTGAATCTATCAGCATACCGAACTCATCTGCCAGCTCCATAAACTCCTTTGAAGGCATATTATGTGAGGTTCTTACCGAATTAACACCCATCTGTCTAAGTATGACAAACTTTCTTCGCATAGCCTCTTTGTTAAATGCAGAGCCGAGACATCCGAGATCATGATGCTCACACACTCCGTTAAGCTTCAGATGACGTCCGTTAAGGAAAAATCCCTCATTTACGGTAAACTCAATTGTCCTGAAGCCGAAGCGGTTCGTAACCTCGTCAACCGTTTCTCCGTTTATGATAAGCTTTGTTGTTAAAGCATAAAGATTCGGCTCCTCGATATCCCAAAGCTTAGGATTCTTAACGAAAAAGCTGCAGCTGTTCCCGTCGTATTTTATATCGATAAGCTCACAGGATATTTTCTCGGAAGAAGTCTTTGAAGCGCATGAAAGCAGCTCAAGGCTGTGACTTACCGAAGCGCCCTCCGCATTTCCGCAGATTTCGGTATCAACCTCTACCTTCCATAAATCATTCTCAGTCTTATTTGTTGAAATGTATACTCCGTTTGTATTAATGCAGGTCGAATTCACGGTCTTAAAGTAAACATTTCTGTATATACCTGCTCCCGAATACCAGCGGCTGTTCGGTGACTGATGTCTGACAAGAACCATAATCTCATTATCACCATTCTTGAGCAGCTCTGTTATATCAAATTCAAATGCGGAATAACCGTATCTCCAGTCTCCTGCCTTTTCGCCGTTTACATATACGGTACTGTTCATGTAAACACCGTCAAAGTTAATCAGATACCTTTTATTCTCGTCCTTATCAAGCGAAAAGCTCTTTCTGTACCAGCCGTGTGCATCCTGATAAAGGTCCTTTGCATCATATATAAGCCAGTCATGCGGTATATTAACCTTAATCCATTCGGGCTTCAGCCCCTTAAGCTCAGCAAACTCTGTTCCGAGAGGAAGCTTCGCAAACTCCCATCCGTCATTAAACAATAGATTTCTCATATAGCCTCCGTTATTTTAAAAAATCCACAGGCCTTTTTATTGCCTGTGGATTAAATTAATTAGCAAAAAGGATTCTCTGTCGGATAAAGAGTTCCCTTAGGCTGGTTATAATTAATGTCCTCAAGCGGAACACCAACCAGCTTGAATACCTCGTAAAGCTCTTTTCCGAAGTGACCAAATGCCACAGCACCATGATGAGGATAATTCTTCTCGATTAATACATGACGGTAGAAACGACCCATCTCAGGAATTGCGAATACACCGATTCCGCCGAATGACTTTGTAGCAACAGGAAGAACCTCACCCTGTGCAATGTATGCACGAAGCTTGCAGTCAGCAGTACTCTGCAGCCTGAAGAAGGTGATATCTCCGGGAACAATGTCACCCTCGAGTGTACCCTGGGTAACCTCCTCAGGAAGATTTCTTGCCATAATGAGCTGATACTTCATTGAGCATGCTGAAAGCTTCTTTGAATTGGTATTACCGCAATGGAAGCCCATGAAGGTATCCTTATGGGTGTAGTTGTACTTACCCTTAATTGAGTTCTCGTACATATCGTTCGGAACTGAGTTATTAATATCGAGAAGTGTAACAACATCCTTGCTGATGCAGTATCCGATAAATTCACTTAAGGTACCGTAGATATCAACCTCACATGAAACAGGGATACCCATGCCGGTAAGACGGCTGTTTACATAGCAGGGAACGAATCCGAACTGTGTCTGGAATGCAGGCCAGCATTTTCCGGCAATCGCAACATACTCTCTGTAGCCCTTGTGAGCCTCAACCCAGTCAAGAAGGGTAAGCTCGTACTGAGCAAGCTTAGGAAGTACCTCAGGCTTCATGTTTCCTGCACCGAGCTCCTTCTCCATGTCTGCAACAACCTCAGGAATTCTGGGATCGTTGTCATGCTTCTTAAATGCTTCAAATAAATCAAGCTCTGAATTCTCTTCAATTTCAACACCCAGATCATAAAGTCTCTGGATAGGTGCATTACATGCAAGGAAGTTAAGCGGTCTGGGACCAAAGCTTATTATCTTAAGGCTGCGAAGACCGATAACGGCACGTGCTATGGGAAGGAATTCATTAATCATATCAGCACATTCCTCAGCATTGCCTACAGGATACTCAAAAATATATGCCTTTACACCGCGAAGCTTTAAATTGTAGCTTGCATTGAGCATACCGCAATATGCATCACCACGTCCGCCGATAAGATTGTTTTCTGTTTCCTCAGCTGCCGCAATAAACATTGCAGGACCGTCAAAATGCTTTGCAAGAAGTGTTTCTGATATCTCGGGTCCGAAGTTTCCGAGATAAACGCAAAGTGCATTACAGCCTGCCTTCTTGATATCCTCAAGAGCCTGAACCATATGTATTTCGCTCTCAACGATACATACGGGACATTCGTAGATATCAGCAGCATCATACTTCTCGGTATATGCCTTAATAAGTGCTTCTCTTCTTGAAACCGAAAGGCTCTCGGGGAAGCAGTCACGGCTTACGGCAACGATACCAAGCTTTACCTTAGGTAAATTATTTACTTTCTGTAAATCAATCATCTCTATACTCCTTTATATTATATTTTTAATTTCTGAATCAAGCTTAACATATTATATACGCATGGACAACAGTACTTTTTCTACTTTATTTCCGTATATAATTCTTTCACTGTCGGATATATCTTTATAAACTTCTTATACTGCTCCTCATAGCGTGCGGCAATCTCCGGATCCGGCTCAACCGTGTCAATAATCTTAACCAGCTTTCCGGCCGCCTCTTCAACCGAAGCATATTCTCCGCAGGCAACCGCCGCAAGGATTGCAGCTCCGAGTGCAGGTCCTTCCTCGCTTTCAATCACATCAACCTTGATATTGAAAACATTTGCAATTATCTTCTTCCAGAGAGGACTCTTTGCACCGCCACCGCAGATTTTGGTTCTTTCAATCTTAATTCCGAGAGCCTTTGCAACCTCAAAGGAATCACGCAGACCAAAGGCAACACCCTCCAGAACTGCCTGTGTCATATCGGTTCTTGAGCTGTCCATTGACATGCCGATAAAGGTTCCTCTTGCATCGGGATTATTATGGGGTGAACGCTCTCCCATAAGATACGGAAGGAAATAAACCTTATTACGTCCAAGCATTTCATCAGTAATGCCAGTCTGCTCCTCCGCATATCTGTCGGTCTTAAGAATCTCGTCCATCCACCATTTATTGCAGGAAGCGGCACTGAGCATACAGCCCATTAGATGATAGCTTCCGTCTGCATGCGCAAAGGAATGAAGTGCATTGTTCTCATCTACTCCAAACTCCCTGCTTGCCACAAACAGCGTTCCCGAGGTTCCGAGCGAAACATTACAGTTTCCGTCACCTACGGTACCGGTTCCGACAGCAGCTGCAGCATTATCTCCGGCACCCGCAACTACCTTAACGCTTTCGGGAAGTCCAAGCTCTGCGGCAACATCTGCCTTAAGTGTTCCTACTGCCTCATAGCTCTCATAGGGTGTAGCCATCTGCTCCTTTGTAATACCGCATATTTCGAGCATTTCATCTGACCAGCAGCGGTTCTTTACATCAAACAGCAGCATACCCGATGCATCTGACATATCGGTACAGAAGGAGCCTGACAGTCTGTATGCAAGATAATCCTTCGGAAGCATTATTTTCTTAATCTTTTTGAAATTATCGGGCTCATTTTCCTTAACCCAGAGAATCTTAGGTGCCGTAAATCCCGCAAAGGCTATATTGGCAGTATACTCCGAAAGCTTATCCTTTCCGATTACGGTATTAAGATAATCCGTTTCCTTACCGGTACGTCCGTCATTCCAAAGAATCGCAGGTCTTATTACATTATCCTCTTCATCAAGAATTACAAGACCGTGCATCTGTCCTCCGAAACTGATTCCTGCAACCTGACTCTTGTCAAAGCCGTCACAGAGCTCCTTAATTCCCTCTATGGATTTTTCATACCAGTCATAGGGATTCTGCTCTGACCAGCCGGGATTCGGAAAGCTCAACGGATATTCCTTTGAAACTATCTTTTTAATCGTACCGTTTCCCTCCATCAGTAAAAGCTTAACCGCGGAGGTTCCCAAATCAACTCCTATATAATACATTTTTCCTCTTTTCCGCGCCGCGACCTTCCCGGGCATACAGCGCTAAGATAATCTCTAAACCGAATGAAACGCTTAATTACTCAGCATTTTCATCTATATTTCGATGTTCTCACCCTTTAATCCGATAAATGCATTGTCGGCAAGTCCGCCATCCTTATGTCCGATAAGCCATTTGTTAGCTGCAAATAAAAGCTTATCCTCACTGCTGCCCGAAGGAACAGTCGTAAGATCCTCGTTTGTTCCCTTGGGAAGAACCACTATATTGCGGAAGCCGCCCTCAACACCGTTGCAGGGTGCATAGTGAAGCGTTGTTGCATAAAACTCAACTCCGACACCCGCCGGAACAAGAAACGCCTCAATAAGTGATGTATCGTATGTATAATCATCCTCGATGTCACGCTGGTCACCGATAAGAACTACCATGTCATAAAGCGGAACATTAACCTCTGAGCTGCGATGATACTCAACTGCATTCAGCTTACGGTTATTTCCGTTACAGTAACCCACCTGAATCGGAAGACCGCCGTAAAAGCCTTCACAAAGCTGCTTCGCAACCGCAACCGACTCAAGATCCGCATCCGAGGGAACATACACAACACTGTCCGCCGGCATGGGCTTTTCGGAAAGCTTGCTCAAGAGCTCCGAAAAATCATATCCGTCAATAACCTTTCCGTACTTTTTAAAAGCAGGATCTTTAACATTTTTTATCTCCATAAGCCTCCTCTTTCCGCGGAAAATCCGCATTTATTTTAGTAAACACCATACTGATTTGATTTTACACTTGCACATAAATAAGGTCAAGCGTAATCACATCGCCTGACCTCTCAAATATTGCGGTTTTATCTATTCCAAACTCAGATCATTATACATTTCGTTAACAGTCTTATTCAGTACGGGATGACGCTTGCAGGGTGCGATTTCCTTAAGCGGTCCGAGCACAAACTGACGATTCTTCATATCAGCATGCGGTATGGTAAGCTCCGGCAAATCAATTACCGCATCATCATAGAAAATGATGTCAAGATCAAGTGTCCGGGGTCCCCAATGCTGCAGTCTTTCGCGCTTTTCCGCATTTTCCGCCATATGCAGTACATCAAGCAGCTCCATAGGTGTATAAAGGGTATTTATCTCCATACAGCCGTTAAGAAAATTCTCCTGCTCCACACCTCCGTACGGCTCTGTTTCAATAAAAGATGATACCTTACCGACTCTGATAAGTCCGTCATTTTCCAAAGCCGAAATCGCGTTATCAATATGGGCTTTACGGTCTCCCATGTTGGATCCGAGCGCAATATATGCACTGTGCCAGCCTCTCTCGATTTCAACGGCAACCGTATCCAGCATAAGCCCTACCGGAGCCCACGGTTTTTCAACCTTTATTTTCACTTTTTTAATCGGATATTTTAATAAAAGCTTCTCCGCAATCTCCTCTGCAAGACGCTCCACAAGCATATAGGTATTCTGCTCAGTTATCATTTTAATAAAGGCCGCCGCTTCACCGTAATGTACGGAATACTCAAGATTATCCGTCTTCCCCGCAAGCCTTGTGTCCGTAAAAAGCTCCGCTGAAATCACAAATTTCTGACCCAGTCTGTTTTCCTCTTCAAACACTCCGTGTCTCGCGAAAACAACAAGATTACTTATTATTATCTTATCACTCATGCTATGATGCCTAAGCCTCCGTTCCGCTGTCCTTAATCCTCTGCAGCATATCTATAAATCTTCTGTTTGCCCTTATGTCATGAACCCGCACAAAGCTGCAGCCCGCCATAACAGCCGCCGCAGTTGTTGCCAGAGTTCCCTCAAGTCTCTCGCCGACCGGAAGCCCGAGAGTATTTCCTATCACGGACTTTCTGGAAGCTCCGAGCAAAACAGGATACCCGAGACTCGTAAAATCCCCCAGTCTGCCAAGCACCTTAAGATTATCCTCCGTGCTTTTTGCAAAACCGACTCCCGGATCAAGAATTATTCTTTCCGCGGAAATTCCGGCATCCAGAGCGATTTTTACGCTATCTTCAAGCTCGTTCTTTATTTCGGAAATCAGGTCTATATAACCTGTATCCTTTTTATTATGCATTATGCAGCAGCATGCACCTGACGCAGCTATCACATCCGCCATGCGGCCTTTGTCTTTCTCACACAAACCGTATACCCCGGTCGGAGTCTTAAGCCCCCATATATCATTAATAAGGTCAGCTCCGGCAGATAATGCCTCCTTTGCAACCCCGGGCTTATACGTATCTACAGATACGGGAACATCAAAATTCTTCCTTATCCGTACGATAACGGGAATTATGCGTTCAAGCTCTTCCTCCTGTGATACCGGTGTAAATCCCGGTCTTGTAGACTCTCCTCCGACATCAATTATGTCGGTGCCCTCTTCAAGCATAGTCTCAACACGTCTCAGAACCGCATCAATATCCGGCAGTGCATTACCGTCAGAAAATGAATCAGGAGTCACATTAAGGATTCCCATAATAAAGGTCCTGTTTTTTGTATCAAATTCCCTGCCCCTAATCAGCATAGCCATGCCCCGTTCCTTACATTACATTTCTGTTTTTCTTTTCACTGCTCCACTTACATGTTTCATAAGCATTGCATATATAGCACGGTCTTGATTTCTTATCCGCACGATAAAGAAGCTCTCCCAGACTGCTCTTTTCTTTAGCCTTATCGCGGTGCTGTCCTATTGCATCAACAATCAATCCGGCTTCATCAGGCGAAAACCCGCTTCTTTCCAAAATCGGTCCCGCCCGCTTCACACTCATTTCATCATGAGGTCTTCCGCTCTCGTATTCATCCGCCCTGCCTATATCATGAAGCAGTGCCGCAGCATAAATCAGCGGTTTAGGTAGCAAAAGCCCCTCCTCCATGCTTATTATGCAGGCAAGTCTGGCAACATCAAGAAAATGTCCGTAGTCATGAAGACAGAACTCCCGCTCCTTTTCATAAGCTGCTATTCGCCGCAGACATTCCCTGTATTCTTTATCAGCTGCTATATTATCAACTCTGTTCACTCATTCCTCCGGTCAGCGAAGCAGTATCACTCCTTAATCAGGTCAAGTACGGTTTTCCTAAGCTCACAATCCTCACTGAACCTTCCTCTTGTAACTACGGTTACAGTTTTGGAACCGGGCTTTTTAACACCGCGCATTGTCATACAGGTATGCTCAGCTTCAATAACCACCATGGCACCGAGCGGGGACAGACTCTCTACGAGTGCATCGGCTATCTGCACCGTCATCTTTTCCTGTATCTGAAGCCGTTTCGCAAATACCTCTACCGTACGTGCAAGCTTGCTCAGTCCGACAACCCTTCCGTCAGGTATATAGGCAATATGCACCTTTCCGAAAAACGGCAGCATGTGATGCTCACACATAGAATAAAAGGATATGTCCTTTTCAAGCACAAGATTATTATCCTCAACACTAAACTGCTTTCCAAGATGTATCGAAGCATCCTCATTCATTCCGGACAGTACCTCTTCATACATTCTTGCCACTCTTGACGGGGTTTCAAGCAGCCCCTCTCTGTCAGGGTCCTCGTTAACCGCCTCAAGTATCATTCTTACTGCCTGCTCTATCTTTGCCTTGTCAATCATATAATCCTCATTCCGAAGCGTAACATAGGAATTCGCGCGAAAAAATCGCGAAGGCGATTTTCGCGCCATATAAGGGCTTATTTGTGACGCTTCGGCACAAATAGCCGTGTGAAAAAGGGCACTGCTCTTTTTCGCACTATCAAAAATGTAGCCGGTCAGAAGCAAAAGCCTCCGACTGGCTACATTCTAGCACATCATATTGTAAAATGAAAGAGTAAAAACAACCTATATTAACTGCTTATCAGAACTCTCGGTAAAAATCATCCCAAAGCTCCGACATGACAAGATAGCATTCCTTTCCTGCCAGTAATGCAGCAGGCACGCGCCATGCAAGACCATAGTAGAAATTATCCGCTACAAGCTCGCCATCCGCATAAATCTGTGCCACATCATATGCCTCGTTAATCGTAACAAAGCCCTTGTCCGAGGAAACCTCAAGCCGTTTCCATGAACTCCTACGCTCCTTTAGGCTGTCGGAATCCTTTTTCGGATATTCATATCCAAAGCTCAGCTGCTCCGCAAAACGCGGCACAAAGGGCCCGGCATCAACATCACTTACGGTAAGCACCGCTTCCTGCACAAAAACGCCTTCTGTCTTCTTTGTGAAATCACAGCCGTCATATACCGCGTAGCTGTATTCACCGCCTGCCGCAGACTGCAGTCTTCCCTCACAAAGGAATAAATCACAGCCCTCACCGATATATATCTTTCCGTCAAGCTTCCTCAAATACTTTGCCTGCTCATAGGTCAGCGTATATATTTTAATTCCGTTCCGGCATACGGCATTCCCGATACCGGCATCCGCATTAATCTGTGTACCGTCAGCAAAGCAGTAACGCGGCATTATCCCCGGTATCTGCGTAAAGAAATATGTATCCTTATCCCTGCACAGAGGCTGAGCTGTTGCCCACTTAAGCATTTCATTGCCGAGCTGCATATTGTACGGCATAAAGAATGCAATGTCACCGCACACATCAATTTCAGGGAATACAACCTCTCCCGTATCGATTACTACATTCCTGACATCCTCAAGACTGCTCATTCTCTGGTAATGATTTATGAAAACATATCCGCTCTTTCCGTCACTTCGCATTCCATATCTTAAAGAGGTTACATCATCAACTCCAACCGAAGCTGCTGCCGCAACCGCCTGCATAGGCGCAAAACTCTCTTCGAAATCCTGTAAAAACAGATGCAGAAGATTTAAAAGTCTGTAAGACTCCCTAACCTCTCCGAATTCAGACAACGGCGCCTGAAAATCATAAGATAAGATTGAATAATCATTGGGATAGCCCGATGCCTTCGACTCCTGGAAGGTTGAGTGCTCTCCGATCGCATTTGTACCTCCGTGATACATATAATATCCGGGAAGATTACTGCCATCTCCTATTTTTACAAGTGACATGGCATAGGTATCCATTGCCTTTACAATAGGACGCCTGTGATGTGTAACCTGCATTCCGCCGCCAAGCTCACAGGTTGCAAACGGATATCTTTCATAAGGCAGCTGCCAGTCATCCTCTGCCTGCAGCGGCATAAGGTCTGCTCCAATAGCACTGTCATTTCTTATCTGACTGAAGAAATAGTGTAATACCGGCTTAATCGGCTCGGTATGCTGATCCCACGGTCTTTCACAATACCCGCCGAATAACGGAAACACCTCATCAACGGGTATCTTAGCACCCGCAACACTGTTCCATCCGGTTACCGTATATAAAGGAACATCAAGTCCGCATTTAATTGCCAGCTTTTTTAGCTCTGCAAGATGCTCCGCGTCATGGCAATATTCATTTTCAAGCTGAACCGCAACAATATTTCCGCCATCCTTATAGTAAAGACCCTTTGTCTCTTCTGCAATTGCCCTGAACCAGCGTTCCACCTGTGCAAGGTATTCAGCATTGTTGTCTCTGAGCTTATACGGTTTCTTAAGCAGCCAGTCAGGTAATCCGCCGTTGCGGCACTCACCGTGAGCCCACGGTCCGACCCTCAGCACAATGTCAAGTCCTGCCCTGCGGCACTCAAGAACAAACGCCCTTATATCGTTATTTCCCGTAAAATCCGGCTTTCCCTCAGTTTCCTCATGGTATATCCAAAACAGATATGTAGCAGCCAGCGTAATTCCGCCCGCCTTCATCTTACAGAGCTCGGTCTGCCATTCACTCCGCTTAACACGTGAAAAATGTATTTCTCCCATAACCGGAATCCACGGCTTACCGTCCCTTTCAAGGCTGACACTTGTTATATCTATTGTACCACCCTCAGGATTACTGCCGCCAAGCTTCAGATGATTTCTTAAAACCTGCCGTTCCTTCGGCTGACTAAATTTATATATCATAGCTTCATTCCTGTCCTTTCGTACTGATCGCCATTCCGAAGCGTCACAAATCTTTATTCCTTTTCCAAACAAATTCTCCTTACTATTCCGTAAACCGGAGGAGAATTAAGCTTAAGTCCTACGGCTGCGGTTACGGGCTTCGAAACCGTAAATTTGACTTCTATCCTCTGCCATTCCTGTTCAAAGGGGTGAATTACGGTATCAGCCTTCACATCATCGCTTTCGGCAAATAAACGTACATCAACATTAGTCGTATCCGTACCTTTGTATTCAGCACTCAGAATATAGCTTCCCGCTTCGCTGATATTTACCTGCTGTGATAAGCTGCAGGTGAAATTCTTCTTTGATTCAATCCTTAAACCGTTTACCGGAGGTGCAGGGAACGGTTCTACAAATTCAGGAACAATCTGTACCGCAACCTCATCACTGCTCTTATCAAGCCTCCACCAAACAAGACCGTCATTCCAGTTACTGTCCGCAAGAAGGTTTACCGCACCGCAGATTTTCTCTTTTACCGTTACTCTCTGCACGGTTTCACAGTCAGCAGCCGCTACTCTTCCCACAAATTCATATTCTCCGGGCTCTGCCATAAGGACATCTGCGTCCGATGCCCTTTCCCATACCACCTCATGCTCCTTAACACTCGCGTCATAGTAAAGAACCCTTACCGTCTCGGGAAGCTTAACACTGCTTCCGACCGCCACAGTCTGCATATCGGGCTCAAACACCTTTACAGCCCTATCGGGATTATATCTTTCCCGTTCAAAGCCAAATGCTTTTATTCCCTCCATCACATTACCGTCTTCATCAAGCAGGCTCATATTTGATGCCCATCCGGCACTTCCTTTTTTCGGTACGCAAAGAGGCTCCCAGTAGTATATTCCGCGTCCCATCCTGTCGGGAAGCGATGCCATTATGCTCATAACAAGCTCAAGCACGGTCCGCTGTCCCTCAGGAGTTGCTTCAATTCCCGCAATCTTTTCCTGTACGCTGTCAATAAAGCCACCCTCGACAATGCGGTATGCATGCGCTGTTTCAGCCAGAATAATAGGCTTATTATAATCGTGCACAAGCTGTTCAACCGTACTTTTTAGGCTCATAAAGGTCCCGTGCCAGAACGGATAATATGACAGACCCATAACATCAAAATCCTCAAGACCGTTCTCAAAGGCCTTATCAAACCATTCCTTAATGTAAAAATATCTTCCGCCCTGATCAAGGTGTATCATTATCTTCATTTCGCTTCCGCCTGCCTCGCGCGCACCGCGTATTCCGGCATTGACAAGGCGTACCATATGGGCATAATCAGGCAATTCACCGTCAGGGAACAAAAGACCGCTTCGTATTTCATTTCCTATCTGTACCATTTCGGGAAGAACACCCTCTGCTTTAAAATCAAGCAATGTATCCCTTGTATACTCATAAACTGCCCTTTCGAGCTCTTCAAAGCTAAGATTTTCCCATGCCTTCGGCTTTCTCTGCTGGGCAGGATCCGCCCAGTAATCGGAGTAATGGAAATCAAGCATAAACTCCATTCCATGCTCCTTAGCCCTCTTTGCCATTGCAAGTGTATGCTTATAGTCGCAATAGCCCCCTGATTCCGGCACATTCTCAGGATTATTCCATATTCTCAGTCTGATTGCATTTACACCGTATTTTTCCGCAAGTGCAAGAGCATCAATCGGAGTTTTATCAAAATCCTTTATCTGCATTCCATCGTCTTCGCATTCCGGTACGAAGGAAATATCCATCCCCTTATA
>JAZNKQ010000114.1:0-12648 GCA_045578645.1 Lachnospiraceae bacterium
GCCTCGGTATTGCTCTCCGTATTGCCTTCTGCGCCGGCCTCGGTATTGCTCTCCGTATTGCCCTCCGCGCCGGCCTCATTGTCGGCTTCTCCGTTTGAATCCGTCACGGCAACGTAGTCATCGGAGCCCGGATTCACAACCACTATAAGATTATCCGGTACACTGTCATCGGCATTGCTTATTATATCACCGGTCTTATCCTGTACATCAACAACCTCTGCCTCAACATCATAATCCCATCTGCAAAATGCAAGTAAAAGCGCCATCACAATTATTAACTTTGCACTTAATTTCTTGTAAGAATTGCTATTTTTCATGCTGTCCCCGCTTCACTATATTACTAAATTTCCAATTGCTTCAAACAAAACCTGCTCATTTACCGGCTTCTTCAGGCATATATTAACCTCTTCACCAAAGGCAGCTCCCACATCCCCGTCCTGTGCATTTGCAGAAAGACCGACTATCGGAATGATTACAGCATCTGCCCTGCCGCTCTGCCTGATTGCCCTTGCAGCTTCAATACCGTCCATAACAGGCATCTGCCCGTCCAGCAGAATCATATCATAGTAAAAGGGCTCCTTCGCCATATACATTTCATAGGCTTCCTTACCGTCAACTGCCCGCTCGGCCTCCAGTCCTCTTGAACCGAGCATCTCGGCAAGAACCTCGGCGGTAAGCGAATTGTCATCTGCTACAAGAATACGCCTTCCGATATACATCTCGGTAAAGGCAGGCACTTCCTCGTCAGCAATCACTTCCTTTACCTCGGTCTTACCTTCCTCAAGCGGAAGCTCAATAACAACCTCGGTTCCCTTTCCGTCCGTACTGTAAACATCTATTGTACCATGCATCAGATCAACAAAATGCTTCGTAATCGCCATTCCGAGACCGGCACCGTTATTTTCGACACCCTTATCCTTTTCCTTAACAAACGGTTCAAAAACATTTTTTAAGAAGCCCTCTTTTATGCCGATTCCGTTATCCTTGATTCTGAACGAAAATAAACGTCTATTATTCTGTCTTCCGCCTCTTACGACGGATAACTGTATCTCTCCGTTCTCAGGAGTAAATTTCATCGCATTTGACAGAGTATTCAGCAGAATCCTCGTAAGCTTAACTCTGTCTCCGAAAACAAATACATTCTTTTCGGTCTTCACGGAATAATGCTGTCCTTTTGCTTCGGCAAGCGGCGCTACCTCTCTTGAGATTTCCTCCAGAAGCTCACCGAGCATAAACCAGGTATTATCAACCAACGAAGTATCCTCACTGTTCATAGACATGTCAAGACAGTCATTAATCAGTGAATTTATCTGCTTTATCGAACGCTCAATCCGGTCAAAGCACTGGCTTAAAACCTCAGGATTATCTATATTGCTGCGCATAATGGTAATCATTCCGTTTACTGCATTAAGCGGAGTTTTAATGTCATGCGACATATTGGAAAGAAATTTCTTCTTAACCTTTATATTATCCTGCAGAGCCCTTCTCGCATCCCGACTCAGGAATGCCAGTATATCGCTCCTCACCAGCTGCTGTACTGCCGGAAACAGAATTCTGCCGATTTCCTTATAGAGCTTTATTTCCTCCTCATGCCAGTTACGGGGAGAAGCCGAATCAACAAGCACCAGACTTCCGACAAAATCACTTCCGCATGCAATCTCCAGAGTCAGGAGAGCCTTCGCGTTACTTCTAAAAGCTAAATCCAAATTATACATATTTGCTTCAGCCGCTTCAACATTACCCATACAGAAAACACATTCGTCATCATTACGAAAGCCTGTCCTTCTGTTCTCAGAATAGTCAAGGTGCATTTCCTTTCCGCTCAGAAGCTCTTCAGCTTCCCATATATTTGTCATGCGCAGCATGTAGGGAATCTCATTTGTACGTAGCAAAAAGACTCTGGTAAGATCACAGGCTTTTCCGAGTGCTTCCATAACCAAAGTAACACCGGTATCAGCATCGTTTTCCAGAAGTATCTCACGAACATTTTTTATTAAATCCGCATTTAATAATCGTTCTTTTCCCATAAGCACCTCTTTTTCAGCGCACTATAGCTTCTATATTACAGCAATCTCACATTCACAATCCGTTATCCGCGTAATCAGCTGCGAATATCATGCGGAATATCACGCGAATATGCTTTTACAGTTAATCCCCTTGCACCAAAATATTCGGCAAGCAGAATCGCAAAGGTCAGCGAGCGATGCTGCCCGCCGGTACAGCCGATTCCGACAACAAGCTGCACCTTTCCTTCATTTTCATACATCGGAATGGCACACTCAAGGTAATCAATAATACTTTTATAAAGCCGCTCCGATGACGGAAAGCTCATAACATAATCCCTTACCTCGGCATCATTTCCCGTTTTTGCCTTCAAACCCTCCTGATAAAAGGGATTCGGCAGACAACGCACATCAAAGACCAGATCGGTATCAGTAGGAATTCCGTATTTATATCCGAAGGCAACAAAATTTATACGCATAGAGCCGGCTTCACCTTCACTCAAAAGCTCAAGTATTTTTCCGCGCAAATCCGAGGTAGCCAGCAAAGAGGTATCAATTACGTAATCCGCATTTTTACGGATATCCTCAAGCTGCTTCCTCTCTTCGCTTATTGCCTGCTGAAGATTAAGCGCCTCATCGTACATCATAAGCGGATGCAGTCTCCTGCTCTCTTTGTAGCGTTTCAGAAGAACTGAGTTTTCGCAATCCAGAAAGAGCACCCTTACCTCGGCTTTCATCCTGAGCTTTTTCAAAACATCATCTATCTCACCGGCAGTACTGTTATTTCTTATATCTGCCGTGACAGCCAGCTTATTCGGAAAATTTTCAAGCTGAAGAACCATGTCAAGAACTGCCGGAAGCAATCTCGTAGGAAGATTGTCCAGACAATAAAACCCGTTGTCCTCAAGATAGTTCAGCGCCTTTGATTTTCCCGAGCCGCTCATTCCGGTCACCAGAAGCAGTTTCATTTACATCACCTGCTCTCTCTTCTTTATCTTCTTCATCGATATCGTATACATTATCAGCAGGAATACCGCAGCCGACAGCCAGGCAGCCACGTTGGCACAGCAAATACCCTCGAAGCTTTCATAGTGCTCTGCAATTTTAGCGGTTATCGCTCTTGCAAACAGTTCAATAACGCCGCCCATCATGGGAATCAGGGCAAAGCCCATTCCCTGCATGACATTACGAAGCGGGAAAATCGCTCCGAGCGGAACAAAAAACATTGCACAAATATTAACATACGACTGTGCATAAGGTATTATCTGGTCAAGATTCTCATCGGTAAACAGCGGAATCAGGTATTCAACCGCATTTGTTATTATCAGACCTACCACTATTGCATAAACGGTAGTCATGATAAGCGATACCTTGACTCCCTTTCTTATTCTGGCAAAATCATTTACTCCTCTGTTCTGACCTCCGTAGGTTGCCATCGTCATTCCCATTGCCATAAACGGCTGAGTTACCAGCTGCTCAACCTTACTTGCCGCAGTATATGCCGCAACAACAAGTGAGCCGAGAGTATTAAGTGCACTCTGTACCATAATTGTACCGATGGCCGTAACAGAGAACTGAAGCGCCATGGGGAATCCGATTCCAAGCTGGCGTCCCATAAGCTTATAATCAAGCTTCCAGTGCTCTCCGGCAGGACTTAATACAGGAACCTTTAACAGTATATAAATAAGACATAATATTCCGGACAGCCCCTGTGAAACAACAGTCGCCAGTGCCGCTCCCGCAACACCCATATCAAAACTAATAACAAAAACCAGATCAAGCACTACATTGGTTGTTGCCGAAAGCAACAGGAAGTACAGCGGCATTTTACTGTTTCCGACCGCACGCAAAAAGCTTGCCATAAGATTATACAGAATGTTAAACACCAATCCCATACATATAATCGTGATATATGTATGTGCCTGCTCAAATATATCATCCGGTGTATTCATCAGCCGGAGCAGCCACTCCATTCCGGTAACACTCAGAATTGTTGTCAGCAGTGTCAGTACCGCTCCCAGAATTGAAGCCATGCAGAAGCTCCGCTTAACATTGTCATAATCACCCGCACCGAAGCGCTGTGCCGTAACTACGGTAAAGCCCGCGGTAAGTCCCTGCATAAATCCGATAATAAGGAACATAATCGTACCGGTAGAGCCAACCGCTGCCAATGCATCACGGCCTACAAATCTTCCTACAATAATGGTGTCTGCCATATTGTAGAGCTGTTGAAAAATGTTTCCGATAACAAGAGGTATTGCAAATTTGCTAATCAGCTTAAGGGGACTGCCCTTGGTCATGTCAATTTCTGCTCTGCTTTTCATTATGCCTCTTCTCCATTTAATTAATATTAATTGACTTCTTTTACCTTAACAGCTTTTGCCTTCTTTTCCTTCTGTTCCTTTTTTGCTTTTTCCTTCAATCTTTCATCGATTGCCTGCTTTACAAGAGTATAGCCTATGGAGCAAAGAGGTACCGCAAACAGCATACCTACAATACCATACAAATTACCACCCAGCAATACCGAAAGAAATACCAGTATTCCGGGAAGTCCGATTGATTTGCCGACCACCTTCGGATATATAAGATTTCCCTCAAGCTGCTGCAGGACAATAATGAACACAATGAATAATAATGCCTTGAACGGCGATTCCGTTAATGCCAGTACGGCACCCAGAATTCCGCCAATCCACGCACCGAATACCGGTATAAGTGCAGTAAAGCATATTACAGCCGATGTTGCAAGTGCATACGGAAATCTGAAAATCAGCATGCCCACAAAGCATAAAACACCGATTATCACAGCCTCAAGAAGCTGTCCCGAAACAAAGCTTCTGAAGGATTTTGCCGAAAGATTTGCAATCTTAAAGAATCTGTTTCCTGATTTTTCTGAGCAGTATGCTTTAATGAACCTTCTGAAAAACGCGCCTATCTGCTCCCTCTGCAGTAGTACATAGATTGCTACAACAAAGCCCATGACAAAATCAAAAATCGCTCCAATAACAGACGAGGTTGCATTAATTATATTATTAATCAATGTACTTCCTGATTCAAAATCAAAGAAACCGACAATTTCCTGAGCAACCGCTACCCAGTCAATACTGCCTTCATTCGACGGAAGCTCAAGTCCGAATTCACCCAGAACCCCTTCGACATAATCGACTATCATTTCAAAGGTGCCCGGCAGAGTCTCTCCGATGATTTTGGTAGCCTCTTTTACATCGGGTATGACAACAACCACCAGAATCGTAACAACACCGAACAAAACAATTAAAGCAAACAGCGTTCCAAGCGCCCTGCTAAGACCTTTTCCGTTTTTTTCAAATCTTCTTTTAACAAATCCGAACAGCTTGTTTTCACCGAAATCAGCAAGCGGATTAAGTAAAAACGCTATACAAAGTCCAATAATAACAGGCATAAGAACCGTTATCGCCTTGCCAAGCACCGAAAGTACGGTTTCTATGTTCAGCAGCAACGCACAAAAGGTTATTGCCGAAAAAAGAATATACATTATTCTTCTCATTGTCTTTTTATCAAGCTTCATATCAATCTCCGTTAATCTTCCAAAAAGGCACTGATGAGTCCCGCTGCTTCTTCGGCAGGGTCTCCTTCCATATCCAGCCACTTTATATCCTTACGTTTTCTGAACCAGGTCATCTGCTCCTTTGCCAGCTGTCTTATCGCAGTAAACAGCTCAGCCCTGAATTCCTCAAAGGAGGTATAGCGTCCTCTCAGATAATTTAATATAAACCTGTATTCCAAACCCAGCTTATATAAAAACTCATCCGTGGCACCGTTATCAATCAAATTTCTTACTTCATCAAGCATACCCTGCTCAAAACGCCTGTCCAACCGCTCCTCAATGCGCTTATGCAGAACCTTACGATTCCATGTCACACCCAAAACAAGCGTCTCATATCTCTTAATACTCGGCAGATTCATCGGCACTCCCGCTATAAGCTTCTCAGCAGCCCGTTCCATACGCCGCTTATTATGAACATCAAGCCTTTCAAGTACCGTAGCATCATAGCTTCTGATTATCTGCTCAAGCTCCTCAAGAGTCTTTTCTTCAAGCTCTCTTCTCAGCTTATCGTCAGGCGGAGCCTGTGTAAGATTGTAGCCGTCAACAACCGCATTAATATACAGTCCCGTACCTCCGACAAGAAAAGCCCTCTTTCCGCGAGCTGTAATATCATCTATCGCATTATATGCCAGTGTCTGAAAATGTGACAGCGAAAAGAACTCATTAACCTCTGCAACGTCCAGCAGATGATGGGGTACTCCCTTCATCTCCTCCTTAGTTACCTTGCCGCTTCCGAGGTCAAGCCCCTTAAACACCTGCCGGGAATCCGCGGATACGATTTCCGCACCGAACTTACACGCAAGCTCTATTCCGAGACTACTCTTTCCCGATGCATTTGTTCCTGCTATACATACAAGCTTTTCCATAAATACCTTTCTTTTAATCTGCCTTCCGCAGTTTTTTCTTCCATACGCCGCTGATAAAATAAATCATACCCGGTATTGCAGTACCGTATGCCGCAAGACCGTATCCAAGGAACAGACCGAACAAACCGAGGTCAAGAACAACTCCGAGCAGATAGCTGAGACCGATTCTTAAGAGGAAGCCGTCAATAATCGCAAATACAAGACTCATGACAGACTTACCCATACCCTGAAGAAATCCATTCGTACCACGCATTATCGCAAAGGCAGGGAAGCTCCATAAAATTGCCTCTACAAAAACAGGTGCAAGCTCCAGAACCTGCAGTTCATCAGTAAACATTCCAAAAAATAATTCTACATTTAATACATATACCACCGTAAATGCCAGATACATAACGGAGCAATATGCCCAGCCCCAGTATACGGTTTTTCTGGTCCTTTTATAATCACCCGCGCCAACATTCTGCCCAACTATAGTCGATACAGAATAATTTATGCTTAAGGTGATTTTATTTACAATATCATCCACCTTAATACCGACTCCGAATACCGCCGAGGCTGCCACGTTGACGCTATTGACCATTGAAGTGACAAACATCATCGAAATATTAACAGAGGCACTTCTGAGTGCAAAGGGGATTCCGAGCTTTACCAGAGCTTTAAGCTCGTCCTTTTTAGGAATAAAGCTCACCGGCTTGAAATCAAAGTAGAAGTACTCCTTCTTTCTCACCAGATAAAACAGGGACCAGATGAAGGATACCGCCTGACCTATTACGGTAGCCAGAGCCGCGCCCTCAACTCCCATATCGAAGACTATAACAAACAGAAGGTCAAACACAAGGTTTACAACAGCCGCTATAACAATATATATACAGGGCTGCTTTGAGTTGCCCATTCCCCTCAGGACGGCAGAAACCACATTATAGCCGTATGTAAACAGCATACCTGCCGAGCATATTAACAGATACCCGACTGCCATCTCATAAGACTCCTCGGGAGTCTGAAGCATTTGCAACAGCGGCCTTGCAAAAATACAGCCTGCTACGGTCATAACAACACCTATTGCAAAAACAGCCGAAAACAGTGTCCCGATAGTTTTATTAAGCCGTTCATGTCTTCCGGCACCTAAAAGCTGTGATATAAGAACCTGTCCTCCTGTTGCAAAGCCCAGACAGAACATGGTCATAAAGCTGACAATCTGGCTCGCGGTTGATATAGCGGCAAGTCCCGGGCTTCCCACAACATTTCCCACAACAATCATATCAACAATCGAATAACAGATCTGCAATGTATTTGAAATTATAAAGGGAAATGAAAATACAAGCATCTGCTTCGGCAGATTTCCCTTAGTATAATCTCTTACTATTTCATTACTCATATGAGTTCATATCCCTCCATTCGGGAATTGCTTTCTTCCTTACCAGCAAAAAGCATACGACATGCGCAAGGAAGGTTATCATCCATGACACAGGATAAGACCAGTACACCACTTCAACCGTATGAAAGCCTTCCATCTGAAAGATGGTGGCAAGCCAGATAAGACGAATTCCGCACGCACCTATCAAGGATACCAGCATAGGTCTTACCGAATAACCGATACCGCGCATTACCGCAACCATAACCTCCATTGCACCGCAGAAAAAATACACGCAGCACATAATGGGAAGTCGCTGCATTCCCGCTTCTATTACCGCTTCCTCATCCGAATACAGACTAAGGAGCTGACGTCCGAACAGTATCTCAAGATTTCCGAATACCAGCCCGGCAACTATGACACACGAAAGACCCGAAATAATAATTTTCTTAATGCGGGCATAATTCCCTGCACCGTAATTCTGGCTGACAAAGGAAACCGTAGACTGATGGAAGGCATTCATTATGACATAAACAAAGCCCTCCAGATTCGATGCGGCACCGCTGCCTGCCATTACCGTCTTTTTAAAGCCGTTAATTGAGGATTGGATTACTACATTCGAAAGTGAGAAGATAACTCCCTGAAGTCCCGCAGGAAGCCCTATCTGTATAATCCCTATCAATTCCTTTTTATCAAAGCCGAGCTCCCTGAGGCGCAGCCTGATCATTCCCTCCTCGCGCATGAGACAGCGCACTACCAGTATTGCGGAGATGAACTGCGAAACGACTGTTGCAACCGCAACTCCGACAACTCCTAAGTCAAACGCTATAACCATTATCAGGTTAAGGATAACATTAACAGCTCCGGCAAAGGTTAAGTAGTACATCGGACGCTTTGTGTCTCCCGATGCACGTAATACCGCACCACCGAAATTATATATAGTTCCGGCAAGCATACCCGCAAAATATATTCTTAAGTACAAAGATGCCAGCGGAAGAACGTCCGGATCCGTATCCATGAGAACCAGAATCCCCTCCGTAAAAAGCATACCTGTTATAGTCAGCAGAATGCCGCAGAATACTGCAAGCAGCATAGCTGTATGTACTGCCTTCTTTACCCTTTCCTCCTGCTTTGCCCCGATATGCCGTGCAACCATAACATCCGCACCTACGGACATTCCGAGAAAGAGATTTGTAAGCAGATTAATAAGCGAACCTGTTGAACTTACCGCCGCAAGTGATTCCTCTCCCGCAAACTTCCCGACAACAACCACATCTGCCGCATTGAACAGAAGCTGCAGAAGTCCGGAGAAAATCAGCGGGACGGAAAACTTCAGCATATTCTTTAATATCGGTCCGCCGCACACATCAATTCTATTGCTTTTTCTTTGCATTTTTCACCTTTTCACCCTATTTTCTTTATAGTCATTTTACTGCAAAATGTTGCAATGTCAATACGCTTCAATGTGGATTTAAGTAGCAAAAAACATAAAATTTTTACTGTACTCCGCCGTAAACTTGTATAGTAAAATTTCTATATAAAATGTGCCTAAACACGGCGCATATTACAGGAGAATCAATGTGCGAAATTACCATCTGATATTTTTTGCGCATTCTCCGTTCAACACTTCAAATCGGAGGCTTAATGTGAAAAATAATATAAATATGATTTTTCACACGGTTATTTGTTTCTGAGCGAAAGCAAATAGCCATTATGATATTCCTCACGACAGGTCGCTCAGAAATGGAGATTAATATGAAAAAAAGAATGTGCATTCTGCTCTGTCTGCTTGCGCTTTTTGCTTTCGCGATAACAGGCTGCGGCAGCAACAGCGAAACAACCGATACGCAGAATAAGAACGAAAATACTGCGGCAACAGCAACCCCCGTTCCCACCGAGGAGGTCACACCCACTCCTCCCGCGGCAGAGGAAAATCCTCTGACCTCACTTGAGCTGACAGCGCTTATGGGCAACGGAATCAATCTCGGTAACACGATGGAGGCATACGGTCGCAGTACCCTCGGAACCTCCGCAAATGTAAGTGCCTACGAAACCTTCTGGGGACAGCCTGTTACTACTCAGGAGATTATATCTTCCATGAAGGAGGCCGGCTTTGACAGTATTCGTATCCCTGTTGCATGGACGAATATGATGAATTTCGAAACCGGCGATTATACAATCGGAAGCGCTTATCTTGACAGAGTCGAGGAAATTGTTAATTATGCATTAAACTGTGACATGTACGTCATTGTTAATGACCACTGGGACGGCGGCTGGTGGGGAATGTTCGGCTCCGCAACCCCCGAAACCAGAGAAGCGGCCATGAATATGTACATTTCAATGTGGACACAAATCGGAGAACGCTTTAAGGATTATTCCTACAAGCTCATTTTTGAGGGTGCTAACGAGGAGCTCGGCAACCGTCTTAATGACATTGATATTTGTGCCGATTCAGGTACTCTTGACACCGATGAGTGTTATGAAATGACAAACAAAATTAATCAGGTTTTCGTTGACACAATCCGCGGTATCGGCGGCAACAACGAGCAGCGTTTCCTTCTTATCCCCGGCTATGGTACCGATATTGACCAGACCTGCGATGACCGCTTCAAGATGCCTGCAGACACCGCAAAGGATAAGCTGCTTATTTCCGTACATTACTATACTCCGTGGGGCTATTGCGGAAACACAAGCCTTTCAACCTGGGGAAGCTCAAAGAACTACGAGGAAATGAACACCAATCTCGAAAAGATGACTAAGTTCACCGAGCAGGGCTACGGCGTAATCATCGGTGAATATACAGTATCTCTCACCGATAAGAATACAATCAAGGAGAACAGTGCCGAATTCTTCGAGAATTTCCTCGATAACTGTGACTATCACGGCTATTGCCCCATGCTTTGGGATACCAGCAGCCAGTTTGTGAGAAAGGACCTTAAATTCCTTGACGAAGGAGTCGCTGAGGTTTTTGCCGCTCACAGTCTTGAGGCGCAGAGCGAAATTTCTCCCGAGGATGTAATGTATGATGCGCTTGATGATATGAAGAACATCCTCAGAAGTGTTAAATCTAACGAGGGCAACAGCGCGTTTTCACTTCCCGAGGATAAAGCAGTTGCATGGCTTATGTTTAACAGCAGCGACTGGGCTGTCATGTATAGTGTCGGTGATACCTATGACCCTACAGCAATTACAGATGGCATGATTGCGACGGATGCCGAAGTGACAGGCGCCGGAACCTATACCGTCGGTCTTGATTTCACCGGAACCGGCACAGGCTTTGCCAACAGCACCGTTTTCGCCGCATTAGCTATCGCAAACGGCGAAACCCTGTTCCCCGACTATATTATTAACATCACTGACATTCAGGTAAACGGCGAGAGCTATTCAATGGTTGCAAAGCCGTACACAACCTCAGACGATGCAAAATGCACACGTGTTAATCTCTATAATTCATGGGTTACTGCGGTTCCCGACGGAGTCCGCACAATTGACGGCAGCACCGAAGGGCTCGCTCCCTGCATTCTTGATGCCGCTACTCTCGGAAATATCGAGACGCTGTATATTACATTCGAATACATACCTGCGGAATAATATTGTTTTATATGCAACAAAAGAGGGTGCCCGGCACCCTCTTTTACTATTATGTAATCATTAACAGAAACGTCTCTTACACTCCTACTTCATATTCAAAGAACAAAAAGTTGGTCCAACCCGTATTTTCAGCATACAGATTTTGCTTGCCCCTGTATTCAAAACCGAGCGACTGATACATATTATGCGCAGGAGTATTGCTTGCCAGCGCATCCAAACGAACAGCCTTTTTCCTTTCCCTCTCCGCGATATTAATGCTTTCACGGACCATTTTCTTTCCGATACCCTGCTTCTGCCAATCGGGGCTGATACATAAAATATGTACTACCGCCACCTCGTCGTCAGCTGCATCTGCATTCCAGTTTATACTGTGATAGTCCTCTCCCTGAAACAGGGTAACAGCCATTGCTCCTATTATCTGCTGCTTTTCCTCAAGAATATACATGGCTTTCTGTTCAATATAGCCTTGTATTATCGCATCTGTCGGATGCTGTCCGTACACCCAGCGGGCATACTTCTCAATCTCATGGGTTTCACGAATCACATATTTATAAAATGATACCACCTTATCAAAATCACTCTGCTGCGCACATCTGATATCCATAGTAATTTCCTTTGCAAATTTCTATATTGAGTTATTATATTAGGATTCTTGAATATTTGCAATATGCATGTGTGCAGGGCCGGAGGTTGGGTAGTAGACGGCCGTTGAACAGTGGCAGGTTCTTCCCGGACGCCATTTATCGGACACCATTTACCGGACGCCATTTACCGGACGCCGCAAGACGGACCGGATAGAATTCTTGTGACACGCTGCGTTTTCTATTCCTCGCATGCGCCTTTTCGCTCCGGCTCCTGCGCTAACTCGCCACTTCGTGGCTCAGACATGCGCCCGCCGCCGCTGCTTGCATGCTCGTCATTACGAAAGCCTCGCTATCGTCACTTCAAATTGTATCCGGTCCATCCTAAAACGAAATGTCAAGGTCTTTTCAGTACCCCTACAGTTCATCGCATGAGAAAAGCCACTGTAGATTTCTCCACAGTGTCTCCAAAGTCATTTTCTATTCACTTTTAATTCCCGGCAAACTCATGCCCAAACTGAAATATGGCGGTCTAACGCAACGAGGTCAGACTTTTCATAACGATTGTGTCCTTGCAAACTTTTTTTATATTTCCAACATGTAATAGCTTCATCCAAGCTTCTTCCTTGATTATCTTCGAAGAAATCTCGGATGTATGTATTATACTCAAATT
>JAZNKQ010000115.1:0-7200 GCA_045578645.1 Lachnospiraceae bacterium
ATTAACAATGCCAACAAAAAATATTATATCACCAAAATTAATTTTTTCAACATATCATTCGTATGAACTTTTGCATAATATAAATTGACTATTTGTATCATTCGTACTATAGTTGTTTTGTGAGAAGAAAAGATAACTTTATCTTTCATAGCTAAATATCATTATCACAAATGCAAAATCACGGCAAAGGAGTTCTATAAATCATGAATCTGACAATGAATATTTTAGCAGACGAGCTAAAATCATTTGATTTCGAAGCATATATTCCATCCGGCTCAACATTAATAACAGGTATTCATCTCGGTGATGAGTTTAATGCCGCTCCGGCCCCCGATGTACTCAACATTTCAAAAGCCCATTCAAGCGGTGATATACGTATCTTTAGTATCATTTGCACACAAGGTAACAATAGACTTACATTCAGGAATTTAACGAATCAGAATACAATAATCAATATAATTCTGGATTTGTATCATAAATATACAACTGCCGAAATGCAGCTCAATGAGCTTATTTTCAGCGGTAAATCATTCCAAAGCTTTATTGACTATTGTTCATCCTTTATCAGCAAGCCGATTGTTGTTTCAGATGCATTTTTTAATCTTATTTCATATTCCGGAATAAACGAAAACTATCATGACAGATCTACCCTCATGAACTATATCAAAACCTCACATCTTGATATTGATACGCTTTCAAAGCTTAACCATCTGTATTTAATTAACCGTGCTTCAAAAAAGCCTTATGTTTTTGAATACAGCAATAACTATTGTACCGTTATTACTAATCTGTATATCAACGGTGAGTATTCGGCAAATTTATATTTCATCTCATATAAAGAATGTATTACACCCGGCTTTTTAGAGCTTTGCAGCTATATTTCAGGCGTTGCGGAAAAATTTATTACACTTAATAATACAGCACATTCCTTTGCAACAGAAACAAAGCTTTTTAAAGACCTTCTAAATAATGCAACGGTAAATCACACAGAAACAATTCAATATCTGAAAACACTTTCATGGTATGAAAACGATATGAAAACATTAATTAAGCTGAGTAATACAGGCAAAACCATTGATTCATCAGATATTGATTTTCTTCTTCTGATTAACAGCGTTCCGAATGCCTTTTCTCTGCTTTACGATGATTGTATTGTTATCATTGCAAACATTGAAAATACAACCGTTAACGAGCTTCTTGCTCGCATCGGAAAGCTGATTAACACAGAAAGCTATTCCATAGGAATAAGCTTTTCCTTCAGGGATATATTTGATCTTCGTAAGAACTATATTCAGGCATCGCTCGCCCTTAATTACGGCATGAAAAAAGGAGAGAAAATAAGCTATTGTGAGCAATATCTTCTCCCCTACGCATGTAATATTATCAAAAATAATGTTATTACCGATATCATACATCCCGCAATCGCAACACTTCGTGAGTATGATAATAAGCATAATACAGAGCTTTCAAAAACTCTCTCATTTTATCTTGATTATGAACGAAACCTTGTGTTAACCGCAGCAAAGCTTAATATTCACAGAAATTCATTAGTTTACCGTATAAGCAAAATCGAACAGCTTACGGGTCTTAGCTTCGATGAGCCCGAATTAAGGACATATATTAAGCTTTGTTACCTGATGCTTGAGGATTAATCATCAACATCAAAGTTTTCAATTACACTCTTCTTCTTCTGAGGCTTCGAATCTCCATGCTTTACAAAAATCATGGTAATAAATGAAGCAAAGGAGAAGAATACCGCATACGGAAACAAGGTTCTGTAGCTGACATTTTCAAGCAGTATTCCCGAAAAAATCGGTGTAAAAATCTGCGCTGCCATTGAAAATGTATAATAATATCCGGTATATTTGCCGACATTGCTGCCCTTGCTCATTTCAACTACCATAGGATATGAATTAACATTTATTGCAGCCCAGGCAAAGCCCGTTACAACAAATACAACATTTATAAGCGGCGAATATGTATCAAAGAAGCAGCCTGCAAGGAACGCAAGTGTCATAAGCATTACGCCGCCCATAATACATAATTTCCTGCCGATTTTACTTGCAATTATACCAATCGGTATATAGCTGATAACAGCAGCAACAGTTGCTATCATAAGGCAATCCGCAAAACCGCCGTCCTTAAGATTCCATACCTCTTCGGCATAACGCGAGAAAGCTGTCGTAACGGCATTATACGAAGTAAACCATAAGAAAACTGATAAAAGAATAAAAATCAGACTCTTAAGTACAGGCTTTGAAAGCTTTCCGGTATTCGTTCCGCTTGTCTCTTCCGGCTCCTCGGCTTCTTCCATAGCCATTATTTGCTCTGAAAGCTTTCTTTCCCTGATGGTAAGCACAAGAACAACGACTGCAACCACCATAAGGGCCGCTACACAAATAAACAGCATTCTGTAATCAGGCAGCTCACCCTCTGCAGTTTTGGGAACAACCAGCATAATCATTGCCAGAGTAAACACTCCGCCCAAAGCGCCCATCAGATTAATAACGGCATTTGCCTTGCTTCTGAGCGGCTTAGGTGTAAGATCGGGCATTAATGCAACTGCAGGTGAACGATACGAACACATTGCAAGTAACACAAGTCCGAGCGCTACAACAAAAAATGCAAAGTTCTTCTGCCTGTCCGCAAACGGAAGTAAAACAATAAATACTACTGCTACAGCCGTTCCGCAGATTATAAACGGAGTTCTTCTTCCGAGTCTTGTATTTACCTTATCGGAAAGTCCGCCAAGTAAAGGCAAAAGAAACAGCGCCAATACATTATCAAGTGCCATAATAATACCGGTACCCGACTCACCGAGCTCAAAGGTATTCTTTAATATGAGCGGAATTATATTGTCATACAGCTGCCAGAAGGCACATATTGACAGAAAAGCCAGACCGATAAAAAACGTACGCTTATAGTTTAATTTCATAACCCCTTCTCCCCAAATCTATTACATTTCAGTCATGCATTTTGCAATCTTAGAACCAAGTCTTACATTGTTGTAAACAAGCTGAATATTCGATTCCAGACTCTTACCTGCAGTAAGCTTCTGAATCTTATCAAGCAGGAACGGAGTAGTTTCCTTTCCCTTAATACCGAGCTTTTCAGCTTCTGCAACTGCTGCATTAATATTCTCATTAATATAATCAAAATCCATTGCATACTCTTCAGGAATAGGATTTGCAACAAGCATTCCGCCCTTAAGTCCGCAAACCTGCTTAACCATAAAGGATTTTGCAATTTCTTCAGGCGTGTCCATTCTGTAGTCAACGCCAAAACCGCTCTTGATTGTGTAGAATGCAGGTAATTCCTTTGTCTTATATCCGATTACGGGAACACCCTTTGTCTCAAGATATTCAAGCGTAAGACCAAGGTCAAGAATTGACTTGCAGCCCGCACAAACTACCATTACATCTGTCATTGCAAGCTCTTCAAGATCTGCACTTATATCCATCGTAGTCTCAGCACCTCTGTGCACACCGCCGACACCGCCGGTTGCAAAAACCTTAATACCTGCCATTGCAGCAGCAATCATGGTCGTAGCAACAGTTGTGGCACCATCAAGACCGCCGGCAAGTAATGCAGCAAGATCTCTGCGGCTCGCCTTATTAACCTCTGTTCCTTTTTTGCCGAGGTATTCAATCTCATCCTTAGAAATACCGACTGTAATTTTACCCTTTATAATTGCTATTGTAGCAGGAACTGCACCGTTCTCTTCAACAATCTTCTCAACACTTAATGCTGTCTCAACATTCTTGGGATAAGGCATTCCGTGTGAAATAATTGTTGATTCAAGCGCAACTACCGGCTTATTTGATGCAAGTGCCTCTTTTACGCTGTCTGAAATAACTAAATAATCTTCAAGCTTCATAATATCTTTATCCTCCTATATATCCCTTTTGATTTCAAGTGTCTTCATCATCGAAGCTACCTTTTCACCGGTAATTTCTCTGTTAATAGTATCAAGTGAATTGGCACATAATGCAGATGCGCAAACACCGGCCTTAGCCATATCTTCAAGCTGGCTTCCGTTTAACATCGCCCAGCTTGATGCAGCAACAAAGGAATCACCGCAGCCTGTAGTATTTATTACTTCAAGCTTATAGGGGCTGCATACACCGCTCTTCTCACCGTCTGTAAAATATACTCCCTTATCTGCCATGGAAATAAATACCCTGTCTATTCCCTTTTCAACAAGCACCCTTGCTGCTCGCTTAACATCATTGTCATCATTGATTTTAATGTCGGTAAGAACCTCAGCTTCATAGATATTCGGCTTTATTACCGTCACCTTATCAAGTATACCGAGAATCTTGTGAGCCTTTGTTGTTGATACCGGATCAATAATCAGCGGCTTTTTACAATGCTCGGCAACATATTCAATAATTGCCTTCGGCAGATTGGTATCCATGAAAACAAGCTCGTGGCTGTTAATAAAATCAAGCTTTGTTTCAATGAATTCTATCGTCATGTTCTGATAAATTTCCATGTCGCTGACAGCAATCATCATATCACCGTCATTATTATTTATACTTATGTAGGTGGAACATCTTCCGCCGGGTACAAACATGGAATGCTCAAAATTAATTCCAAGCCCCTTTGACGCAGCAATCAGCTCATTGGAGTAAAGATCGTCTCCGAGTACGGTAATCATATCGACTTCTTCACCAAGTCTGCAGATATTCTCAGCTATATTTCTTCCGACTCCGCCAAAAGAAATCCTGCTGATTCCGGGATTACTGTCATAAAGAAGAAGCTGCGAATCAGACTTACCGCAAATATCAACATTCACGGCGCCAATTACAATAATACGTGCCATAATTCCTCTTTTCTGCGCAAAAGGATGTTATTTATACTTCCTTACGCTATTTATGTCCTTTAAGGTGTCCATACCCACTGATTATACAACACACAAAAAAATCTTACAAGCTATTGTGATATTATTTTATGTAAAACTTCGGCAAAAGGCACCATTGAATTTTTTGCTTCCTGAACAGTATTATTCACCGTTCCGTTTTCAACCAGCATATACTTTTCACACAGATGCATATTATATCTGTAATTCTTCAAATAAATTCTAAGGAACAGCCCCGGATACATTATATCTCCGAACAGCTTTGTCCTAAGGCTGAATGCCAGATTAGCCGTAATGTTTTTATTATACAGATAATCAATCGGTCCTTTTTTATCTCTGCTCAGCCCGTTAAAAAGCATTATCTTTGCCATTTTAACTCCGTCTATTTCCGCTACTCGGGCTTCTCCGCTGTCTCTGTGCAGGTCAATCACTATTTCAATGCTTGGATTTTCCTCAAGTATTTTTTCAATTGCAGGTCTAGCTGTACTGTAAGCGTAATTTCTGTTATCCTTGCCGTCCTTTCTGTCGTATGCGGTTTTATCATGCAATACCACGTAGCCCTTTGCTTCAAGCAGCTTTTTCAGATAGCTCCCTACCCCTACAACCGTATCTTCCTCAACACCATCTCTGCTGTCTTTATAGGCTTCGGACGCATGAGTATGGTATATCAGTATTTGCGGCTTCTTTCTGTTTAAGCCTATCGTAAGATCCATGGCAATCATTTCATCAAACCTGAATACATCGCTTACTGCCTTCGTTGATGAATCAACTATATACAGTGAATTTATTGTCTCATCAAAATCCTTAAAATTATAGTACTTTTTATTAATATCCTCCATAATCATTACAGCGGATACAGCTTCCTCATCATTAAGCATATTATTATTTTGTTCATTACGTTCTATAACATCAACTATAAGCTCACCGCTCTTTACACTATTTTGAAAATCATCATTCTCATAATTTATTTCTATATATTCATCACTGCTTATGTTTTCAGCCGGCGTAATGCTTTCAGTCTCATTTTTTTCGATTTTTGAAAGCATAAAGCACACTGACAGAATAAGCGAAAACATGGCAGCAAATACCACTGCTACAGCTTTTATATTATTATTAAGCCTTATTCTTCTTTTCACACTAAACCCCTTACGGTAAGATTAATCGCCTCTGCAATAATTTCGCTCATTCCCCTCACGGCTTCATCAATATCCTTTGGTGTAACAAACATCAGATCAAGCTCATCCTCATAAAACTGAGATAAGAAAATGTCCCTTTCTCTTCCGGTAAATTCCTGTTTTTCAAGCACATTATTAATTCTGTCACGAACAATTGTCCCTGCATCAACTACTGTAGGTACACCAACAGCTATAACGGGTACCCCGAGCAGCTCGCTGTTAATACTTGCTCTGTTATTTCCGACTCCGGACCCCGGACTTATTCCTGTATCCGTAATCTGAATCGTAGTGTTAAGGCGGTTTATGCTTCTCGCCGCAAGCGCATCTATAACAATTATTACTTTTGGCTCAATTTCCTCTTTAACTGCTTTAATTATCTCTGCCGCTTCCATGCCGGTTTGTCCCATAACCCCCGGTGCAATTGCACTTACACTCACCGAATCAGCTTCAATTTCGGATGTAACCTTCCTTGTAATAATAATTTTATCAACCGCAAACGGTCCGAGTGCATCCGGAGTAATACTTCTGTTCCCCAGTCCTACGATCAGAAGCGAATCCGGCTTATCCTTTGACAGAATATTAATTAGCTGTCCGGAAATGCTGTTTATCATTCTGCATTTTCCTTCATGTCCGATAATTACACTTTTTTGCGCCTCTATTGTTATATAATTGCCCATTGGTTTTCCCATCAGACCGGCACCGTTTTTATTAAAAATATTAACCTTTGTTGTTATTATCCCTTCCTTTTCATCTCTGGTCAGCTCAACACCGCTTATTTCAACATTATCCTGTTCATATTTTTCCTGCTCTTCCAAGGCAAGATCTGTTCTGGAATAAAGCCTATCTGACATATTCTATTCCTCGCTTTTCTAAATTATGCTGTTTATTATTTACCGCAAATTATTTCATTATTAGTATTGACAATTATGCGTAATTCTACTATTATTAACTCGTATGTGTGTGATGAAACGTCCGTGTCCGGATTCATCATATAAGTCATCAAAAACATTTATGTTTGGAGGTGAATCAATTGGCAAATATCAAATCTGCAAAGAAGAGAATAAAGGTTATCGAGACCAAGACTTTAAGAAACAGAATGATCAAATCAAGAGTTAAGACTTTATCAAAGAAGGTACTTGCTGCCGTGGCTGCCGGTGACAAGGA
>JAZNKQ010000116.1:0-4925 GCA_045578645.1 Lachnospiraceae bacterium
TTTTTAGTTTGCGCGCCATGGGCGCGCTCTAACGGGTGAAAGTCCCGAACACGCCCAGATAGTGGGAAGTGTATAGTTGAACAGCAAGGGTGTCCATCGTGAGATGGAATCTGAAGGAAGCTGTAAGCAAATCTCTGGTCCGACGGACAGAAATCACATATAAGGCTAGGCTATGAGAGATAAGTTGGCTAAAAGCAACGAAGTCTAATAACTATCACTTTTGTAGTAGCAGAGTAAATGTGGCGGATATATGGAGAGAAAGAGCGTGCACCTTAAGCGTGGAGGTCTCACAGAGGTTCCATTAGCCTAGTAACAACGAACTGTGAGAAGTCAGCCGAGCCCATAGTAGTGAAGAAGTTTCTGTAATGGAAATGGAGCAAAGGGGCGAACAATCAATAAGTTTGAGTATGTCTTGTATTGCAGAAATGGCAACATCTGCCGTAACCAATCGGGTAAAAGATGGTCAAATCAAGCGAAACGGAAAGGAAAGAACGCATGGACACAAGTAGTCTAATGGAGCAGATTTTATCTAGCGATAATCTCAACAGAGCATATCTGCAAGTCGTACGAAATAAAGGTGCAGAGGGAGTGGATGGAATGAAGTACACGGAACTCAAAGAACATCTTGAAAAGAACGGCGAAATCATCAAGGAACAGTTGAGGACAAGAAAGTATAAACCTCAACCAGTACGAAGAGTGGAGATACCAAAGCCTGATGGCGGTGTCAGAAACCTAGGAGTACCAACAGTAACAGACAGATTCATACAGCAAGCCATTGCACAGGTATTAACACCAATCTACGAGGAACAATTCCATGAACATAGTTATGGATTCAGACCGAATAGATGTGCACAGCAAGCAATCCTAACAGCACTTGACATGATGAATGATGGTAACGATTGGATTGTAGACATTGACTTGGAAAAGTTCTTTGACACGGTAAACCATGACAAGCTTATGACTATCATAGGCAGAACTATAAAAGATGGAGATATTATCTCTATCATAAGGAAATATCTAGTCAGCGGAATCATGATTGACGATGAATATGAGGATTCTATTGTGGGAACACCGCAAGAAGGAAATCTTTCGCCGTTACTGGCAAACATCATGCTCAATGAACTTGATAAAGAAATGGAAAAGCGAGGGCTTAACTTTGTGCGATATGCAGATGACTGTATTATTATGGTTGGAAGTGAAATGTCTGCAAATCGGGTAATGAGAAACATATCTCGATTTATTGAGGAGAAACTAGGTCTCAAGGTCAACATGACAAAGAGTAAAGTAGACAGACCAAGCGGGCTTAAATACCTTGGGTTTGGGTTCTACTTTGACACAAGAGCACATCAGTTTAAGGCAAAACCTCATACAAAATCAGTAGCGAAGTTTAAGAAAAGAATGAAAGAACTCGCATGCCGTAGCTGGGGCGTTAGCAACAGCTACAAGGTGGAGAAATTAAATCAACTCATCAGAGGTTGGATAAATTACTTTAAAATTGGAAGTATGAAAACACTCTGTCGAGAACTAGATGGTAGCATCAGGTACAGACTACGCATGTGCATTTGGAAACATTGGAAAACTCCACAAAACAGAGCAAAGAACCTTATGAAGCTTGATGTACCAAGATGGGCAGCATTTAAAATAGCGTATTGCGGAGACAGATATGCAAGACTTGCCCACAATGGATGGATACAAAAGGCTATAAGTACAAAGAGACTAACCTCATTTGGATTAGTCTCAATGTTAGATTACTACACCGAAAGGTGTGTTACTTGTTAAGTTGATTGAACCGCCGTGTACCGAACGGTACGCACGGTGGTGTGAGAGGTCGGGAAATTTAGTTAAATTTCCCTCCTACTCGATTTATTACCTTTTAATTAGTAACTTTTTAATGAGTACTTTGCAACAATATCGGTCAGGAGAGAACTCTGTGAATTGAGTTCCTCAGAAGCAGAAGCGCTTTCCTCGGCAGTTGCACTGTTTGCCTGAACAACCTGATTAATCTGCTGTATTTCGTTTACTAAAGCTGCGAGTGCGTCGCTGCCCTGTGAAGAAGCGGAATTCATTGTGCCTATCGAATGAACGGTTCGTTCGGTTATCTGATGTACATTCTCCATACTCTTTGTCACCATATCGGCGATTTCAGCACCCTTTTTAACAATTGCGATATTGCTTTCAATAAGTGAAGCTGTTTCCTGAGCCGCTTCGGCACTCTTGGAAGCGAGGCTTCTTACTTCGTCGGCAACTACCGCAAAGCCCTTTCCGTGCTGTCCTGCGCGTGCGGCTTCAACTGCGGCATTCAGGGCGAGAATATTTGTCTGGAATGCGATGTCATCGATTACCTTATTGACGCTTGAGATTTTCTGGCCTCTGTCGGCGATGTCGCGCATGGTTTCGTTCATCTGCTCCATATATTCAACGGTTTGTCTGATAAGTGAAGCTGCACTTTCAACATCGCTGCTTGCCTGATGTGATATCTCTACCGTGAGACCTGCCTGACGTCCGACCTCTGTAATGGTTGATGAAAGCTGTTCTATGGTCGCAGCCTGCTCGGTGCTGCCTTCCGCAAGGCTCTGGGCTGCCATGGCAATCTGTGATGCACCGCTTGCTACCTGGTCTGCGGCAGTTCTTATGTCGCTTAACATTTTATTGTTATTTGACAGAAGCTTTACGATGTTATTACCCATGCGGTCTTCAGCTGATTTTGGTGTATAGCTGTCAGTAAGGTTACCGGCTGAGATATGGCTTATGACGGTTGCCTGATCTCTCATTGCTTCTGCAAGACTGTGCATTGCGTTCTGCAGGACTCCGATTTCATCCTTTCTGTTGATTTCAATTTCTACATCAAGATCACCGGTAGCGAGACGCTCGGCTTCATGACTTGTCCTTTGAATCGGTGCGGTAAATTTTTTCAGGTAGTAAGCTATTACGGGATAAATTACAAGTTGAACCGCAAGGAATATTATGAGCCACATGATTACCAGCCAAGAATTCTGATAGAATTCCGGAGCGGTCATAACAGCACCGGCTAAGCTTTGGTCATTGTTAAAAATGGGAGTATAGCATGTAATAACCTGATTTCCGTTAACGGCGAGTACCTCAAAGGCTGTTTCGCCGGCTTCAAGCTTTGCCGTTATTTCTGCAGAAAGTGTGTCGATGGGTGTGTACGAAGATGCTTCATTAAAGTGGGAATTCTTTAATGCTCCCTGACTGTAAATGGCAACATCACATCCGCAGGCCTCCGCAAATCGGATAAGGGTAGTATCGTTATCAAGTCGTTTTCTAAGGGTAAGTGTTCCGATTTGATTTCCGGCATTATCTGTTACCGGAGCTATGCCGGATATGTATATTTCGTCGCTTGAAAGTGTTTTACTGTCGGCAGTTGAATTAACACTCAGCAATGTGTTTCCTGATATATCGGTTAAAGAAATTGTGTCACAGCCTGTTGTTGCCAATAGTGCTAAAGCGGTTTCGCTAAGCCCTGATGAATCGGAACCCTTTAGAGCCGATTGCAAAACACTGCCTGATTGTCCTGCGATTAGCAGGGCATTTTTGGTTACTGAATCATTCAATTCTTTAAGTATGGCTTTTGCCGTATTGCTCTGGGCAATGGATTTCTCGGTATTGCCTGAGGATATCTGCCTTTTTGTTGCAATAAGCGCGAACAGAATGAAAGCAATACATACTACTGTTAGCAGGGCGCCGATGAAGGTCAGCAGCTTAAAGCGCATGGATTGTGAGTAATGCATATCTTCTCCTCCGTAAATGTATTTTTGTTCATAAATAATGCGAATACACGTTGATGGTATTGTAACACAAAATTTGATGTTTGACAATCGTGTATTTGCAAAATTTATGTCACGAAAACGGATTTTAGTTTTTGCAAAGAAAGTACAAAATTAAATAATACACAATCAATAAGCTGACTGCCGTTTGCCCGGGATATAAAAATGCTACGGCAACACCGAAGGGCTGTCGTAGCATGTATTACTTATATTAATAGGAAGTCTTTGTTACAGCAGAAAGAAGAACTTTATTTTGACGGAACACCCCATGCTTCAATCTGGGTAAGAGCGGGGAAGGGTGATTCATCCTCGGCTTTAATAAGCTCCTTGAGAACAAGGAAGCTTATCTGCTTTTTTAACGGAACTGAGAAAACCTGCCGCTCGGAAGTCTTGATTGTTTTGAAAACCTCACGGCTTCCGTCAGAGAACTCGACGGTTACCTGTGTCCAGTAGCTGTCGTGCGGAAAATCAGCACGTAATGTCAGGACAATGCTGTCGATGTCCATTGGTGTACCGAAATCAATCTTAAGCTCGGCAGCGGGATTCCTGTTTATTCCCCAGCTCTGGAAGGGATACGGGAAATGCTCGTTATTGGCATATATTCCGTCAATTGCATTTCTTGCAAAGAAAATCGCTTCGTTTCTTGTTTCAACATTTGCTGTCGCGTGCGGATACATTCCGAGTGTACAGTGCTGGTCATGCGGGTTAAGGGCGAGGTTTCGCCTTGCATTGATTTTGTCCGCACCGGCGCGTGATACAGTGAGAAGATGCATATCTCCGCGGAAAGAACGGGGCGGGTAGCAGGCTGCGGCATCGGGATTCAGAGGGAGCGAAAACCTTACGGGAGCATTGATGTACACCAGAGACGGTGCAAGCGTATCCTCAAGGCGGACCTCATAGAAACCGGCCTCGCTGCAGCAAAGGCTTATGTAATCACCCTCCGCATATTCTTCCTTATATACAAGAATTGCACAGTCATTACCTTCGGCAGCTGCAAGCACATTTGAATCGTTTAAAACAGATATTTTTATCGACATACTATTCTCCATTCCGAAGCGTAGCGTAGGAATCCGCGCAGTATTGCGTCGGATACTGCTTATTTGTGACGCTTCGGCACAAATAGCCGTGCGAAAAAGTGCA
>JAZNKQ010000117.1:0-7852 GCA_045578645.1 Lachnospiraceae bacterium
TTTAATTCAAATTCCTTCATTTCATATCCTTTCTGCGCCAACCGGAAATTAAACTGCGGCGTCTTCTTACACTATTTATAATATATACTGCTTTAGCTACGTTCCCGTATGCTTATGCTTTACTGTGCTTATTAACTATGCGGATACTGTATTCTCCGGTTTCAAGATCCGTATATCTTACATAAAGCGATACCTTATTATCAGCATCAAGATTCTCCCAAATCCATCCCGTAAAGGTCTCGATGTCGTCGGGAATCAGAACTCTCTCCGGCTCACCCGTAAAGGTCGGTATCGGATTTCCGTCACAATTGTAGGTATGTATGAAATGACCCGTTCCGGCAAGTGCCTTGTATGCAAAATTATATCTGTTGCAGGCTGTTCCCGCCGCATCCGCACTCTTAAGAATATTCATTTTATATGTAAAATCCTTATCGGCAAAATCCATTATGCCGCTGATTCTTGGAGTAAAATTAGGTGCATCCGGCTCAAATTCTCTCGTATTTAAAGCCTCCTCAAAGCTTCCGCCGTCCTTAAGGAAATCATATACGGTATCGGTCTGGTCACCATTCGTAACAATCACGCTGTTCTTATAGGTTCTGACCGGTGAATAGATAATCAGGCTCGGATCCTCAAGCTTGGAGGGATCATATGCATTTATTACAATTCCGTCATCAGTCTTAATAAAAACCCTGTTTCTGCTGTTTTCACTGCGTCCCATAATAAAGTACGCACAAACGGCACTCTTGGCGTCACTGCTCTTTCCGATAATAATTCCTCTTCCTACATAGGAATTGTCCTTGATTAATTCTGCGATATCCGCATTTCTGTAAATATCCATGCCCTGCCTCCATTTAAATTGAATTTAAATTTAACTTTGCATTCCCCAGCGTACCAGGCTTTATACCGAGCCGTTCGTATCAGCAACAGATTCCCTGTGGCAAAAATAAAAGGACAGCCTGAATTAATTCAGACTGCCCAGACGGTCGGCTCAATATTCCCTCTGCTTCCATGTGTTTTCCCATACTATGCGGTATCGGGACCCACGATACTATATGTATCTTCCGTCAGTCACAGAGAGCTACCTATAATTTAGTCTATCTCACCATTTATGTCAAGCTGATTATTTTTCTTTCAGCCTGCATATTTTTCTTTACGGCTTTGCCTTTGTCTCACAATAGATGCATCTGTAGACCCGCTTTTCGGCATCCGTAAGCTTAAATATATGCGGAAGCTCCTGCTCGGTCGAGGTTATGCATCTCGGATTTTTGCATCTTATAATATGTGTCACCCGCTCCGGCAGCTCGATGTGCGCCTTGCTGATGATTTCATTGTCCTTTATTGTATTAACGGTTATATTGGGGTCTATAAAGCCCAGCGCATCAAGGTCAACATCTATAACCTCGTCCACCTTAATTATATCCTTCTTACCCATCTTATGGCTGCTTACATTCTTTATCAGAGCAACCGAACACTCAAGCTCACCGAGATTAAGTGCATTATAAAGCTCCATTCCTTTTCCGGCTTCAATATGGTCAATAACTAATCCGTTGGTAATACCATCTATATTCATATTTTCCTCCGTTCAATAACATACTCTGCTATTTTATACCCAAAAGCTTAAGAATAAGTGCCATTCTGATAAACTTGCCGTTTGCAACCTGCTTAAAATATGCTGCACGCGGATCATCGTCCACTGCTACTGCAATTTCATTAACTCTCGGGAGCGGATGCATTATTGTCAGATCCTCTCTTGCTGCCGCAAGCTTGTCCATTGTAAGAATATAGCTGTCCTTCAGACGGATATAGTCCTCTTCATTGAAGAAACGCTCACGCTGGACACGTGTCATATAAAGAATATCAAGCTTCGAAAGCGCCGAAACAAGATCCTTTGTTTCCTCATACGGAATACCCTTCTTATCAAGAGTCTCACTCATTACATAACCGGGAAGCTTAAGCTCATCCGGCGAAATCAGCACAAATTTAATTCCCTCATAGCGTGACATTGCCTGAATCAGTGAATGTACGGTTCTTCCGAATTTCAGGTCTCCGCAGAAGCCGATTGTAAGATTATTCAGTCTGCCCTTTTCTCTCTTTATTGTAAGCAAATCGGTCAGGGTCTGTGTAGGATGATTATGTCCGCCGTCCCCGGCATTAATAACCGGAATACCTGCCTTCATGGATGCAACAAGCGGTGCACCCTCCTTCGGATGTCTCATTGCAATTATGTCTGCATAGCAGCCAACCGTCCTTACGGTGTCCGCCACACTCTCACCCTTTGCCGCAGAGCTTGAAGAAGCCTCAGAAAAGCCGAGTACGTTTCCGCCCAGATCAAGCATCGCTGCTTCAAAGCTAAGCCTTGTTCTGGTTGAAGGCTCAAAAAACAGGGTTGCAAGCTTTTTATGCTTACATTTTTCGACATAGTTCGCAGGATTCGCAATAATATCCTGCGCAGTTTCAATCAGTTCATCTATTTCCTCAAGTGAAAGTTCCAAAATATCAATTAAATTCTTCACACTTTCCTCCTATTTAAACATAAGCTCAACTATAATGAATTTCTGAATTCAATCAGGCCCGCAATATCCTCCTGCCTGATGTAATTCATCTCGGCAGCCACCTCTGCTATTGTATCAAAATTCGTAAGACTCACATTTCTTACATTAGCCGCTGCAAGACGGTCAAGTCCCTTCTTTATTCCATAGGTAAAGATGCTTACGATTCCGAGCACCTTGGCCCCCTCTTCCCTGAGTGCCTCAACTACCTCTATAACACTTCCGCCGGTAGAAATAAGGTCTTCCACCACAACTACCTTCTGTCCTGCCTCAAGGCGACCCTCAATACGGTTTCCTCTGCCGTGATCCTTTGCACCCGATCTTACATATCCCATGGGAAGTCCGAGTATATGTCCGGCTATTGCGGCATGTGCGATTCCCGCGGTGCTTGTGCCCATCAGAACCTCACATTCCGGATACTCACGCTTAATAGTCTCTGCAATCGCATTTTCAACATCATTTCTGACCTCGGGTGCTGTCAGTGTAAGCCTGTTATCACAGTATACGGGGCTCTTAATTCCGCTTGCCCAGGTAAACGGGTCATCGGGTCTGAAAAAAACGGCCTTAATTGATAATAATCCTTTTGCAATCTTTCTTTCCATTTCTCCTCCTTCCGGATACGAAGCGCATCCTGCTCACTTAATTATATTAACCTACAAATTCCCTTACACACCTTCTGTAAGCTGCAACCGGATCCTCCGCATTTGTTATAGGCCTTCCCACAACAATATAGTCAGAGCCCAGCTCCCTTGCACCCGCAGGTGTTGTTATTCTTGACTGGTCATCCTTTGCGCTGTCGGCAAATCTTACTCCCGGAGTAACAGTAACAAAGCTTTGTCCGCAAACCTCCTTAACCTTTCCGGCTTCAAGCGGCGAACATACAACACCGTCAAGTCCTGCTTCCTGAGCATTCTTTGCATAATGCATTACCGTTTCCTCAAGTCCGCTTCCGATAAGAAGCTCCTTCTGCATTCTTTCCTCATCAGTTGAGGTAAGCTGGGTAACAGCAATAAGCAGCGGTCTTGTTCCGTCCGCTCTTGTGAGTCCGCAAAGTGCCGCTTCCATCATCGCCTTTGTTCCCGAAGCATGGAGATTGCACATATCCACATCAAGCCCCGAAAGCACTGCCATAGCCTTCTTTACCGTGTTCGGAATATCATGAAGCTTTAAATCAAGGAAAATCTTATGTCCGCGTGCTTTTATTTCTCTTACGATATCCGGTCCGGCAGCATAAAAAAGCTCCATTCCGATTTTCACAAAGGGCTTCTCCTCTGTAAACAAATCAAGAAACTCCAACGTCTGCTGTCTCCCGGAAAAATCACAGGCAATAATTACATCTCTTTTCATATCTTCCTCTCTTTCCGCGCACCATGCTGCGCAATTTGTTTTATCTGAATTTTTAATCATTCATGCGCCTTTCCGATAATATCCTTCAGGCAGGCTATTCCGTATTTCTCCATAACTGACGGCAGAGCCTCTATTATATCCCTGCATGCATAGGGATTAACAAGATTTGCGGCTCCCACCTGTACCGCTGATGCTCCGGCATACATGAGCTCAATTACATCCTCTGCCGAGCTTACGCCTCCCATTCCGATAATCGGAATCTTTACTGCCTCATACACCTGATATACCATCCGCACCGCAACCGGGAAAATGGCACTGCCCGAAAAGCCGCCCATCTTATTCGCCACAACAGGCTTTCCGTTTCTCAGATTTATCCGCATTCCAAGCATTGTATTAATCATGCTTATACCGTCGGCACCGGCCTCCTCACATGCCTTTGCAACCGAAACAATATCAGTAACGTTCGGACTCAGCTTTATGTATACCGGCTTTGTCGTTACCTTCTTTACTGCAGCGGTAACTGCAGCGGCTGTCTCAGGAACGGTGCCGAATGCCATACCTCCGTCATGTACATTCGGACAGCTGACATTTACCTCAATAATTCCGACTCCGTCTTCCTTATCAATTCTCTCGCAGCAATACGCATATTCATCTATTGAAAAACCACTGATATTTGCAATAAAGGGCTTCGAATAGCATGCCCTCAGCCTGGGCAGCTCCCGGCTTATGACATTATCAATCCCGGGATTCTGCAAGCCTACGGAATTTATCATTCCCGCCGTACATTCTGCAATTCTCGGCGTAGGATTTCCAAATCTCGCCTCACGCGTCGTTCCCTTAAAGGACAGGCTTCCCAATATATTAATATCATACAGCTCGGCAAACTCGTACCCGAAGCCAAAGGTTCCGCTTGCGGGAATTACCGGATTATCAAGTCTGAGCCCGCTCAAATTTGTTGTTATATCTTTCACACTATGCTCCATTTCTGAGCGACCTGTCGCGATGAATATCGCTATGGCTATTTGTCTTCGCTCAGAAACAAATAGCCGTGTGAAAAATCGCCATATCAATGTGATTTTTCACACTATTCTCCTTTATACTCTTAATTACAATACCTCGTCCGACAGGAACACCGGTCCCTCTTTACATACTCTCTTAGGCCCGTTTTTAGTTTCTATGCTGCAGCCCATGCAGGCACCAAAGCCACAGCCCATCCGCTCTTCAAAGCTCAGCTGTCCGTCTGTTACCGCTGCATTTTTTAAAGCACGCAGCATCGGCATCGGACCACAGGCATAATAATGTGTGTACCCGCCCGCATCAGCAAGACAGTCCGTTACAAAGCCCTTTTTCCCAAAGCTGCCGTCAACCGTTGATACCAGAACCTTTATTCCGAGCGCTTCAAACTCATTCACATAAAATACATCCTCCGACGTATTAAAGCCAAGTATTACCGTCGGCTTTTTTCCCTCCGAAACAAGCTGCTTTGCGAGCCCGTAAACAGGCGGCGTTCCTACTCCGCCTCCGACAAGAAGCGGACTGTCTCCCGCACGCCCTGTATCAAAGCCGTTTCCAAGCCCCATGAGCGCCTCAAGAGCTTCCCCGGGCTTTAGCCCTGCCATCTGTTCGGTTCCTTTGCCGACCACCTTGTATATAAGAACCAGTCTGTTTTTCTCCGTATCATATTCGCAAACCGATATGGGTCTCCTTAAAAACAGCCTCTCAAGTGCTATGTTTACAAACTGTCCGGGACGGGAAATACGGCTTACGTCGCCCTCCAGAACCATCCGGTATACATCCTTCGCAATCCGTTCATTTTCACGTATTGTCAGATTGCTTCTTATATCCTTCATAAGCTTCCTCCTGTCATGTATACTAAAAGCTCATAATCTTCTCGTTTAAAACCAATGCAATACATTTTCCGTTAACCCTCATTCCGTCAAAGGGTGTAAACCGTCCCTTGGAGCTAAAGCTGTCTGCGTCAATCATGTACTCCGATTCAAGATCCCAGACCGCAAGCTTTGCCGGTCGTCCGACCTCAATTCCGCATTCTATGTTAAAACGCTTCGCGGGAGCAGTACTCATCAGCTCAACAAGCCTCTCAAGACTTATTATCCCTTTCTTTACAAGCCCCGTATATAATACCGGAAACGCCGTTTCCAGTCCTACGATTCCCATAAGTCCGCTTGTAAGTCCGGTCTTTTCCTCAGCGCTGTGCGGAGCATGGTCTGTAGCAATCATATCAATCGTTCCGTCAATAAGACCCTCTGTAAGTGCCTTTCTGTCAGTCTCACTTCGAAGGGGCGGGTTCATTTTATACCTTCCTGCCTCACTCTCCTCATGCTCCTCAAGAAAAGCAAGAATGTCTTCCTCTGAAAGCAGCAGATAATGCGGCGCCGTTTCGCAGGTAATGTTAACCCCCTCCGCCTTTGCTTTCCTAATAAGCTCAACACTCTCCTTTGTCGATACATGGCATACATGATAGGGACAGCCTGTCTTCTTAACCAGCCTTATATCCCTTTCAATCATTTTCCATTCACTTTCCGAGGTAATACCGTTTATTCCGAGCCGTCCGGCAATTTTCCCGGCATGAACATGCGCCCCGCCAAGAAGCGCATTATCCTCACAGTGTGCCGCAATAATGCTTCCGAGCTTTTTTACCCGTTCCATTGCCTCAAGCATCATCTCCTCAGTCTGAACACCTCTTCCGTCATCGGAAAAGCCGATTACGTTTCCTGCCATTTCCTCCAGTCCCGCAAGCTCCGCTCCCTTTTCTTCCTTAGTTATACTGCCGTAGGGATATACATTAATGCAGGCCTTCTCCCGTATTGCTTTACTCTGAACCGAAAGAGTTTCCGCACTATCGGGAACCGGAGACAAATTCGGCATGGCACATATATCCGTATAGCCGCCGCGCGCTGCCGCCCTGCTTCCGGTCTCTATGTCCTCTTTATACAAAAATCCCGGTTCTCTCAAATGTACATGAACATCTGTAAAACCGGGAAAAATATATTTATTATTAAAATTGTAAACAACGGTGCCGCTCTGCTCATGGCAACCATCAAGTGAAACAATAAATCCGTCTCTTATTAACACGTCTGTGGAGATAAAAGTACCGTTCTTGAAAACCTTTGCACCGGATAGTAATATCTGCATCGCAAACCTCCCAGAAAACCATAACCATTTACTGCCGCAAGTATGTTAGCATATAAGCCCGTTTTTGTCAATATAAAATGCCTCATACAAAACAAGGAGGACTGCAAAATGTACATCACTGATGTCACTTTTACAGTCCTCCCGACATTATCCCGTTAATTTCTAATCTGCTTATTTACAGTTACGGTGTACTTAATATAGTAAGCTGTTGAGCCGATTGTAACATAGTCCTTAACAATAATATCCCGTATTATCATCTGACCGTTAGCCGTTACGGGATTAACAAGCTCAATGTTGGCAGACGAAACAATTGTCTCACCGATGGACACGGTAAAGCAATCCATAAATACTGCCTTCATCTCCTCCTGTGTCATCGCCACGGTTATCGGCTTAATCGTGGTTGTGCTCTTCTGTACAACCTTAGCTTCACTCTTTGTATCTGTAAGAGTAAAGGTCTTCTCGGCAAGATAAACCGCATTATTGTTGACCTTATTAAATACCTTTACGGTATATGTACCGGGCTCATACTTAATGAGCTCACTGCCAAGTACACTTACAAGACTGATTGAGCCTGTTGAATTACCGGTATTAACTCTTACTCCGTCCTCATCATATACAGCGTAGAAATAACTTCCGCTTGTTGAGGTTGAGGTCTCGGGACGAAGAGTCGTAATCCTTGAGTATTTAACATTTCCCTTCATCTCATAAAGCTCAAGATTAAGAGTCGGGAATGTCGATGATGCTGTCGCAATTGCAAGATCGGTATCACCTGTTATTTCAAGCTCATAGGTTGAAGCAAGCTT
>JAZNKQ010000118.1:0-6772 GCA_045578645.1 Lachnospiraceae bacterium
TGATAAAAGCAAAGGTCTGTAGGAAATCCTTTTCCTTTGAGTCAGATACATCATTAAAAGTTTCCTTAGATTTGTTATACTTTCTGATAACATCACGTGTTACCGAAAATGCCTGCTCGCTCTCTACCCTGAATATCTCAGCGTATATCTCTTCAAGCGATATCGAGCCGTTCGCCTTAAAAAACATTTCTGTCAGCGGATTTAAAATGCTCTGCGTATCATTAATCGAAAGCAGATTCTTAAGATAATAAATAAACAGTAAAAGATACATATGATCCTTTGAATACTTCTTCTTCTCGGGAGAAGGAAGCAGATCATTCTTTGTGTAGTTATTTATCATCGTCTTTGTAAGCAGCTTATCATCACTGTAGCGCTTCTGGCACTCAAGATGCTCGTCCATAAAGGTCGTTACCTGGTCCATATATAAATCTATATTGGGTACCTCCCCAGGCTGAACATAAGTAATTGCCTTCATACGGTCAATTATTGCCTGCATATAATCATTTTTACTTATTTTTCTCTTTCCCTTACCTGCTTTTGCGTCTGGATTTATATCATTGCTCTCTGCACTTTTACCGGTGCCCGAGTATTCACTGTCAGCCCCCATGTTTCCCTCCGATTAATACTGTTGTTTCATATAATACAGCTTCTTTTTCTCATTATACAGTATTAATTACTACATGTCAAAAAAATCTCCCGAATAAATCGGGAGATAAAAACTCATGTTATTCTGTTTTTTCTTCTTCAACGGTTTCTTCTACTACTTCCGGCTCTTCCTCATCCTCTAAGAAATCAAGGCAATCATCCTCATCATCATAATCATCATATTCCTCAAGATAATCAGGATTCATCCACTTGTATACGAGATATGCAATTCCGGCAACTGCAGCAATCGCACCGATAATAGCAAGGGCAATTACAACACCGTTCTTTTTCTTCTCTTCCTTCTTATGGAACAGATCATTAAGTCTTGATGAAGCGATAAGCTCATTCAGTTTCTCAACTGCATCGTTCTTCTTGAAACACTTAAACATATATCCACTTCCCTTCTTAAATTGTGCATAACAAAACTTCTTTCATGATGTATATGATACCACAGCACAATCGGTTTTACTAGTGCTTTTTATATTTTTTGTAATTTTGCAAATGAGGCAAGCATTTTCTTAATACCGCACTCAAAGACAACAGTAACCTCAAAATCTCTGCCGCCGCTCACGATATTAGTGACAGTACCGACACCGAATTTTATATGTCTCACCGTATCGCCCACCTCATAGCCGAGCGTGGACGGTTCAAGACTGCCGAAGTTCTTCGGCTCCGGCTGACAATAGCTGTAGCTTCCCATTGACGTGCCTGCGGCATTACGTATGGGACTGCTTTTAAAGCTGCTGCTTCCGGCAACCGTATCTCTTGATGCCGACATGCCTCCGGTTACCTTCATCAGATACCTCGGTACTTCACCAATGAACCTTGAGGGCTTATTAAACTGAAGCTCTCCCCTCATCATCCTCTGCCTTGCCGCACTGAGCCATAAATGATCCTTAGCCCTGGTTATACCGACATAACACAGACGCCTCTCCTCTTCTATCTCCTCCTGCGGATTGTCAGCATTTATTGACATATAGCCCGGGAAAATCCCCTCCTCCATACCGACAAGAAATACATTCGGAAACTCAAGACCCTTAGCGCTGTGTATTGTCATAAGAACAACTATATCACTTGATTCACTGTAGCTGTCGATATCACCTATCAGCGAAACCTCATCAAGAAATCCCGCAAGTGTCGGGGCTTCTCCGCCCTCCACTGCATTATCCTCATAATCTGCAAGCTTTGAAATGAGTTCATTGATGTTCCCGATACGGTCATCGACCTTCTCCTCGTCCTCATTCTCGTACAGCTCATCAATATAGTGTGTTGCCTCAAGAATCTCATCAATTATGTCCTTAAGACTTCCGCCCGATGCAACCCTGCTCTTCAGAACCTCAATCAGACTTACGAAGCTCTCAATGCGTCCTGCACTCCGCGCCATTCCGGGAATAAACGCAGCTCTCGTAAGCGCGTCGTAAAAGCTGATTCCCTGTTCAATTGCGTACGCCTCAACACGTTCTATACTTGCGATGCCGATTCCGCGTTTCGGAACATTAATAATCCTCTTAACCGCCACGGTATCGCTGCCGCTTTCTATTGTGCGAAGATACGCAAGTAAATCCTTTATTTCTTTTCTCTGATAGAAATTAACGCTGCCGATTACGCGATAGGGAATGTTACGGTACACAAGCTTTTCCTCAAAGGAGCGCGACTGGGCATTTGTTCTGTACAATATCGCAAAATCCTTATAATCATATTCGCCTTCCCTGACACGCGACGAAATTTCACTGATAACAGCCGATGCTTCCTCATTATCATTCTCATATTGCCTGTAGGAAATCGGGTCGCCGTCAGCATTGTCGGTCCAGAGGCGCTTTGCCTTTCTTCCCCGGTTGTTCTGAATTACGCCGTTTGCCACCTCAAGAATATTCTTTGTTGAGCGGTAATTCTGCTCAAGCCTTATTACCGATGCATCAGGATAGCTTTTCTCAAAATCCAGAATATTTTTTATATTGGCTCCTCTGAATTTGTATATCGACTGGTCATCATCACCCACGACGCAGAGATTATGTTCAATCTCACCGTATTCATTCTCATGACATGCCATAAGCCTTATAAGCTCAAACTGAGCGGTATTCGTATCCTGATACTCATCAACCATTATGTATCTGAAGCGTCTGCGGTAATAATCAAGCGCCTCAGGATCACATCGAAAAAGCTCAATGGTCTTGCAGATAAGATCATCAAAATCAAGCGCATTATTTGCCCTCAGCCGCTTCTGATACTCCCTGTAAGCCGCCGCAATACGCTTTTGATTAGGATCTCCTTCCGCCTGCAGTTCAAAGGTTTCCGCATCAATCAGCTCATCCTTTGCCCTCGAAATATATCCGAGTATGGTTTTCTCCTTCAGCTTTTTCGTGTCGATATTCAGATACTTACAGACATCCTTCATCACGGACTTCTGGTCATCCGTATCATAAATTGTAAAGCTCCGCTCATATCCGATTGATTCAATAAATCTTCTTAATATGCGGACACAGGACGAATGGAAAGTACTTACCCAGATATTCTCTACTCCCGTATCTACAAGCTTTGCCACTCTTTCCTTCATTTCATTCGCGGCTTTATTGGTAAATGTAAGTGCCATTATACTGTACGGACTCACTCCGCGTTCCTCTATCAGATATGCTATCCTGTGCGTCAGCACCCTTGTCTTTCCCGAGCCTGCTCCCGCAAGAATAAGCAGCGGTCCCCTGTCATGAAAAACCGCTTCCTTTTGTATATCATTAAGACCTTCATACTTACTCATATTAATCCCCATTTCTGAGCGACCTGTCGCGAGGAATATCGCAATGGCTATTTGCTTTCGCTCAGAAACAAATAGCCGTCGTAAGACAATATACCATGCCGAATTATCAGCATATCAACGCAGTTCTCTCTGCCTACACGCTAAGCAAAAAATCCGCCATTACCGTATTACATACATCAAGTCCGTTTTCAGTAAGCATAATCCTGCTGCCTTCAAGCTTCAGTAATCCGCATGACAGATATTTTTCGACTACCCTTCCGTAAACCTCAAAGAAATCCCGGCCGAAACGCTCTGAAAACTCCCCGGTACTTATTCCCTTAATCATTCTGAGCCCCAGAAAGGCAAACTCCTCCATAAGCTCATTATCGCCAAGCCGTTCTGCCTCAGTCCTTATGCTCTGCGGCAATGACGAGCCTGCAATATATTCCTGCATGTCGGATACATTGCGCCAACGCATGCCCCCTGCATACGAGGACGCGCCAAGCCCTGCCCCGATATATTCCTTACCGGTCCAGTACCCGATATTATGTCTGCATTCTTTTCCCGGGCATGAATAATTTGAAATCTCATACCGCTCATATCCGTATTCACCAAGTATCCCGGCTGTTTCCCGGTACATAAGACGTTCAGTTTCCTCCTCGGGAAGATTAAGCTTAGCGTTGCCAAAGGGCGTCCCCTCTTCAATTATAAGGCTGTATGCCGAAATATGCTCCGGCTTTAATCCGGCAACAGTCCTAAGCGTATTTTTCCACGAATCAAGGCGCATTCGTTCAATATCCTCTGAAAAAGCTGCCCCGGACGGAAGCGGCAGTGCTGACATTAAGTCAATATTTATATTATTAAAGCCCTCTTTCCTTGCGAGATGATAGCTCTCAAGGAAATCCTCAAAGGTGTGAATTCGTCCTATAAACTTCAGCTCCTCGTTATTCGTCGACTGCAGTCCGAAGCTTAGCCTGTTTATCCCGTATTCCTTATACAGCTTTAGCTTTTCCGCATTCACGGTTCCGGGATTACACTCAATACTGTATTCAGCATCCGGAGACAAAACGAACAGCCTGCTGATATTCTCCAACAGGCCTTTCATCTGTTTTGCTTGTACTACTGACGGAGTTCCGCCTCCGATAAATACCGTATCTACAGTTCTTCCGGCAAGCGACTCCGCATGAGCCTGAAGCTCCCTATTCAAAGCCAAAAGGTATTCCCCGATAACCTTCTCACCTTCCCGGCAGCCGGTCGGGAAGGAAAGGAAATCACAATAATTACATTTCTTAATGCAAAATGGTATATGAATATACAGTTCCATTATTCCTCCGCATAATCAACAAAGGAAATATTGAGGTCAACAGCTCCGCTTATTCCGGGAATACTGCCCGACTCAGAGTACTGGAACATCTGGAAATCATACGGGAATCTGATATCAGAACCGTAGTAAGCAAACCACATATCATACTCTGTAAGTCTCTCTCTGTCGATTCCCATAATCATATACTTTGTATTTGCATATATCATCGGCTTATAGCCCGCCTCACGGATTCTGTCACAGAATACCTTGCACATTGTCGTTCTGACATCACGCGACAGTGAATTTGCTCTGGCATCGTAGGTCTTAACACGCTCGGTATCAAAAACCACCGGATAGGCTATCTCATAATCCTTTATCAGCTCAAGAACAAAATCAGCCTCCTCGACAGCCTCCTGCTCGTTTATTGCCTGAGAAAAGAAATACACGCCGACCTTAACGCCTGCCGCAAGTGCACCCTCAATATTCTTTATGTAATAAGGATCCTTTTCAAGCGTTCCCTCGCCGAAGCCTCTGTAGCCAAGCCTGATAATTGCAAATTCAACACCCGATTCTGCCACCTTCTGCCAGTCAATATCTCCCTGATACTTTGATACGTCAATTCCTCTGACAGATGCCGGCATACCGTCACCATCATAATAAATCCAGTTATTCGGATCGTCCGTATTAAGATTCTCCCAGCTGTAGCTGCAAGGCTCAATCTTATCACTCATCGCTATGAAAAAGCGTTCATCATTCATACCGCTAATCGTAATATACTTCTCGGGAACTTCTGTTGCCGGAAGGATAATGCCTTTTAGCTCCTCATCCTCCTGATTTGCAGGAACAAATGCACCGTATTTCACTTCATTCATCACTACCATGTCATTACCCAGAACCAGACTCCCGGTCAGCTCACCAAGATAGAAGCTGTCACCGAGCATAACATATGCAGCAAAGCGTATGCCGTCTTCCGAAATACTTATACGGAAATTATTATCAAGTCCCGGAAGCTCATATTCATTATAGGTAATTTCATTGTAATCGCCCTCGGAAACGGCATAGCGGTATTCTGCCCTGCTGGTCTTGAGCTTTAACAGAATCGGAGCTTCTGCAAATCCTGACTGCTCAGTCAGAAATTCAAGCTTCACAAGCTCCTTCATTCTTTCCTTCAGATTAAGTGCCTGATACTCATATAGCGACTCACAGTCAACCAAGGTCACAAGCTTCGGAACTCCGCGGCTTCCGCTTTCATAATCGGTAAACACAATTACTTCTTTGCCGCTTACGGTGGATAATGCCGGACACAGCTTTGAAAGCCCTGCAATATCGTAGCTCATATTGTATATAACCCTTTTTCCGCCGCGTTCGATGATTACAGCCTTTCTAAAGCTCATATCATCCGTATAATACTCATTTTTGAAAAATACGCTTATATCACTGCTTTTAAATGCCAGATATTCAAGTCCGTCAATTCTCTCCGCACTCATTGTAAAGTTGCCGTTCAGCATGCCCTCTTTCGAGGTTTCCCCTGCTATCATATCTGCCAGATTTTCCATATGCTTCTCGGTAAGCTTTTCCGCCATAACATCTGTACCGGCAGATTCATGCCCTGTATTATCCTCTGCCTCTAAAGTCGGCACGATATTTTCGCTGTCAGCTGTTTTTCCGTTACCTGAATTAATAAACAGAACCGCAATAAGTGCTCCTATAAGAAGAAGCTCAACCAATGCAAATGCCATCCATAAGTTTGCAGCCCGGTCCTTCTTCTTTCTTTCTGCTGTCTCGGCCTTCATCTGTTCAAGTACATTATCCCGGTCACTGACGTCACTCTTAAGCCTTTTTGCTTCTGCCTTAAGCTCCTCAAGCTCCTTATAGGTTCCCTCGGCCTCCTTCAAAATCACATTAAGATAATCACGTGCAGCCTGAAGCTCCTCCTCGTGACCACTTCTTATCTCAACATCCGCATCATATGCTTTATCAAATTCCGTACCTTTATTTATCTTTTCATCGGACATCGTCTTCCCCTCCGTTCATCCGCATCATTTCCGAAACGTCTGTTTACTACATCAAATAATGATATCACAAATCAGCGG